>JABBOW010000197.1 GCA_012927595.1 Cellulomonas sp.
GTCCCGGTCCGCGACCGGCTCCCGCGCCGGTCCCGGCACGTACCGCCGGCTCGCGGCCGGGCAACAACCCCTTTGCGCCCTCCCAGGGCATGGGTCGTGGCGAGCGTCCGTCCGGACCCGGTGGGTCCGCTGGCCCGCGCTCCGGCGGCCCGCGCCCGGGCAACAACCCGTTCGCCCCGTCTCAGGGCATGCCGCGCCCAGGTGAGCGCCGGACCGAGGCGCCCGCGGCAAGCGGCGCGCCGGCAGGTGCGACCGAGCGTCCGGGCGGTCCTCGTCCCGGTGGCCCGCGCCCCAACCCCGGCATGATGCCCGGGCGTAACGCGAGCGGCGTCAGCCGTCCGGGTGAGCGTCCGGGTCCAGCTCGTGCCGGTGGCGGCGCGCGTCCCGGTGGCGGTGGCGGTTACGCCGGCCGTCCCGGCGGTGCAGGTGGCCCTGGTGGTGCTGGCGGTCCCGGTGGAGCACCCGGTGGCGGTGGCGGTTTTGCCGGTCGTCCTGGTGGCGGCGGTGGGCGTCCGGGTGGTGCCGGTCGCGGCTCGACCCAGGGAGCGTTCGGTCGCGCCGGAGGACGCCCCGTCCGAGGACGCAAGTCCAAGCGGGCGAAGCGCCAGGAGTTCGAGCAGATGCAGGCACCCTCGCTGGGTGGCGTGCAGGTCCCTCGCGGCAACGGCACGACCGTCGTACGCCTGCGTCGAGGCTCGTCGCTCAACGACTTCGCGGACAAGATCGACGCGAACCCCGCGAGCCTCGTCACGGTTCTGTTCCACCTCGGTGAGATGGCGACTGCGACGCAGTCGCTCGACGAGGACACGTTCGGCACGCTCGCGCAGGAGCTCGGGTACATCATCGAGATGGTCTCGGCCGAGGAGGAGGACCGCGAGCTGCTCGGGTCCTTCGACATCGACCTCGATGCGGAGCTTGCGGACGAGGCCGACGAGCAGCTGCTCGCCCGCCCGCCCGTGGTCACCGTCATGGGTCACGTGGACCACGGCAAGACCAAGCTCCTCGACGCCATCCGTCAGACGGACGTCGTCGCAGGCGAGGCCGGCGGGATCACCCAGCACATCGGCGCCTACCAGGTCCGGACCGTCCACGAGGGCGTCGACCGTGCGGTGACGTTCATCGACACCCCGGGTCACGAGGCCTTCACGGCGATGCGTGCGCGTGGTGCGCAGGTCACCGACATCGCGATCCTCGTGGTCGCGGCCGACGACGGCGTGATGCCTCAGACGATCGAGGCGCTCAACCACGCCCAGGCCGCCGGCGTCCCGATCGTGGTCGCGGTGAACAAGGTGGACAAGGAAGGGGCCAACGCCGCCAAGGTCCGCCAGCAGCTCACCGAGTACAACCTGGTGGCCGAGGAGTACGGCGGCGACACGATGTTCGTCGACGTGTCGGCGAAGCTCAACCAAGGGATCGACCAGCTTCTCGAGGCCGTGCTGCTCACCGCAGACGCGGCGCTCGACCTGCGGGCCAACCCGAACAAGGACGCTCGCGGCGTCGCCATCGAGGCCAACCTCGACAAGGGGCGCGGCCCCATGGCGACCGTGCTCGTGCAGTCCGGCACGCTTCACGTCGGTGACGCGATCGTGGCGGGCACAGCCCACGGACGTGTCCGGGCGATGTTCGACGAGCACGGCAACACGCTCGACGAGGCCGGGCCGGCTCGTCCGGTCGTCGTCCTCGGGCTAGCCTCGGTCCCGCGGGCCGGTGACACCTTCCTGGTGGCACCGGACGAGCGGACCGCGCGGCAGATCGCCGAGAAGCGCGAGTCGGCCGAGCGTGCCGCACTCCTGGCGAAGCGTCGCAAGCGCATCAGCCTGGAGGACTTCACGCAGGCGCTCCAGCTGGGCAAGGTCGAGACTCTCAACCTCGTCCTCAAGGGCGACGTGTCGGGCGCCGTGGAGGCGCTCGAGGATGCGCTGCTCAAGATCGATGTCGGCGAAGAGGTCGAGCTGCGGGTCATCCACCGCGGCGTGGGTGCCATCACGCAGAACGATGTCAACCTCGCCACGGTCGACAACGCGATCATCATCGGCTTCAACGTGAAGTTCGGTGAGCGCGTCGAGGACCTCGCCGATCGCGAGGGTGTGGACGTCCGGTTCTACTCGGTCATCTACCAGGCCATCGACGACGTCGAATCGGCCCTCAAGGGTCTCCTCAAGCCGGAGTACGAGGAGGTCCAGCTCGGCACCGCGGAGGTGCGCGAGGTGTTCCGCTCGTCGAAGTTCGGCAACATCGCCGGGTCGATCGTCCGGTTCGGGGAGATCCGCCGCAACACCAAGGCGCGCGTCAAGCGCAATGGTGCCGTGATCGGGGACAACCTCACGATCGAGTCGCTCAAGCGGTTCAAGGACGACGCGACCGAGGTCCGCGAAGGGTTCGAGTGCGGTATCGGGCTCGGGTCGTTCAACGACGTCGAGATCGGTGACGTCATTGAGACGTGGGAGCTGCGCGAGAAGCCTCGCAAGTGACGACGTGACAAGGGGGTGGCCCGTGCCGTTCGGCGCGGGCCACCACCCGTCGTGCGACCGTCAGTGTGTCGAGAGCCCCGCGGGTGTCGACGTCGATCATCCGTCTCGCAGGCCGGGACGGACCTTTGAGAAGGCCGGAGAACATGGCAGACCAGGGTCGTGCGAGGAAGCTCGCCGAACGGATCCAGCAGATCGTCGCGCAGATGCTCGACACCCGGATCAAGGACCCGAGGCTCGGGTTCGTCACCGTCACCGATGTCCGGGTGACCGGCGACCTGCAGCACGCGGACGTCTTCTACACCGTCTACGGCGACGACGAGGCGCGTGCCGGTTCCTCGGCCGCGCTCGAGAGCGCCAAGGGCCTGATCCGCTCCGAGGTCGGCAAGCAGACCGGCATGCGGCTGACGCCGTCGCTCGACTTCCACCTCGACGCGGTGCCGGAGACCGCCGCTCACCTGACCGCGGCGCTGTCGGAGGCCGCCCGTCGGGACGCGGAGGTCGCGGCACTCGCGGCGACGGCCCAGTTCGCCGGCGACGCCGACCCGTACCGCAAGCCGGCCGAGGACCCGGACGACGAGTCCGATGACGAGAACCACGACGACCGCGCCGGTGTCTGACAGCGTTCGGCGGCCCACCGCGCCGGACGGGCTCGTCGTCGTCGACAAGCCCGCAGGCTGCACGAGCCACGACGTCGTCGCACGCATGCGTCGCCTCGCCGGGACGCGCAAGGTCGGGCATGCCGGAACGCTCGACCCGATGGCGACCGGCGTGCTCGTGCTCGGCATCGGACGAGCGACGCGGCTGCTGACCTACGTCGTCGGTGCCGACAAGGAGTACGTAGCAACGATCCGTCTCGGCGCGTCCACCACGACCGACGACGCCGAGGGAGAGCTCCACGTGTCGAGCGATACGTCGGCTGTCACGCGCGACGACATCGATCGTGAGGTCGCACTCCTGACGGGCCCGATCCTGCAGGTCCCGAGCTCGGTGAGCGCGATCAAGATCGACGGGCAGCGGGCCTACGCGCGCGTGCGGGCTGGCGAGGACGTCGAGCTCGCCGCCCGCCCGGTCACCGTGAGCGAGTTTGCGGTGGGCGACGTGCGAGCGTTCGACACAGGTACGGGTGGGGTGCGCGGGCTGGATGTCGATGTCCGCGTCGTGTGCTCGTCGGGCACCTACATCCGGGCGCTGGCGCGCGACCTCGGGGCGAGCCTCGGCGTCGGCGGGCACCTCACGGCGCTGCGCCGGACGCGGGTCGGCGGCTACCCGCTCGCGATGGCGCGCACCCTCGACGAGCTCGAGGCGTGGCCGCAGGACATCCCGCTCGATGTCCTCCCGCTCGCCGAAGCCGCACGGGCGACCTTCCCGGTCCGAGAGCTGACCGCGGAAGAGGCCGCTGCGCTGTCCTACGGCAAGCGGATCGAGGCCGGTCTACCGACCCTGAGCCAGCCCGTCGCGGCGCTGTCGCCCGCGGGCGAGCTCGTGGCACTGCTTGAGACGAGCGGCGAGCACGCCCGGCCGGTGCTGGTCTTCGCCCCAGCCTGAGCGATCGATCCGGGGCCCTCAGCTGGGCGCGAAGAGGTAGCGCAGCACGCCGGTGAGCGACAGTCCGTCGCGCAGCTCCCCGGCGAGCACGAGGCTGCGGACCTCGTCCACCGGGACCCACGCGATCCGCTCAGACTCGCTCGGGTCTGACGGCGGCCCGACGTGGGTCGCGCCGTTGGCGACGAACACGTGGAAGGTCTGGTCCGACGTGCCGTTCGCCGGGTGGTACGTCTGGAGCGGCCGCACCGGGCCCGGTCGCCAGCCCGTCTCCTCGAGCACCTCGCGGGCCGCCGCCTGCGCCGGTGTCTCGCCGGGGTCGACCCGTCCGGCCGGGATCTCCCAGCCCCAGGTGTCCGTGATGAACCTGTGCCGCCACAGCAGCAGGATGCCGCGGTCAGGGTCGTGCACCACCGTGCCGGCTGCGTGCATCGGCATCCGCACGACGTGGTGGTCGATCCGGCCGTGCCCGGGCACCTCGACGTCGACGAGCACCAGCCGCACCCACGGGCTGTCGTAGATGGTCCGTTCACCAAAGGTCCGCCACCGCATCCCCCGACCCTACGACGTGCGTTCGGGTGCAGGCGCCGAGCGTGGCAGTCTTGTCCCGGCCGTTCCTGCCGCGCGCAGGGGGTCCCCGTCCGAGCTCCGAGGAGTATGCGTGCAGTGCTGGACCGATCTGGCGGATGTGCCGACCGGCTACGGTCCGTCGGTCGTGACGATCGGCAACTTCGACGGTGTGCACCGAGGTCACGTCGGGGTGCTGCAGCGCATGGTGGGGGATGCGCGAGCCGTGGGCGCCCGGGCGGTCGCGGTGACGTTCTCCCCGCACCCGTCTCAGGTGCACCGTCCGGACACGGCGCCCCCGCTGCTGACGGGCGACGCCGACCGCCTCGAGCTGCTCGCGATGACCGGTCTCGACGCCGTCCTGCTGCTCGAGTACACGCTTGCCTTCGCTCGCCAGAGCGCCGAGGAGTTCGTCGTGCGATACCTCGTCGAGGGGCTCGCTGCCCGGACCGTGGTCGTCGGTCACGACGTGCGGTTCGGCCGGGGCAACGCCGGTGACCTGACGACGATGATCGAGCTTGGCCGGACCTACGGGTTCACGGTCGAGGTGATCGACGACGTCGCCGCAACCGCGATTGCGGCGACGCCTGTCCCCGGGGTCGCCCCGCACCGACGCTGGTCCTCGACGTGGGTCCGCGAGCTTCTCGAGGCCGGCGACGTCGCCGGGGCGGCGCGGGTCCTGGGCCGGCCGCACCGTATGCGCGGCATCGTCGTGCACGGTGACGCGCGTGGGCGCGAGCTGGGGTTCCCGACCGCCAACCTTGCGCAGGACGCGACGGGCATGGTTCCGGCCGACGGCGTGTACGCCGGCTGGTTGCGTCCTCTGGGCGCGCCCGGCGCCCCGGCCTCGGTTGCGACCGACGTGCTGCCTGCCGCGATCTCGGTGGGCACCAACCCGACGTTCGGGGGCGTCCAGCGCCGGGTCGAGGCGTACGTCCTGGATCGCAGCGACCTCGAGCTGTACGACCGGGAGGTCGTCCTCGAGTTCGTCGCCTCCGTGCGCCCGACGGTGCGGTTCGACTCGATCGACGCACTCGTCGCCCAGATGCGCCTCGACGTGGAGAGCGTCCGGGCTCTGCTGGCGCCATCTCCGCCGCGGGGCTGAACGCTCCCGCCGGTCGGGTCGGGGCGTCGTCCCTGGTAAGATGCAGATGCCGTCAGATCGGCCGCGGAACGAGAGCGCTCGGGTGGACATGCCCCGGAGCACCGCGCAACGAGTACACCTGGAGAACTGTGCCCCTCGAAAGTGCCGTCAAACAGTCCATCATGACCGAGTTCGCCACGCACGAGGGTGACACCGGTTCTCCCGAGGTCCAGATCGCGATGCTCACGCAGCGCATCAAGGACCTCACCGAGCACCTCAAGGTCCACAAGCACGACCACCACAGCCGGCGTGGCCTGCTGCTGCTGGTCGGCCAGCGTCGTCGCCTCCTGGGCTACCTCCAGAAGGTTGACATCAACCGCTACCGCAGCTTGATCGAGCGGCTCGGCTTGCGTCGCTAGCTGTTCGCAACCAGCCCGGACCCGCGCGGGTCCGGGCTGGTTCCACGCTGGGCCCGGCATCGTCGTCGGACCCGGCCGCACCACCGTGACACCACCCGCGCCGACCCGCCCGTCCGGTCCTCGGTAGTGGCATCCGGAGCTCGCGAGCTCTGGGCGTCTCGATCGAAGACCGTCGCGGTCAGGGCGACGCCTTCACAAAAGAGGAGGGCACCCATGGAGGGTCCCGAGATTCAGTTCGCCGAGGCAGTGATCGACAACGGTCGCTTCGGAACACGCACAGTCCGCTTCGAGACCGGGCGCATCGCACGCCAGGCCGCCGGCTCGGCTGTCGCCTACCTCGACGGTGAGACGACGCTGCTGGCAGCGACGACCGCCGGGAAGCACCCGAAGGACCAGTTCGACTTCTTCCCCCTGACGATCGACGTCGAGGAGCGGTCGTACGCCGCCGGCAAGATCCCCGGCTCGTTCTTCCGCCGCGAGGGCCGCCCGTCCACCGAGGCGATCCTCGCGTGCCGGCTGGTCGACCGTCCCCTGCGCCCGCTGTTCGTCAAGGGCCTGCGCAACGAGGTCCAGGTCGTCATCACGGTCCTGTCGATCCACCCCGACGACTCGTACGACGTGCTGGCCATCAACGCGGCGTCGATCTCCACGCAGCTGTCCGGCCTGCCGTTCTCCGGCCCCGTCGCCGGCGTGCGCATCGCACTGATCGACGGTCAGTGGGTCGCGTTCCCGCGCTACTCCGAGCGCGAGCGCGCGACGTTCGACATGGTCGTCGCCGGCCGCGTCGTCGGTGACGACGTCGCGATCGCGATGATTGAGGCCGAGGCACCCGAGAAGTCGTGGAACCTCATCAAGTTCGAGGGCGCCACCGCACCGACCGAGGAGGTCGTGTCACAGGGCATCGAGGCCGCCAAGCCGTTCCTCCGGGTCCTCTGTGCCGCGCAGGCCGACCTGGCCGCGCGCGCCGCGAAGCCCACGCAGACCTTCCCCGTCTTCCCCGAGTACCAGCCGGACGCCTATGCGGCCGTCGCGGCCCTTGTTGAGGGCCCGCTGCGCGAGGCGCTGACGATCGCGGACAAGCACGACCGCGAGAACCGGCTCGACGAGATCAAGGCCGAGGCCCTGGGCTCGCTCGGCGAGGAGTTTGCAAGTCGCGAGAAGGAGCTGTCCGCAGCAGTGCGTGCGGTCACCAAGAAGCTCATCCGCCAGCGCATCCTTACGGACGGCTTCCGGATCGACGGGCGTGGGCTGCGCGACATCCGCACCCTCTCGGCCGAGGTAGAGGTCCTGCCCCGCGTCCACGGCTCGGCGCTGTTCGAGCGCGGCGAGACCCAGATCCTCGGGGTCACGACACTGAACATGCTCCGGATGGAGCAGCAGCTCGACACGCTCTCTCCGGAGACGCGCAAGCGCTACATGCACAACTACAACTTCCCGCCCTACTCGACGGGTGAGACGGGCCGCGTTGGCTCGCCGAAGCGGCGCGAGATCGGCCACGGGGCGCTCGCCGAGCGTGCACTCCTGCCGGTCCTGCCGAGCCGTGAGGAGTTCCCCTACGCGATCCGTCAGGTCTCCGAGGCGCTCGGCTCGAACGGCTCGACGTCGATGGGCTCGGTCTGCGCCTCGACGCTCTCGCTGCTCAACGCCGGTGTGCCGCTGCGCGCAGCGGTCGCGGGCATCGCGATGGGCCTCGTCTCCGACACCGTGAACGGGGAGACCCGCTACGCGGCGCTCACCGACATCCTCGGTGCCGAGGACGCGTTCGGCGACATGGACTTCAAGGTTGCCGGCACGCGCGAGTTCGTCACGGCGATCCAGCTGGACACGAAGCTCAACGGCATCCCCGCCTCGGTCCTCGCCAGCGCGCTGACGCAGGCGAAGGAGGCGCGTCTGGCGATCCTCGACGTCATCAATGAGGCCATCGACACGCCCGACGAGATGAGCCCGTACGCGCCTCGCGTCATCACGGTGCAGGTCCCGATCGACAAGATCGGCGAGGTCATCGGCCCGAAGGGCAAGATGATCAACCAGATCCAGGCGGAGACGGGCGCCGACATCTCGATCGAGGACGACGGAACCGTCTACATCGGCGCGACCGACGGGCCGTCGGCCGAGGCCGCGCGGGCCGCGATCAACGCCATCGCGAACCCGCACATGCCCGAGATCGGGGAGCGCTTCGTGGGCACCGTCGTCAAGACCACGACCTTCGGCGCGTTCGTGTCGCTCTCGCCGGGCAAGGATGGTCTGCTCCACATCTCCCAGATCCGCAAGCTCGTGGGCGGCAAGCGCGTGGACAACGTCGAGGACGTCCTGTCGGTGGGCCAGAAGGTCCAGGTCGAGATCGGCGAGATCGACCCGCGCGGCAAGCTGTCGCTCCACGCGGTCGTCGACGAGGCCGAGGGCGCCGCTGACGCCACGGTCGACGCCGGGGTCGACGACTGACGTGCCACTGGACCTCCCGCTCGTCGCGCCCGGTCAGCCGGGCAGCGAGCTGTCTGCCGGGCAGGATGGCGGCGCACACGTGCGCCGTTCAGTCCTGCCCGGCGGGGTCCGCGTGCTCACCGAGCACATGCCCGGTCTGCGCTCGGCCACGGTCGGGGCGTGGGTCGGGGTCGGTTCGCGGGACGAGAGCGACGGTCACCACGGCTCGACGCACTTCCTCGAGCACCTGCTGTTCAAGGGCACGGCACGGCGCACGGCCATGGACATCGCGGAGGCGTTCGACGAGGTCGGCGGCGAGGCCAACGCGGCGACGGGCAAGGAGCACACCTGCTACTACGCGCGGGTGCTCGACACCGACCTGCCGATGGCTGTCGACGTCATCGCGGACATGGTCACGTCCGCACGCCTGGACACTGACGAGCTCGAGACCGAGCGCGGCGTGATCCTCGAAGAGCTCGCGATGAACGACGACGACCCCAGTGACGTCGTGCACGAGCAGTTCACGACCGCCGTCCTCGGAGCGCACCCGCTCGGACGGCCGATCGGTGGCACCCCGGACACCATTCGGGCGGTGCCGCGCTCCGCAGTCTGGGAGCACTATCGCGAGCACTACCGCTCCGCCGGCCTCGTCGTGACCGCGGCAGGCGGTGTCGACCACGATGCACTGTGCGAACAGGTCGCAAAGGCATTGGCCGACGGCGGCTGGGACCTCACGGCAGACGCGACGCCCCTGGGCAGGCGTGGGGCCGACGACGTCGAGGGCGGCATCCCCACCGTGGGCGTCGAGATGATGACGCACCGGGTCACGGAGCAGGCGAACGTCATCGTCGGCGGAACGGGCCTCACGGCCACCGACCCGCGGCGGTTCACACTCTCCGTGCTGAACGCTGTCCTCGGCGGCGGCATGTCCTCCCGGCTGTTCCAGGAGATCCGGGAGAAGCGCGGCCTCGCGTACTCGACCTACTCGTTCGCGTCAGGCCACGCGGATACCGGGATCTTCGGGGTCTATGCCGGGTGCGCACCGGGCAAGGTCGACCAGGTCACGGCGCTGCTCGTCTCGGAGTGGGAGCGGCTGGCCGACAGCGGGATCACCGATGGCGAGCTGCGACGCTCGATCGGGCAGCTCTCGGGCGGCCTGGTGCTCGGAATGGAGGACACCGGCTCGCGTATGAACCGGCTCGGCAAGGCCGAGCTCGTCCTCGGTGCGCTCATGTCGCTCGACGAGACGCTCGAAGCGGTCCGGTCGGTGACAGCGGCCGGGGTGCAGGAGCTCGCGGCCGAGCTCGCATCGCGTCCGCGGTCGTTCGTGCGGATCGGACCGTTCGGCGACTGACGTCGCGGGGCTGGATGGGGACAGCCCGTCGCGCCGCGACCAACGTCAGCGCCCCGACCGGGCCCCCGCCCGACATGAGCGCTGCCGCGACGACCAGCAGGAGGAGCGACCCGCCCGGCTCGACGACCGCCACCGGTAGCAGCGCGACCTGGGCCGTCACCCAGCCGTAGGCGTCCGTCGCCACCAGTAAGTACCGCGACGGCGCCGAGCGACAGCGCCGAGCGACAGCGCGAGCGCGGGTATGCCGACGACGAGCTGGGCGCGTCGAGCTTCCGTGCGGCCCACTCCGACTTGGGCTGCGTGCGGGGCGCTCGAATCTGGAGCCGGCCGCCGCGCCCACCATGACGCACCCATGGGGGCGAGCACGACCACCACCGGTGCGACTGCGGCGGGGTGGGCGAGCGTGAGCGCCCGGCCTTCGACGGACCAGTCGAACGGCTGGGCGGGTCCGGGCCACGAGACCGGGGCAACCCCGCGGTTGGGGGGCACGAACGCCAGTGCGCACTGCGTCACGGGTGCGCTCCCTCCGACGACCGCGGGAACCCACGCGCGACCGCCACGGGCCCGGCGCGTGGTGGCGGCCCAGCAGACGGCTACCCAGGCGAGAACGGTGATTGTCGAACCGATCGACGCCCGCCGGCTGTCGTTCGCCAGGGCCGCGACCCCTGTCGCGGGGTTGTGGGCAGCCGTCGCGAATGTCGAGGTGCGCAGGCATGCTCCATCGGCGCCGGGGCGGTCTGTCTTGAGGCGCCCGGCGGCAGGTGGGGCCCGAGGCCAGCCTCTGAGCAGCACGACGCGTTCGACTAGGGTGGTTCTCCGTGAGCGAGCAGATCAAGGTTGCCGTCCTGGGGGCCGCCGGACGCATGGGTTCGACAGTCGTCGAGGCGGTTCGAGCTGCCCCCGGCCTCGAGGTCGTGGCATCGATCGACGCGGGGGACGACCTGTCCCGCCTGACCGACGTCGGAGCCCAGGTGGCCGTCGACTTCACGATTCCGTCCGTGACCGAGACGAACGTCCACGCACTCATCGACGCCGGCATCCACGTGGTGGTCGGCACGACGGGCTGGACCGAGGACTCGCTCGGGCGAGTGCGCGACCACCTCGCGAACCGTCCGGGCGTCGGTGTGGTGATCGCGCCGAACTTCGCGCTCGGCGCCGTCCTCGCCATGACGTTCGCGGCGCGGGCCGCGCGGTACTTCGAGTCGGTCGAGGTCATCGAGCTGCATCACCCGGACAAGGTCGACGCGCCGTCCGGAACAGCTCGGCACACGGCGGCCGCGATCGGTGCGGCGCGCGCGCAGGCGGGCGTCGGGCCGAGCCCGGATGCGACGACCACGGCGCTGGACGGGGCACGAGGTGCTGACGTCGACGGCATCCGGGTGCACTCGGTGCGGTTGCGTGGGCTCATCGCGCACGAGGAGATCCTGCTCGGCAACCCCGGCGAGCTGCTGACGATCCGGCACGACTCGTTCGACCGGGTGAGCTTCATGCCCGGCGTCCTGCACGCGGTGCGGAACGTCGGTGCACGGCCGGGTCTCACCGTCGGGCTCGAGCACCTGCTGTACCTCGGCTGACGGCCATGACGTCGACACTGCGTTCGCGGCTGCCGCACGCCTCGCTCATCGGCGCTGTCGCTCTGACGGCCCTGCTCGGGCTGTACCTGTGGCTGGTCGCCGACCGTGCCGTCGCGTTGCTGCGGACCGGAGAGCCCGTCGGGATCGTGCTCGGCGCGGGCGTGCTCCTGCTGCCACTGCTCGGTGTCTGGTCGATCGTGCGCGAGTGGCGCCTGGCCGTCGACGTGCAGCACATGGCCGACGAGCTCGCCGCGGTGGGCGCCCTGCGCGTCGATGACCTGCCGCGCTCGCCGGGCGGCAGGATCGACCGCACCGCGGCCGGGGCCCAGTTCGAGACCAGCCGCGGCGAGGTCGAGTCCGCCCCCGACGACTGGGGTTCCTGGTATCGCCTCGCGTTCGCCTACGACGCCGCGGGGGACCGGCGTCGGGCCCGCGAGTCCCTGCGAACGGCTTCCCGGTTGCACCGCGCCGCCTGACCTGCACGGCGGGCGCCCGACCTGCACGGCGGGCGCCCGACCTCGAGCGCGGGGCCCTGCAGGGGCTCAGATTGCGGCGGACCAACGGTGCTCGGTCACCTGACGCTCCGTGCCCTGGGGCATCGTGCCGCTCGCCAAGGTGCGGATCGCGTCGTCGGCTCCGAGCCCGGCCGAGGCGAGGAACTGCGCACGCGCGGAGTCGCCGTCGAGCACCCAGGTCTGCAGGTGGTCGGCGCCGTCCGCGCGCAGGAGGTCGACCGCGGCCGCGAGCAGCCGCGAGCCGTGCCCGGCGCGCTGCGACCGGGGGGCGACCTCGAGCGCGAAGAGCTCGCCCCCGGGCGCGTCGAGCGGCGAGTCGTCCGGGGAAGCGATCGGGCCGACCGCGACGAAGCCGACGACGTCGGCACCCTCGCACGCGACGAGCACGCGGTGGCCCCGGGACGGCGGCGACGTGATCGCGACCGCCCAGCGTTCGGCAAACATTGCGCCGTCGAGGGATGCCAGGACCTGCTCGCCGAGCGTGTCGCGGTGCGCGTCGCGCCACGCGGCGAGCTGTGCGGCAGCGATCGCGAGCTCGTCTCCGGGGACGGCGGGTCGGACCGAGACGTCGGCCTGCTCGCTGAAGAGCGCCATCAGGAGTTGACCGGTGCGCCGGAGCCTGCAGAGGGGCACTGGGCGAGCGGACGGCAACAGGTGGTCAACGGGACCTCCGAGAGTGGTCGACGGGCGACGACGGGCGCCGGTGGAAAGCGCGACGTAGTGGAAGAGATGCGTCTCGAGGCTAGCAACCTGGTACCGCGCGTGGACTCCGCCGGCTCAGGGCATCCCCAGTGCGCGCAGGACGGCCGCCGTCGTAGCGGCTGCGACGACCACGATGATGACTGGCGCGCGCAGTGCGACCGCGATCACGGCGACGACGACCGCAGGCATCCGGGGGTCCAGGACGAGGGAGTGACCGTCGTGAACGTCTGCACACCGACGAGCACCGCGAGCAGCGCGACCGTCACGAGCGCCGCCGTTCGGGCCACGCGCGGCTCGGCGAGCCAGTGCGACGGGAGGAGATGGCCGACGAGCTTGAGGGCGAAGCGGACGACGCTCGCCGCGAGGACCGGCAGTCCGGCGGGGACGAACGGGGTGCGGCCGAGTGTGACGACGATGGCGAGACCGGCTGCCGCTCGCGCGATCCGGGTGCCCAGCCGGGGCCACACCAGCCCGAGGAACACC
The DNA here is from genome assembly GCA_012927595.1 of Cellulomonas sp. GTDB lineage: Bacteria > Actinomycetota > Actinomycetes > Actinomycetales > Cellulomonadaceae > Cellulomonas_A. The sequence goes on from JABBOW010000197.1 coordinate 13,133, forward strand.
GCGGCCGCGGCTGCGTCCAGACCGTAGCGACGCGGGTCCCCGAGGACGAAGACACCGATGCCCGTCCACCAGAACCCGCTCGCGACGCGGCCGGGTCTCGCTGCGCTGCGGCCACGGCGGTCGATTCGTCGATCGTCAGCTGCATCGGAGCGCCCTGCGGACCGTACAGACCGTTCCGGGGTCCCCAGCAGGCCCGCGGTCGCGACCTTGGAGACGGCGCCACTCGGGCCGAGCACGCCGATGAACGCGAACTGCGCGTCCCCGGAGAACATCAGGAGACTGAGAGCTGCGGCCTGCGGGAGGTCGAGGCGACCGCGAGCGCCCCGAAACACGCGCCGTACAGGCCCGTGGCGATCGAGACCAGCACCGCTTGGCAGATCGCCTCCTGGACCGCGGGGCTGCGATCAGGGCTCACGCCGACACTGCCGCACACGATCCCAGGGCCACGGCCGCGCCGCGGACCGCGCGGGGGCTACAGCGCGACGTAGATCGTCTCGAGATACTCCTCGATCCCCGCCTCGCCACCCTCGCGTCCCAGCCCCGAGGACTTCACGCCTCCGAACGGCGCGCTCGCGTCCGAGACCATGCCGCGGTTGACGCCGAGCATCCCCGCCTCGACACTCTCAACGAGCCGCATCACGCGCCCGACGTCGCGCGTGTACGCGTAGGCGACGAGCCCGAACTCGGTGCCGTTCGCGAGTGCGACGGCCTCGTCCTCGGTCGAGAAGGTCATGACGGGGGCGACGGGACCGAAGACCTCCGCGGTGACCACGAGGGCATCCGGCGACACGTTCTCGAGCACGGTGGGTTCGTAGAAGTACCCGGCACCCCGGGGACGGTGACCGCCCGACCGTACGCGGGCACCGCCGTCGACCGCGGCAGCGACGACGGCTTCGACCCGGTCGACGGCGGCGGCCTCGATGAGTGGGCCGACCGTCGTGCCCGGCGTCGCGCCGTGGCCCATGACGAGGCGGTCGAACGTGGCGGCGAGCCCGTCGGTGAACTCGTCGGCGACGGACTCGTGTACCAGGAACCGGTTCGCCGCGACGCACGTCTGTCCGGAGTTGCGCATCTTCGCCGCGACCGCGCCCTCGACGGCGGCGGGGATGTCCGCGTCGTCGAACACGAGGAACGGCGCGTTGCCGCCGAGCTCCATCGACGTGCGCAGGACACCCTGCGCGGCGCCGCGCAGCAGCATCCGGCCGACCTCCGTCGAACCGGTGAACGACAGCTTGCGTAGTCGCGGATCGGCGAGCAGCGGCGTCGTGAGGGCGCCGGCGGCCGAGCTCGGCAGGATGTTGAGCGCACCGGCCGGCAGCCTGCGCGCCTCGAGCTCGGCGCGCACCATCTCGGCGAAGTACGCAGTGGTGAGCGGGGTGAGCTGGGCGGGCTTGACGATGACCGGACAGCCGGCGGCGAGCGCGGGCGCCATCTTGCGAGCGATCATCGCGATCGGGAAGTTCCACGGCGTGATCAGCAGGGCGGGGCCGACCGGGCGGCGCAGGACGAGCGGGTGGGCGCCGCCGCCGGGCGCCCGGCGAGCGAGCCCGTCGAGCCGCACGGCCTGCTCGGAGTACCACCGCACGTAGTCGGCCGCATACGCGACCTCGGCGCGGGACTCCGCGAGCGGCTTGCCGCCCTCGGCCGTCACGAGGGCGGCGAGGTCCTCGGCGTGGGCCCGCATCTCATCGAACACCGCGCGCAGCAGCTCGGCGCGTGCGCGGGGCGAGACCGCCCGCCACTCCTCGCGGGCGGAGTCCGCCGCCGCGAGCGCCGCCAGAGCGTCCTCGGGTCCGGCGTCCGCGACCTCGAACAGCACCTGCGTCGTCGCCGGGTCGGCCACCTCGAACCTGCGCCCGGACGCAGCAGGGCGCCACACGCCGTCGACGAGCAGCTCTGTCGGGACGTGGGCCGCGACGGTCGGGGGGAGCGTGTGCGTCGACATGAGCCCAGTGTCGACCTGGGCCCGCGGTCGCGCCAGGCGCCTGCCTTTAGGATGACCGTCATGACGACTGCGGCGGTTGCATCGGTCCCGACCCCGTACGAGGACCTCCTGCGGCTGGTCCTCGAGACCGGAACCCCCAAGTCCGACCGGACGGGCACAGGAACCCGGAGCCTGTTTGGCCACCAGCTGCGCTACGACCTGTCGGCGGGGTTCCCGCTCGTCACGACCAAGCGCGTGCACCTCAAGTCGATCGTCTACGAGCTGCTGTGGTTCCTGCGCGGGGACTCGAACGTCGCCTGGCTGCGCGAGCACGGCGTCAAGATCTGGGACGAGTGGGCCGACGCGAACGGCGAGCTCGGGCCCGTGTACGGCGTGCAGTGGCGGTCGTGGCCGACGCCCGACGGCCGGCACATCGACCAGATCGCGCAGGTCATCGAGGCGATCCGCCGTGATCCCGACTCGCGTCGACACATCGTCTCGGCCTGGAACGTCGGCGAGATCCCGTTGATGGCGCTCGCGCCGTGCCACACGATGTTCCAGTTCTACGTCGCCGACGGACGGCTCTCGTGCCAGCTCTACCAGCGCTCGGCCGACATGCTCCTCGGGGTGCCGTTCAACATCGCTTCCTACGCCCTGCTGACCCACATGGTGGCGCAGCAGACCGGTCTCAAGGTCGGGGACTTCGTGTGGACCGGCGGCGACTGCCACATCTACGACAACCACGTCGACCAGGTGCGCGAGCAGCTCACGCGCGAGCCGTATCCGTACCCGACGCTCGCGCTGCGCAAGGCGCCGTCGATCAACGAGTACGCGTTCGAGGACGTCGAGGTCGTCGGGTACCAGCACCACCCGGCGATCGCCGCCCCGATCGCGGTCTGACGGGTAGCGCGATGAGCCTCTCACTCGTGTGGGCGCAGACACCCGACGGCGTCATCGGCCGCGACGGCGCTCTCCCTTGGAGCGTTCCGGAGGACCTGGCGCACTTCCGTGCTCTGACGTCCGGTCACCCGGTGGTCATGGGGCGCGCGACGTGGGAGTCTCTCCAGCCGCGCTTCCGGCCGCTGCCGGGTCGCGAGAACATCGTGCTGTCCCGCACGCCGCGGTATGTCGCAGGCGGCGCCCACGTCGTGACGACAATGGCCGCTGCGCTCGAGCTCGTGGCGGGGCGCGAGGCATGGGTGATCGGCGGCGGCGCCGTCTATGAGGCCGCCGTCGGGCACGCCGACCGGCTCGAGGTCACCGAGATCGACGACATGGTCGCGGGGGACACCTACGCACCCGTGATCGACGCCGGGTGGACGCTGGCCGCCCGTGACCCTGCAGCGGGCTGGCACACGTCAGCCACGAGCGGGGTGCGCTACCGGTTCTGCTCGTACCGGCGCGACAGTCCGGAGCCGGCCGTACGGTAGCTCGCCGCGCGCCGGGCAACCCGCCGTGGCGGAACCGGAGGACGCACCCAGGCGTCGAGCACCCCAGCGTCCCGCCGACCCGGGACGCCGAGGCGCACGGCGCCGTTCCTCAGAGGAGATGCGGTGTGACGTCCGTCGTGCAGATGTCGGTGAGCTGGGCCTTGACCTCGGCGTGCACTGGGTTCGCGTCCTCGTTCTTGGTCAGGACGCGCCCGAAGCCGTCGGCGATGACCTTGTCGCCGCCCGGCGGCAAGGCGCGCGCGTAGTCCTGGGTGCGGACGACCGCGATCTGGTCGATCGCCGTCTGGATCTGCGGAGCCGTGGCCACGAGTGCGCTGACGTCGGCCGAGGTCCGGGTCGGGATGCAGCCCGTGGCGGCCGAGAAAGTGACCGCGTTGTCGGGCTGCGTGAGGAACGTGAGGAAGGACGCTGCGGCGAGCTGCTCTTCGGGCGTGATGTCCTTGGGGATGGCAAGGCCTGCGCCGCCGAACGGGCAGACGGGCTTGGTCGCGGCCGGACCGCCCGGCAGGAAGCCCACGCCGACATCGAAGCTTGCGGCCTTGAGGATCCCGGCCAGGCTGCCGGCCAGGTTGCCGGTCGAGCTGACCGCGCCCGAGGACAGGTCAGCCACCTTGGTGGCCGCCACACCGGCCCACGTGTCGTCCTGCACGCCCTTGTGGACCCATTCGAGTGCCTCGACGACCGGGTCGGCGTCGATCGTGACGTACCACTTGTCGCTGTACGACCCGCCGTAGCCCCACGCGTTGTTCTGGAACGTCCAACCCGCGCATAGACGGCGATCGCGGGTTGCTGGAACGCGTTCTGGGCGCCGGTCGAGGCGCCCTTGAGCTTCGGCGCCCAGTCGCCGAACTCCTGCCACGTCGTGGGGGCGCGGTCCGGCAGGCTGGGGGCGGCCCAGTGGGTCTTGTTGTAGTAGAACAGCGGGTTCTGTCGCGCGTAGGGCACAGCCCACTGCTTGCCGTCGAACTTGTACTCCGATAAGAAGCCGGGCCAGAAGTCGACCGTGTCGATGTCCACCGCCGTGAGCAGCGAGCCCAGCGGGATGACCGAGTCGTTGATCAAGTAGCGGAACCACCACACGTCGGAGAAGATCACGAGGCCAGGCAGACGGCCCCCCGCGAGTGCCGTCTGGAGACGCTGTGCGGACTCCTCGTAGTTCTTCCCGGCGGTCACGAGCATGACCTTGGTGTCGGACTGCGAGGCGTTGCACGCATCGACGAGCTGCTGCTCGGTCTCCTGCGAGCCACCCGGGTGGTTCGACCAGAAGCTGATCTCCTTGGCGGGCTTGACTCCGGTCCAGTCGGCGGCGCTCGCGCTCGGGGTGGACGACGACCCGACGGACGCGGTCGACGGCCCGGAGCACGCGGCGAGAGCGAGCGCGCCGGCACCTGCGGTTGAACGGGCTGAGGAAGGACCGGCGGTCGAGGGCCAGGTCAGGCAGGGGACATGACAGTTTCATCTCGGACGGGTGAGGCCGGGGTAAGCCGATGTCACACCCCACGGGCTGGCCCGATGGACGCTGGAGCGCCGATTCGCCAGGAGTTCACGAGGTGTTCGACGCGCCGCTCCCGGTGTGCCGACCGATCCGACCCGCCAGCCACCTCCCGGACACGTCGCCCCGCGCTCAGCGCACCCGCGCGTCCGGCCGGACGAGTGCGCCCTTGCTCGCGCGGGGACGGTAGTTTGGGCCCATGCCTCGCACCACCTCGCCCGCACGCCCCTTCGGTGCCGTGCTCACCGCGATGGTCACCCCGATGACCGCCCACGGCGAGGTCGACCTCGACTCGGCCGTGCGGCTCGCGACGCATCTCGTCGACAACGGTCATGACGGGCTCGTGCTCAACGGGACGACAGGCGAGGCGCCCACGACGCACGCTCCCGAGAAGGCCGCGCTGATCGAGGCGGTCGTCGGCGCCGTCGGTGAGCGAGCGTGGGTCGTCGCGGGCGCCGGCTCCAACGACACGGCCCATGCCGTCAGGATGGCCGACCAGGCCGCCGCGGCGGGCGCGCACGGCTTGCTCGTCGTGAGCCCGTACTACTCACGCCCTTCGCAGGAAGGCGTCTACCGCCACATCAGGTCGGTCGCGGACTCGACCGACCTGCCGGTGATGCTCTACGACGTCCCGGGCCGCTCGGGCGTGCGGATCGCTCCGGCGACCGTCGCACGGCTCGCCGAGCACGAGCGGATCGTCGCGGTGAAGGACGCCTCAGGCGACCTGTACGGCGCGGCGAGCTCGATGGCCCGGACCGGGCTGGCCTGGTACAGCGGCGACGACTCGGCGTACCTGGCGCTGCTCGCGCACGGAGCCGCGGGTGTCGTGAGCGTCGTCGGTCATGTCGCAGGTCGCAGGCTCGCCGAGCTCACAGCAGCGTTCGACGCAGGCGACCACGTGGGTGCGCTCCGGATCTTCCTCTCGATCATCCCCGCGATCGACGCGCTCAACGGCGCAGGTTTTCAGGCGGTCTTCGCCAAGGCGGCCGTCGAGGCGCTAGGCCTCATCCCCAACCGACACATGCGGCTGCCCTACGTGGCCGCGTCGGACGACGACGTGGCCACGCTGCGCGCCGGTCTGCGCGCCGCCGGTCTGCTGGATGTCGTCTCGAGCTAGACCTGGAGAGTTCATGAGCCATCCCCATCCCGAGCTGACCCTTCCTCCCGTCCTGGCCGACGGCGCGCTGCGCGTCGTCGCGCTCGGCGGGCTCGGCGAGATCGGGCGCAACATGGCGGTCCTCGAGTACGCCGGACGGCTGCTCGTCATCGACTGCGGCGTGCTGTTCCCGGAGGACAACCAGCCCGGCGTCGACCTGATCCTGCCGGACTTCGACTACATCAAGGACCGCCTCGACGACATCGAGGCGGTCATCCTCACGCACGGCCACGAGGACCACATCGGCGCCGTCCCGTACCTGCTGAGGCTGCGCGCGGACATCCCGCTCATCGGGTCGCAGCTCACGCTGGCGTTCGTCGAGGCCAAGCTCAAGGAGCACCGCATCACGCCGGTGACCCTTGCGGTCAAGGAAGGGCAGACCGAGCGGTTCGGGGTGTTTGACTGCGAGTTCGTCGCGGTCAACCACTCGATCCCGGACGCGCTCGCGGTCGCCGTCACAACCGGTGCCGGCACCGTGCTGCACACGGGCGACTTCAAGATGGACCAGCTTCCGCTCGACGGCCGCGTCACGGACCTGCGGGCGTTCGCCCGGCTCGGCACGGCCGGGGTGGACCTGTTCATGGTCGACTCGACCAACGCCGAGGTGCCCGGCTTCCTTGCCTCGGAGCGGGAGATCGGCCCCGTCCTCGACACGGTCTTCGCTGACTCCCCGCAGCGCATCGTCGTCGCATCGTTCGCCTCTCATGTGCACCGCGTGCAGCAGGTTCTCGACGCAGCGCACCGGCACGGGCGCCGCGTCGCCTTCGTCGGCCGGTCCATGGTCCGCAACATGACGATCGCCGCCGACCTCGGCTACCTCACGGTCCCGGACGGCGTGCTCATCGACCAGAAGAGGCTCGACACGCTGGCCGACGACGAGATCGTGCTCATGTGCACCGGGTCTCAGGGCGAGCCGATGGCTGCCTTGTCCCGCATCGCGAACAACGACCACAAGATCGCAGTCGGCCCCGGGGACACCGTGATCCTCGCGTCGTCGCTGATCCCGGGCAACGAGAACGCCGTGTACCGGGTCATCAACGGACTGACGCGGCTCGGCGCGCGCGTCGTCCACTCCGGCAACGCAAAGGTGCACGTCTCCGGGCACGCGAGCGCCGGCGAGCTGCTGTACGTCTACAACATCCTGCGACCGCGAAACGTCATGCCTGTGCACGGCGAGGTGCGCCACCTCGTCGCCAACGGCGCGATCGCTGTCAGGACCGGGGTGCCGGCCGAGCGCGTCGTGCTGGCCGAGGACGGGGTCGTGATCGACCTCGTCGACGGGTTGGCCAGCGTCGTCGGCGCGGTTCCGTGCGGGTACGTCTACGTCGACGGGTCGAGCGTCGGGGGGG
>JABBOW010000190.1 GCA_012927595.1 Cellulomonas sp.
ATCGCGAGCGTGTAATACACGACAAGGCGCGCAGGGAGCACCCGGATCCGCTGCTCAACCACCCCCGCGCCCGCCCCCACCTCATCGACCAGGCCCCGCGGGAACACCCGCGTCAACACCCCCACCGCCACCCGCCCAGGCAAACGGTCCTCATCGAGCCCTGCGACCTGCTGCCCCACTCGCGCCATGCCCCAACCGTAACACCCGCGAGACTTAAGTTAACGCCATTGGGTCAGCGCCGGGGTCCGACTGGAAGACATCGCCGACATCCCCTGCCACCGCTCTGTCACCGTCACCGTCGACATCTACCGCCATCGCATCGCCGACACCCGCACCGGACACGTCCAAGCCATGACCGCACTGAACGACAGCCAAAAGGCCTGAGGGAGCATCCGACAAGCAGTGCAATTGCCGGTCTGGCCTGACACGTCGAATACTGCTTGGCTGACCGGCGGCCATGACACAGACGATCGAATCCACGACGGACCTCGACGATGACGAGCGGCTTCGGATTGCGCAGTAACTAGTCGATCAGGCCAAGAACTCTGGGGCTCGACGTCGACCGCGTGCGCTGGCTGGAGCCAGTCGAGTTTCGAGACGCCATCGCCGCCTGCAACCGGCTCTCTGGCCCGCCTCCACCCAGTCGGCGACCTTCCGTGCTTGGCGAGTCGGCGAATGCCGCACACACTTGTCGGCGAGGCCGCGTTCATCGTCCCCGGCTTGATCGTCGCCGTCGCTCTCACCGGCCCGCTAATCGGCCGCTCATCGGCCTCGCGCCAGCCACGCGGTGCTCGCGGCCGGGGCCGGCGCGGGGCCCGCAGGCGATCCGCGGGCGGTCGAGTGCCGGAATTCCCGACTGCGAAACCCTCGACGGACCGCAGGGCGGCACGTTGTCGGCGCAGCGCCTTATGCGGCTCTTCACAATCGGGGGTGTAGTTGGGGTCTGAAGTGTGAAGTCTCAGGACATTGTGATGTCTCAGGACGTCGGTGACAGTTCTGCATCAGGACATCGGTGACGGTTGGTGTGTCAGGACATCGGTGACGGTTGGTGTGTCAGGACATCGGTGACGGTTCGGGGTTCTTGGGTCGTCGGCCGCGGGGTCGACCGTTGCCGACGTAGCTGATGCCGGTCGCCGGGCGGGTGTGCTCGATGAGGATGGTGCGCTGCACGTCGGTGACCAGGATCTTGTCGCCGGCCTGGACGACGAGGACTTCCTCGCCGGCGCGTTGCCCGTCGACCATGTAGGTGACCTTGCGCAGGCGGATGGCGCCGTTGGGGCGTAGCCGCGTCACGCGGGTGTCCTCGCCGAGCGTCTGCGGGCGTCGTGAGGGTGCGTGCGCGCGCTCGTGTCGCGGCCGGGGCCGGTCGGGCTTGGGGCGGGGCGCGTCGGCTGTCGGGGTCGCTTCCCAGGCCGTGCGCGGCGTGATGCGGCCCGGTAGCCCCTGGTGGGGCCGTTCGGTGTTGTAGATGCGGTCGAACTCATCGACCTGGGCCTGTAGCTCGCCGAGCGTGCCGGCTAGCGGTTGCTTGTCGAGGTAGCGGAACAAGGTCTGGTGGAAGCGTTCGTTCTTGCCCTGCGTGGTCGGCTTGTAGGGCTTGCCGGTGATCGCCTGGACGCCGAGCGCGGACACGCGGGCGACGAGCTGACCGACGTACCCGCGCCGGGACGGGTTCAGCGCGACCCCGTTGTCCGAGAGCAGGCGTTGGGGCACCCCGTGGGCGGTGATGGCCTTGTCCACCACGGTGATGGCGGCGTCCGCGGTCTCGCCCCACGCGACGTGGGACGCGATGGCGAAGCGGGAGTGGTCGTCGATGAGCTGGAAGATCACGCACTTGCGCCCGCCGGTCAGCACGTACTCGGTGCCGTCCAACTGCCAGCACGCGTTGGGTGCGGGATACACGAAGCGGCGATAGGCCGCCCTTGGCTTCTTCTTCGGCTCCACCCGCGCGACACCGGCCTGCCGGAAGATCCGGGCCAGCGACGCCGTGGACGGCACCTGCGTGAGGCCCATCTTGCGCATCTTCTCGTGCACGCTGATCGGCCCGTGATCCAGACCCGAGGCCTCCAGCGCAGCCCTGACCCCGATCGCCTGCGACTTGACCTCCTCGGTCAGCCTCGACGGACTCGACCTCGGACGCCGGGACCGCGGCTCGAGCACCGCAGCCGGCCCCTGGAGCTCGCCACGCTTGCGCAGCTCGTAGAACGACTTGCGCGAGATGCCATGCTCGGCGCAGAACGTCGAGACCGCACCCCTGGGCGCGTCATCCGGCCACCGGGCGAACGCGAGACGGACACGGGGATCAATGGGTTCACTGGCAGCCATCCGCCCACCCTCAGGGCAGAAGTATCACCCCCAAGACCACCAGAACCGTCACCGACGTCCTGATCCAGAACTGTCACCGATGTCCTGGGAGATGACAAGGCATCGACAGGAGCCCCGCTACCTCATAGGGGTCCGCGGGATGGGACAACACCGGGCTCTGCGGCCAAGCAATCTGAACGATTTTCTGACGCACCGAACGCCCTCACGGCCGGATGCACGTCGCCGACACAGATCGCGGGTGGGATACCGAGCGCCTCGAGACTGAGAGCGGGCGCCCGCCCACGCGCGCCGGCCAAAGCATCAAACGACAGGTCGAGCGCGCACGACTGGCTTCCTGGCGCGCACCTGATGTCGATGTAGGAGGGACCAAACTCGTGAACGCAGCCGTTCCCGCAACAGCCACGACAGCATCCTGCCAACTGGCCCGGAAGTGAGACGCCACCCAACGCGGGGTCAAACGACATCATTCCGCCGCGATCTGGACACAAAGTTCAGGTACGTAGGTGACTGGGTCGCCCGTGCACCGCGTCCTGCCGCGGTGTGCATGCGGCTCTCGCCGGTCGCGAAAAGCCGCAGGTGCCATTCTGGTCAGTCGGAGCCGTCACGCTCTACGTCGTCCGATTTTTCCGGATATCGCTACATGCGATGAGCGCCACCTACCAGAGCGGCCCCAATTCGTAATCTTGGATGCGACCAAAGTCCCAGTCGTCACCGTGCTGCCGGGCCTGGCCTTCGAATGGTCCGACGCGATCCGCGTCCGGGCCGACCGATCCGGTGAGCGCAGAGTCGCGTACCAGCTGGCGGTAGGCGACATTGGAGAAGCGCCCTCTTCTTTCTTTCGTGCCAGCGCACTTCCCATTTGTGCCAGCACGCGCTTGCGGTCTAGTGGCACGGGAAAGCTAGTGGCGGACTTCGTCACTGCGCCCAGGGCTGCGAACGAGCATCCAGACGGAGGATCCATGTCCGACACTCAAGTGGCGCAGACCCCGCTTACCCCCCAGCCAGGACCCGCTAGGGCCAGCAATGGGCTGGCGACTGCTGGCTTCGTGCTCGGGCTGCTTGGCCTCCTCGGCTCGTTCATCCCGGTGCTCAACATCGGTGGCATCGTTCTCGGCGTCGTTGGCGCGGTCCTCGCTGCTGTCGGTCTGGCCAAAGCCAAAAAATCGGGTGTCGGCAAGGGACTCGCCGTGTCCGGCCTCATTCTCGGCGTGCTCGCGCTGATCATCGGTATCGTTGTGAACGTCGCCTTCGCCAATGTGGTTAGCACCGCCGCCAAAGATGTGACGGGCACCAGTGTCAAAGCCCCTACGAACTCCGCTAGCGCCGCTGCGGCAATCGACGATGCGATCGGTAAGTCGCGCGCCAAGCCGGCGCCGCTCGGCTCTGCGATCACTGGCGGCGACTGGAGTGTGACGATCAACTCGGTTACGACTGCCGCCGCAGACTCGCTGGGCCAGGCGCCTAAGGCTGGCTCGGCGCTGCTCGTGGTCAACCTGACCGCCACCTACAACGGCAAAGATTCGAAGGGTGCAGCCGCGTGGGCGAGCGTTGACTTCGTCACCGCTGAGGGCACCACAATCGACGGCCTTCAGGGGTCTAAGTTCTTTATGCCCACGGACGCGTTCAAGACGCTCACGAACCTGTACGAAGGGGCCTCCGTAACAGGCGCCAAGATGATCGAGGTGCCGGCGGACAGCTGGCAGCAGGGCGTCTTGGCTGTCTCCCCCGCTCTCCTGTCGGACCACACCTTCGTAGCGGTGACCTGAGGTTCCGCAGCCCGTAGCAGCACTGCCCGGCTGACGGCCCCGCTTTCCCTCTCGGGCTGCGGGCGCTTAGCGTCCGCAGCCGCTCGCCGGCACTGGGCGGCTACGTTCGCCCGGTCGTGCCGCTGCCGGCTCACTTTGCTCGAAGCGCAGTGTCGAGTGCCGTCCACAGCTCGTCGACACGGTTCGTGCGCTGTGGAGTGAGGTAGACGTCGTCCGCGCTCAGGGGGACGTTCCTCGCGCTCTTCGCGGGGGCGCACCTCCGTTCGAGGGCATCGTCAAGCTTGGTTCGTCCAGGCACACGGGGTGGCTTCGACGCTCGCCCGTGAAAGTGGGAAATTCGTGCCGGTTCGCGCGCGATCTAAACGGCATCGACGCTGCCCGGAACTCAAGACAAGCGTGGAAGTCTGCCCCGCGTCGGTGCCATCGTCGTCGACGCGGTGACCGTGGACTTGCTGTTGACCGACGACGACATGGACACTGTCGCGCCCTGGAACAGTGTCGGCCCGCGGTAGCCGGCCGGTGACCGAGATGTTCACCGGCCTTCCCACCGCCGAGGCCGTGTACTACGGCTGGCCGGTGGTCATCGGCTCCGACCGCAGCGGCGGCCAATGGATCGCACCGCTGGTGATGACCGAGCTCAAACTCCCCGACGGCGCGGCCGGAACCATCGTCGCGCGCGACGAGGCGCCGTACCTCAACCCCGGTCTCCTGTGCGAGCCGTACTTCACGAGCGATGTCTTGGCGGGCATGCAGGACCAGACCGCCACGCCCCTGCCGTTCGGTGACCCGGCCGGGATGGGCAACCGGGTCCGGGCGGTCCTGACATCCCTGGGATTCGATGCCGGCTCCGTGGACCCGCTCACGCTGACTCGGCCGGGGAACCTGCGACCCGGTGTGCACAACCTGGCCATGGTCTTCCAGGGACCGTCGGACTTCGCCACCCGCGCCCTGAGCGCCGAGCTCCTGACGTTGCGCGATCGGACCGACTGGAACCAGACCGCCGCAGCCGCCCTCCTGCAGCACCGGCCCGCAACCCAGTCCCCGGCCACCGGGTTGCCGCCCATCCCAGATCCGACCGGCAGCTTCGGTGCCGGGCTCCCGCCGTTGAGCGTGCGCTGCCTGCGTTTGAACGACTCCCAAGAGCAGGCCCTGACCTCGGCGGCCACCGAAGCTGTCACGGTGGTCACCGGGCCACCCGGGACGGGCAAGAGTCAGCTGGTCGCGGGCATCGTCGCCAACCAGTGGCTCGCCGGGGCCAGCGTCCTGGTGGCCTCGACGAACAACACGGCCGTGGACGTTGCCGTCGAACGTTGCCACACGATCGACCCCGCACTGCTGATCCGAACCGGGAACCGCGAACATCGCCAAGCACTGCCCGACACCGTGGCACCACTGGCCGGGCGCTCCCGCGTCGCCGGGCTGTCCCGCGACCTCATCCGCCGCCAGCTGACCACTGCCGCTACGGCACGCGCCCGCGTGCTGGACGCCCTGAGCGCACGCTCCGCCGAGGAATCCGAGCTCGCGCAGACGCTGCGCGACCTGGAAGGATTCCGGTCGCTGCTGTGGGGTTCACCCCGCACCGAACCCACGCGAGCCGAACGTCGTCGCCTCCACGCTCTGGCCCGCAAGAGAGCGGCATCGCGGTGGTTCAGCCAACGCCGCGGACGGGCGATCTTGACCCTCGCGCACCCGCAGTCCCCCGACATCACCCTGGACGATGTCCTGCGCTGGGCAGCACTCGACGCCCGCGGCGACGAGCTCATGACTCACCTGACCGAGCTCGGACCCCAAGACCCCGACGCGGACCGGGCCGCTGTCGACCAGGCCGAACACGCCTGGTCGGAGGCCGGCGACCAAGCGCTGGCCGAAACTGTGCAGCCCGCCCTGTCCACCGCAGGGCCCGCCCTGCACCACCTGAGCCAAGCCCGCCAGCAGTCCCGCGCGGTTTTGACTTCCATCATCGCCCGCACCTTGCCGCACCTGCGCGGGTGGGGCTGCACCGCGCTCGCCGCCCAGGGGAACTTCCCCCTGACCCCCGGACTGTTCGACCTGCTCGTGGTCGACGAGGCCAGCCAGTGCACGATCGCCCAGATCCTGCCCCTGGCCTACCGGGCCCGGCGCGTGGTCATCGTCGGAGACCCCAACCAGCTCACCCCGGTCGTCAAACTCACCCGCAGCCACCTCGAGCCCATCGCGACCGCCTGCGCCACCACCGAGGCGGCCCTGCGCAGCGCCCACCTGTCGGCATTGACCGACTCGGCGTTCACCGCCTACGCCGCCACGACCTCCCAGTCCTACCTGCTGGACGAGCACTACCGGTGCCATCCGCAGATCGCCGCGTTCATCAACCAGAACTTCTACGGCGGCCAGCTGCGGGTCCTGACCGACGTCGCCACCGACCTTCAAAACCCCCGCGGCCTGTCGTTGATTGACGTGCCGGGATCCACCGAACGCGCAGCGACCAGCGGGGCGACCAACGCCGCGGAAGCCACCACGATCCTCACCTGGATCCAGGCCCACCCCCACCTGGTCGGCACGTCGGGCATCGTGACCCCCTTCACCGCACAGGTCGACCTGATCCGCACCACCCTGCAGAGCGCCCTCGGACCAGCGTGGTTCACCGACGCCCGCGCGACAATCGGCACCGCCCACACCTTCCAAGGCCGGGAATGCGACGTCGTGCTGTTCTCCCCGGTCCTGGCCACCGGCGCGCCCCCGGGCACCGCGCGCTGGGTCGAGGCCCAACGCAACCTCATCAACGTCGCAGTCTCGCGCGCCAAGCGCGCCTTCATCCTCTTCGCCGACGACGCCGCACTCCACGAACTGCCCGTGCCGACGTTGCACACCCTCCTGGCCGCCGCCCGAGCCGCGAACAACCCATCCGCGCCCGCGCCGGCACTGACCGACACCGAGCTGGCCGAGGTCATCGACCTGCACTCCGACGCCGAACGGCGCCTGTACACCGCGCTGCTCCGACTTCAGGTGGCTGTCCAGCTCAAACCGATCATCGAAGGCTACGAGCTGGACTTCGCCATCAAGACCCCCAGCGGAACGGTCGACATCGAAGTCGACGGGACCCAGCACACCGACCCCCGCGGTCGCCAACGCCGCCAAGACCTCGCCCGCGACGCCATCTTGAAATCCATCGGCATCCGCGTGATCCGCATCCCTGCCTGGCGCTGCCTGCAGGACCCCGACGCCGAAGCGCGCCAGATCGCACGCCAGCTCTAACGGCTGGGCGCCCGCACCGAGCGGGTCTTTCGGCCAGCAGCGCGCTCATGGGGCGCGCGGCGACCGTCGACGCAGGAGATCGGCCGCTGGGCACCCCTGGTGACGATTGCCACGGCCTGGATCCCCTTGGTGTCCTGGGAGATCGGTGCGCGGTTCGCCAGGAACGATGGGCACGACCGACCTCGTCCTTGTATACGTCCACAGGGCTGCGTCGAGCATGCGGAGCCGGAAGAGGTCGACCCGCAGCTGCCGCCTTCCGCCCACACGCCTGGCCTCGGCATCTGCCGCGTCCAGGTCCTGGATCACGTCCTGGTCGCCGATCAGGGATCGGTAGACCATCCAGTCGATCCGGTGGGAAGCAAACCCGCGCAGTCCGAGGAACTCGCCGACCTCGACATCGCCAAGGGGGAACAATTCGGGACGCTTGCGCGCGCACACCGCGCTGGCGCCCACGCGCGGGTCCACATCGTCAGTCCCTTGTGCCGACCACGCCCCGCGAAGCGCGAGATACAAGGTCTCCATCTTCTCCAGGGTGCCCGGACCGGCGATCAGCAGGTCCGTCATTTGCACCTCGCGCAGCGCCGCGAGGACTTCGGACCGGTTCGCAGAGTGCTCCAGCAGGCGGCGCGTCACCGCCGGCCCCACCCGGACGCCCAGCAGTCCGACGGCGTGCACGTCGCAGGCTGTCACATCATCCGGATCCCGGGGTGCGAGCTCGACGAAGCTGGCACCGGCATCGTCACCATCCCGGTCGTAGTACGACGCCAGCCGTTCTTGCACGGGGTGGGGACCATGGCTGTCCAGAGCGATCATCACCTGGCGCTTCGCGTCGTCGAAAACTCCGGGCGGGACACAGGTCCAACTGGCGGGGATCGCCATCCACGGAGGTGCGTCGGCCATTGCCGCATCCTCGCAGGCGACACCGACAGGCCCCGTGGGTGGCGAAGCCTTAACAGCAAGTTGGGAGCTCAGCGCACAAGCGCATCGAGGCCAGTGGCCGGCGCACGTGCGGCCCGACGTCACCGGCGCTGCTTCGTCACAAGTCCCACGTCCGCCGGGCGGGAAGGTTCAGGCGTTCGCGCGTCGACCGGGTTGAGCCGTTCAGCACCGATCGGGCCTGTTCAGCTTTGGGTTGGCAGCAAGGGCCGTTTCGGGTCGCCCAGTCGCCAGCCGATTATGTCGAGCGCACGCAGCGGCGTGATCGCGGGATTCGATACCCCGCTGGCGAGTCCTTCCCACTGCTCGGCCTGACCCACCAGGTCGGCGCGGACCGCCGGCAGCCACGCGCGGGCAAAATCGGCCCAGCTGCGGCCGTTGACTCTTGGAACGCGAGCCGGGCGCTCGTTTGTGCCCAACTCGGAATAACAGCGCCGGATGTGCTCGTCGTAGAGAGGGATTGTCGCGGGCCGCTTGCGGTGCAGAATCTTAGAGAACACCGTGAGCTTGACGCCGGGAAAACCCGGATTGTCCAAAAGTCCGAAGAGCGCACTGATGGCTTCGATGGTAAGGGCGTCGGCGTCGGCAAGGCCGATATTCAGTTCCGGCGCTCGGAGGCGTTCGTTGATTTCGGGGAGTCCGGCGCACAAGGCGTCATACGTCCGAATCTTGATCCGTGACACATTCAAAAGTATAGGTGCAAGTAGATCTTGCTCCGACAGCTCAGTTCCGGGTCCGCCGGGGTAGACGTCGTAGGCGGGGAACGCCCAATGCTCACTCGGTGTCTGGGTGTACCGGGTGATGAACGCCTTTGCCGACCGCAGGTCGATCGATGCGTTGCCAACGTGTACAGAATCCATCTTCTCGGTGCCTCCATTGGTTGTTCAAGCACATGCGCCCTGCGCGCGACAGTCAATTGCGCCGACCCACGATCTTGTGCATTCTTCGACACACTCTAAATCAGGCGCACAAGCCGCATCGATGCGGCCCGGGCACGGGCCACCCGACCGGCACAGCGGTGACCAGTGCAGCGTGCGCCGCCCACTCGGCATCGAAAGCGTGCAAGCCCGATAACGTCATCGGCAACCGTGCTGCGCAAGATGAGTGACACCATCCCTGGCCGGTTCCCGAGGACCGAACCGGCGACGTCGCACGCCTCATCGGGCGTCATCGGGCGTCACACCGCTGAGCGGACTCGGATCCGAACGGTTTCCACCGATCAGGTCTTGGCGCATGCAGGGCGACGCGAATGGGCGCATCGGCTGGGAGAGGTCTGCACCGGTTGCGCCGTGAGCTCCAGGATCGACTCCACGAGGACGTCCCGCTCGATCCGGGTGAGCCAATCGGCCGAACCAAGACCGCGCAGGACACGATCCGGGGCATGTCGCGACAACCGGGGCGAACTCTTGCGTCGTGCCGGTGCCTGTAGGGTCCCGAGTCGGTCGCCGGCCCGGCCAGGATGCTCAACTGGGGGCCCGGACCGGCCGATGCTGCACGGGTGCCAACGCCCTCCGATGACTTGCCGCGCGCTCCGAGCGGCCGCATTCCCCAGTGGGTGGTCGACGAGGCTGCCGGGCTGTCCACCGAGCCACCCGGATGGCGCACGGGGCCACCTGTGGACCTGGCTCGAGTTCGCCGGTCACGCCGGGGCGGCGCACGCCGACGCGGGATGGGAACAGCCGGCGCTGTGATCGTCGTCGTCGCGTTGTTGGGCGCCTCGTGGTGGCTGACCCATGGCACCCCTGGGCTGCCCGGCGAGGTCACGTCCACGCTTGAGCGCGGTCCAGCGGGCGGGTTCGGGGCGCCGGCGCCGGCCGTGCCACCTCCGTCGGCGCACGTGGTCGCACTTGCTGACGCGGCCCACTTCTCGCAGGAGGGCCGCCGGCTCTTCTACGCCGCCCAACCGCAGATCCTGGGCGCGACGGCCTTCGCGGGTCGGTGCGCGTCGGCCCCGGCAGCCCAGGTTCTTGCCGCCGGTGGCGCGGCCGGCTGCTACCTCGCCGGACCCGATCGGATCGTCGTGTACGAGCCGGCCGATCCGCGCCTGCGGGGCCAAGCCGTCCAGACCGCAGCGCACGAAACCCTGCACGCCGCATGGGAACAGCTGCCCGCAGCCGACCGCACCCGGCTGATCCCGCTGCTGGAGGCGCAAGTGGCGGGGCTTGCCCCTACGGACCCGCTCCGCGAACAGCTCGCCGGGTCGATCGGATCGCACCCGGAGAACCGCCCCACCGAGATGTTCGCCTACCTCGGCACACAGATCTGGCGTGCCGGCGGCCTGGGCCCCGAGCTCGAACAGGTCTACGCCCGGTTCATCATCGACCGGCAGGCGCTGGTCGCCATGTACACCGCCCAGGTGGTCCAGCTCGAGACGATGAGCGCAACGATCAGCGCGGCCTACCAAGCCGCCGCCGCGGTCGGCGCGACCAACGCCCGCAACCGCGCGCAGCTCGACGCGGACTTCGCATCGGTGGCGTACTACCGCCACGCCTACGACACCAAGGCAGCCCAGGTCGCCACGATGACCGCCGCCGACCGGGCCGGACTTCGCCTCTCGTGGCAGTGGTGGGACGGCACCGACCTGCCCATGGCCCCCGCCAAGCAGACACTCGCCGCCGCCGCCGCCCTGCTGGTGCGCGACGAGGCCACACTCCCCCAACGACAAGCCACCGTCCAAGCCGCCGAAGACGCGGCCACCACCGAGCGCGCCCGCATCCAAGGGCTCGTCACCGACCTGCAGACGCTGCAGACGCAACGCGATCCGGTGACGGCCGCAGCGCACTGAACCCACCACGCTCGATCCGGCAACTCGTCGACGGTCCCGACCCGGCACGTGTCGCACCCTCAACGCTGATCGCCGTCACGAGAGGCTTCTATTGACTGACGAACCACCACCCCTTCGACGGCGACCCACGATCCCCCTTAACGCGGGTGGCCGGTGAGCAGCGCTGGTTGCAGGACCTCGGATCCGGTCAACAGCCTGGCAGGCACCGGGGTCTGTAAAGATCGAGCAGATCGTCCGTGGGGAGTGTGCGGCCGGTGTGCTCTCCACCCGTCCGCAGCAAAAGACAGACTCTCGTCCGCCGTGCGGGCCCCGTTGCTGACGCCCGGCAACGGATGCGCAACCGCCGCCCGTCCGGCTGTGTACGTCCCAGTCCGGCCCTGTTCAGCGGCAAACCCCGTTGACATCTCGTTGACACGAACGAAAGAGGCCCTCTCGCTCCGAAGAGCGAAAGGGCCTCTGACCTGCGATCCTACAAGTAGCGGGGGTAGGATTTGAACCTACGACCTCTGGGTTATGAGCCCAGCGAGCTACCGAGCTGCTCCACCCCGCGCCGATCCCATCACTCTACGGCACGGTCGGAGGGCGGCCAAATCGGGATCGACCCGGCCGCCCCCACGGACCGCTACTTGCCGAGTGCCTGCTCCGCCGCGATGGCAGCACCGATGGCAGCGTCGAGACGCTTCTGGGCCTCGCCATAAGCAGCGAAGTCGTTGGCTGCGAGCGCTGCCTGGCCGTCGAGCAGCGCCTGCTTCGCATTGGCCAGCGCCGTTGTCAGCGCGGCCTGTGCGTCGGGGTTCGCCGTCGTCGCCGGAGTCGGCGTGGTGGTCGGCGTAGCAGTCGGGGTCGGCGTAGCAGTCGGGGTCGGCGCCGGTGTGGCGCCCGTCCCTGTCGGCGGCACGACCCCCGCGTCGCCCGCGACGGCGCCAGCGTCTCCCCCGAAGACCTGGTCGAGCGCGAGGCTGAGCGTCGGTGCGAACCCGATGTGGTCCCCGAACGCCACGAGCACGCGCTGCAGGAGCGGGAACTTGGTGCCGGTCGAGGACTGCACGTACACCGGCTGGACGTACAGCAGACCGCCGCCGACGGGCAGCGTGAGCAGGTTGCCGCGCACGACGCGGGAGCTCTGCTGCGTCAGCAGGTTGAGGGTCGAGGAGACCGTCGCGTCCGCATCGAAGTTGTTCTTGACCTGCCCCGGCCCCGGCACCGTCGAGTTGCGCGGCAGCTCAAGGAGGCGCAGCGTGCCGTACTCAGCAGCGGGCTTGCCCGCCGTGCTGCCCGCCTCGGCATCCGCCGCCAGGAAGCCGGTCAGGACGTTGCGCTGGTTGGTGCCACCCGGGATGAAGGTGGACGTCAGCGAGAACGCGGCGGCGGTCTGGTCGGGCATCTTGAGCGTCAGGTAGTACGGCGGCTGCGGCAGGGCCTGATCCTCCGCGGACGGATCCGCCGGGTTGGCCCAGAAGTCGCCGCCCGAGAAGAAGTCGGGCGCGGTCGTCACGTGGTACTGCGTCAGCAGGTTGCGCTGGACCTTGAACAGGTCCTCGGGGTACCGGATGTGGCTCATCAGCTGGCTGCTGATCTCCGAGACCGGCCGCAGGGAGGTCGGGAAGATCGAGTTCCACGCCTTGAGCACGGGGTCGGTCGTGTCCCACGCATACAGCTTGACCGAGCCGTCGTACGCGTCGACCGTCGCCTTGACCGAGTTGCGGATGTAGTTGACGTTCTTCGGTGCGAGGGCCGCGATGGTCGTCGACGTCTGGGTCACGGAGTCGGTGGTCGCCGCCTCGAGCGAGCGCGATGCGGCGTAGGGGTAACCGTCGGAGGTCGTGTAGCCGTCCACGATCCACACGACGCGCCCGTCGACGACGGCCGGGTACACACGACCGTCAAGCGTGAGGTACGGCGCGACCTTCCCGACCCGTGTGCGCGGGTCGCGGTCGTAGAGGATCTGCGAGTCGTTCGTCACGCGGTTCGAGAAGACGATCTGCTCGGAGCCGAACTTCAGCGCGTACAGGAGCTGGTTGAACGGGTTGCCGATGCTGGGGCCTGCGGAGGTCCTGGACGTGGGGAAGGTCGTGTTGACCTGTCCGCCGGACGCGTCGTCGGGGTAGTCGAGCTCCCAGTTCGCGGAGCCGCCGGGTGCGCCGATGATCGAGTAGTCGGGCGACTTGGGGCTGAAGTAGATGCGCTCCTCGTACTTGCCCATCTCGCCGGCTGACGGGATGCCGCCCTCCCAGAACTCGGGCTGCCCACCGACCGCCGTGGTGTTGCCGTAGGCGGCCACGACGCCGAATCCGTGCGTGTAGACCGTGTGGTCGTTGACCCAGTTGCGCTGGTCGACGTTGAGGCCCGCGAGGTCGAGCTCCCGGACCGCGATGACGGTGTCTCGGCTCGCGCTGTTCACCGTGTAGCGGTCGACGGCGAGCGAGTCCGTGAAGTTGTAGTAGGCCTTGTTCTGCTGCAGCTGCTTGAACGACGGACTGACGATCTGCGGGTCGAGCAGCCGGATCGACGCGGTCGTCTCGGCGTCCGAGCGCAGCGCGCCCGCCACGGCCGTGACTTTGGCGTCGTAGTTGGCGACCTTCACGTCGGCGATCCCGAACGCCTGGCGGGTCGCGTCGATGTTGCGCTGGATGTACGGCGCCTCGGCGTCCTGCTGGTTGGGGTCGACCTTGAAGCGCTGCACGACAGCGGGGTAGATGCCACCGACCGCGACCGCGGACGCGACCATCAGCGCGATGCCGATGGTCGGCAGCCGCCAGTTGCCCCGCACGGCCGTGATGACGAAGAGTGCAGCGACGAAAACCGCAACGCCAGCCAGGATCGCCTTCGACGGGATGACCGCGCTGACATCGGTGTAGCTCGCGCCCTCGAACTTGTCCCCGCTGCGCATGAGCACCGAGTACCGATCGAGCCAATAGTTCACACCGATGAGCACCATGAGCAGCGCACCGACGACGGCGAGGTGGATCCGCGCCGACCGCGTCGTTCGCGGTCCCTGAGCGGCGCTGCCGCCGACGCGTAGGCCGCCGTAGAGGTAGTGCGTCGCGAGCGCAGCGATCGCCGAGAGCACGGCGACCGCCATCAGGAGCGACACGACGAACCGCAGTCCCGGGAGCGTGAACATGTAGAACGACACGTCGATCCCGTACTGCGGGTCCTTCTGGCCGACGTGGACAGCGTGCAGCCACAGCTGGACCGTGCTCCACTGCTGCGCCGCGGCACCCCCCGCGAAGAGGCCCAGCACCGCGGGCCCGATGATCATCACCAGGCGACGCAGGGGTTCGATGGCCTCGCGGTACTGGTCGAGGCCAGCCTGCTCGGGCGTCGAGGGCGCATAGATCGGCCGGGACCGGTAGGCATACCGCATGCTCGCCCCGACGCCAACCGCCATGAGCGCGAAGCCGACGACGAACAGGATCGCCTGGGTGCCCCACTCGACCTTGAGGACGTCGACGAAGCCGAGCTGGTCGAACCAGAGGACCTCGGTCCAGACCTGCGCCAGGATCATCACGAGGACGACCACCCCGACGAGCACCGCCACGGTGGGGCCGAGCGCACCGCGTCGGCGAACCGGGCGTGGTCGGGACGGTCGGGCGGGTCGGGCGGACGGTGTTCCGAAGCTCACGTCGTCAGGGTCCTCGTCATCAGCGGCGCGCCGGTGTCCCGGGCACGGTCGTCATGGGTGCCGGGGCCACGCACCGACGAACGGTGAACGACCGGCAGCGGACCCAGGTTCCCACATCGGGGATGCAACGATGCTCCCATGAGCGACGAGATCGTGACACTGTCCCCCCGCGCCAGTCTCGCCGAGGCGGTTCGGGAGATCGAGCGGCACGTGGCGACCGGTGGCTGGGACGGGCCGGTGCGGGTGTTCGCGCTCGTGCGCACGGCTCAAGCGCTCGAGGTCGAGCCGGGTCTTGCCGACCAGCTGCCCCCGCAGGTGCTCGCGATCGCCGGTCGCGACCCGTACCACCTGACCTCGATCGAGCAGGAAGGCCTTCCGCCGGCGAACGACCTCGAGGAGCTGCTCGCGGCGCTCTCCTGGCCGGACGGCGTCGACGGAGCGGCCGTCACGGTCGAGCGCGTCGTGCTGCCGCCCGCAGCGGAGGAGGACCTCCCGGCCGACCCGGACGAGGCGCTGGCCTACCTCGCGGCGCACCCCGACCGGCAGGACGTGCGGATCGCCGTCGGCGTGCTGCGCGACGGCACGAGCTGGTGCGCGGTGCGAACGCGCACCAACGACTCGGACGACGCCGTCGGCCAAGGCGCCACGCTCGTGCCCGGACTCGTCGAGGCGGTCCAGGCGACGCTCGTCTGAGCGCAGCGGCGCCCCGCCGAGCGCGCTGCCTGCGCCTGCTCAGCCCGCCGTGCAGGTCGGCAGCGAGTCCGCGGTGCCCGCGCCGATCGCGGTGATCGCCTCGCGTGCCTCGTGCAGCGTCGCGATGCGCACCACCCGCAGGCCGTCGGGCACGTGGCCGACAACCTCCGGGCAGTCGCCCGTGGGCGCGAGGAACCACGTCGCACCGTCCCGGCGCGCGCCCACGAGCTTCTGCCGGATCCCGCCGATCGGGCCGACCTCACCCGAGATGTCCATGGTCCCGGTGCCCGCGACGACCTGGCCGTTGACCTCGTCCTCGGGCGTGAGCTTGTCGATGATCCCGAGCGCGAACATCGTGCCGGCGCTCGGGCCGCCGATGTCGTCGATCTTGATCTTGACGTCGACCGGCGGGAAGAACGTGGGGTTGATCAGGACCCCGAGCTGCGCACCGCCGCCCTTGCGCTCGCTCGTCACGACGTCGACGTCGATCGGGGAGCCCGCGCGGTCGAGCCCGAGGTGGACGGTTGCACCCGCGGCCGTCGCCTTGAGGACGTCGGTGAGCTGGGTGAACGACGTGAGCGCCGTGCCGTCCATCGCCACGAGGATGTCGCCCACGAGGAGAACCCCGGCCGCACCGCTGCCCGCCGTCGTCCCTGCGACCGTCAGGGTCGCCGGAACGTCGTAGCCCAGCTCTTCGAGCGCAGCGACCGTCGCGTTCTCCTGCGACGACGTCATCTGAACCTGGTTGGCCTTGTCGACCTGGTCCTTCGACGCGTCGGGCGGGTACAGCTCCTCGACCGGGCGCACCGCGGACGAGCCGTCGAACCAGCCGCGCACGACGCCGAGCGCCGTCGACGGGTACCCCGGCCCGCCGGTCGCGGACACCGTCGTGAGCCGCAGCTGCCCGGTCGAGGGGTAGGTCGGTGCTCCCGTGATTGCGATGAGGGGCGTCCCGCCCTGATCCCCCAGCGTGTCGCGCGTCGGCCCGGGCGAGCTCACGACGTACGGCGCCGGCATCACGGCGAGGACCGCGAAGAGCACCGCGGCGACCAGCGTCGCGATCGAGAGCGTCATCGAGCGCGCGCTGGGGGCGGCTGCGGCGGGCTCGGGCGGCCCCATGGTCTCGTCGGGCTCGGGCGCGACGGTGCCGAACGGGTCTGCGTCGTCGCGCGCAGGGGTCGTGTGGTCCACCCCCCGATCATCCCCTACGGCTGGTTCGGGCCCGACGCCAGACTGCGGCGGTCCCGATGAGCGCGACGGCGGCGCCCGCCGCGCCGAGTGCCGCGGCGTCCCGTGCGCCGACCCGTCGACCCGCGAGCGTGATGCGGCCCTGGACACCCTCGAGCAGGACGTCGAGGCACTGGGAGCTCGACCACTGCGGCTCCCACCCTGCGGCGAGCAGCCCGCCGGCCTCGACGGTCCACGGGTACACGGCGTACGCGAGCTCGGAGCTCGGCGCCGGCAACGCCCCGACGCGGTGCAGCCGCTCCGCTGTGCCGAACGCCGTCGCGGCCGCGAGCTCGATGCGGCGCAGACCCGCTGCTGCCTCGACGTCGTGCGCCGACAGCGGACCGGGGACGCCGACCGTGAACGGTCCGGCGAGCCTGGCGTCGAGCACGAGAGCGACCGCTGCAGCAAGGTCGTCGACATGCACGAACTGCCACGGCCGGACGACCCCGCGCACCGCGAGCAGCCGGGGCGCCTCGAAGTGCCGCGTCATGATCGTGTCGATCCCCGGCCCGACGAGGGCCGCCGGCCGCAGCACCGTGACGAGCGGCGGGCTGCGCCGCGCGAACCGGGTGAGCACCTCCTCGACCGCGAGGAGGTCTCCCACGACGCCCTCCGGGACGCCGCCGGCGGGCAACATGACTGGTGCGTCGTCCGTGATGACGGGTCGGTCAGGCGCAGCACCGTGGACCATCGCGGACGTGACGACGACGACGTGCGGCACGCCGGCCGTCCGTGCGGCTGTGAGAGCCCGCTGCGCCAGCTCGATGACCTCTGCGCGGCGACGGGCTGCCGGCAGCGCCCACGACGCTGCCAGGTCACCCCGGTGCGGCACGACGACGAGCGAGCCGACGTCCGCGAGCGCCGCCTCGGGTCCGCCGGCCG
This sequence comes from Cellulomonas sp., assembly GCA_012927595.1. Lineage (GTDB taxonomy): Bacteria > Actinomycetota > Actinomycetes > Actinomycetales > Cellulomonadaceae > Cellulomonas_A. The sequence continues at coordinate 17,474 of JABBOW010000190.1, forward strand.
GCAGGTCGTCGAGCACGCGTACCGGTCGCTTGCCGTGCACGGAGAACCAGGCGCCGATACCAGCCGCCACCGACCCGGGCCCGACGACGACGACCTCGCGGGTGTCGGCGCCGTCGGGCAGGGCAGCGTTCGGCTCCCCCGCTCCCCTGCGCCCTGAGCGAACCTGGCCGCGCGCCATCCGTCGATCCCGTCCCTTGTGGTTACCGTGGACCTTCTTGGCCCATCGTCCCAGGAGTTTGCCGATGAGCATCGACCGCCCCGCCGGATCCACCCCCGGTGGAGATGACCTGCCCGCATGGGAGCAGATGCTCCGCCAGATGTTTGGCCCCGACACCGACGAGGCACTGCGCCAGCTGCGTGCGCAGGGGATGGACCCGGCCGCCATGGCTGCCGCGTCCGGTCTCCCGGACGACCCCGCCATGCTCGGCCAGGTGCTCGAGCAGATCCAGCGCCTGCTCGCGGCGTCGGGCAGCGGTCCCGTCAACTGGGATGTGGCGCATGACGTCGCGCGGCAGGCAGCCGTTGCCGAGGGCGACCCCGTCGTGGCCGCGCCCCAGGCACGCCAGGTCACCGAGGCGTTCTCTGTCGCCGAGCTGTGGCTCGACGCCGTGACCGACCTCCCGCCGTCGGGCGGCCCGGTCCGCGCTCTGAGCCGTTCCGAGTGGGTCGAGCAGACGCTGCCGGCCTGGCAGATCCTGACCGAGCCGGTGGCTGCCTCGCTGTCCACGGCGCTCGCCGGGGCCCTCGCTGAGACCCTGCCGCAGTTCGAGGCCGACGACGCGCCGTCGATCCCCGGTCTTGCTTTCCACGCGCCGGGCGCCGACAGGACGCAGCTCATCCGTCAGCTCGGTTCGGCCGTGTTCGGCATGCAGGTCGGCCAGGCTGCCGGGACGCTCTCCCGTGAGGTGTTCGGGCTGACCGACATCGGTCTGCCGCTCGTCAGGGAACCGTCGACGGCACTCGTGCCGAGCAACGTTGACGAGTTCGCCGAAGGCCTCGACGCGCCCGTCGAGGAGGTGCGACTCTTCCTTGCGCTGCGGGAGGCCGCCCTGGCCAGGCTGTTCACGCACGTCGGCTGGCTGCGCGGGCACCTGCTCGGCAGCGTCGCTGCCTACGCCCGCGGCATCACCATCGACCTGGAGTCGCTCGAGGACGCCGTGCACGCGATCGACCCGACCGACCCCGCCGCTCTCCAGGGCGCCCTGTCGAGCGGCGTGTTCGCCCCGCAGACCACCCCCGAGCAGCAGGCGGTGCTCACGCGGCTCGAGACCTCGCTCGCCCTCGTCGAAGGGTGGGTCGACGAGGTGAGCGCCGCCGCCGCGCTACCGCATCTGCCGCACGCTGTCGCGCTGCGCGAGATGATCCGGCGTCGCCGTGCTGCGGGTGGACCCGCCGAGCAGACGTTCGCGACCCTCGTCGGCCTCGAGCTGCACCCCCGCCGACTGCGCGAGGCCGCGACGCTCTGGGCGCAGATCGCACTGGACGGTGGGACCGCCGCCCGCGACTCCGTGTGGGACCACCCGGACCTGCTCCCGACGACCGAGGACCTCGACGACCCGGAAGGCTATGCCGCGAGGCGGACGGCCATGCAGGACGAGCAGTCGGAGATCGACCGTGCGCTCGCGGAGATCCTCGGCGAGGACCCCGGCTCATCGATCGACTGAGTCGTCCGGCTCGCCGGACGCGGCGACCTCGTCGTCCAGCTCGCTCGCGGCCTGTGGCGCGAAGGCCACGCCCTCGAGGAAGCCGCGAGCGCGTTCGGTGCGCGGGTAAGCCGCGAGCATCGCCCAGAACTCAGGGCCGTGCCCGGCATGCAGCAGGTGAGTGAGCTCGTGCACCAGCACATAGTCGAGGACCCAGGCCGGCATGCCGCGGACCCGGTCGGAGATGCGGATGGTCCCGTCGATCGAGGTGCACGACCCCCAGCGGTGGCCCTGGTTGCTCGACCATGTGACGCTCGCGGGCTTCGCCTTGCCGCCCAGGTAGCGGGCGGACAGCTCGGCGGCACGTGCCACGAGCTCGTCGTCCGACGGACGGCGGCGCTGCTCCTGGGTCGCGAGCCGCGTGACCATGCGCCTGACCCAATCGCGCTCCTGGGCGCGCGTGAACCGCGCCGGGATGGCGACGACCGTGCGGTCGCCCTCGCGGAACGCCGTCACGGTCCGCACCCGGTTCCGCGAACGGCGGACCTCCACCTCGGGTTCGCGCGCTGGGTCCCGTGACGGTTGCACGCGCAGAACGCTAGCGGGTCGCACGGCGTGCGACGTCGCAGACGGCACGGGACACGTCCTGTGGAGGACGCGCGCACGCGAGACGCGCGGCGTGCCAGTGTTCGCGGCGTCGACGCCCGCCCTCGAAGAAAGGCCGCCATGCGACTCCGTCCGGGCCTCCGCGTGCTGAGCCGGTCCGCCTCCGAGGTGCAGATCGGCACGGACTCCCGCTGGGCAGTCCGCCTGGGCGGTCTGGACCCCGGCGAGGTCCGCCTGCTCCGTCTGCTCGACGACGACGCCGAGCTCGACTCGCTGGTGGACCGCGCGCGCGCCTGCGGGGTGAGCAGCCCCCGCGCCACCGAGCTGCTCGACGCTCTGCAGGCCGCTCGCCTCACGTGCGGGAGCCCGGCCAGCAGCCGGCCGAGGGTACGGAACGCCGCGAGCGCCGACGCCGCAGTGTGGTCGCTGCTGCGCGACGACGGCGACGGTGCGGCGCTCGTGCGGGCGCGGGCCGACCGGACGGTTGGGGTGGTCGGTCTCGGGCCGCTCGGCCTCGCGACCGCTGTCACGCTCGCGGCCGCCGGGGTGGGGACGGTGCTCCGGGGCGACGACGATCACGTG
>JABBOW010000143.1 GCA_012927595.1 Cellulomonas sp.
GAGATGTCAGAGGCGCTCTTCCTCACGCAGGGCTACGCGTACCCGAGCGCCGGCGAGGCCGAGGCGGCCTTCGGCGGCGAGGTCGACCGCTTCCTGTACTCGCGCTACGGCAACCCCACCGTCTCGACGTTCGAGGAGCGGCTGCGCCTGATCGAGGGAGCCGAGGCGGCCTACGCCACAGCCAGTGGCATGTCGGCGGTCTTCACGGCGCTCGCGGCCCTCGTGCGTCACGGGTCGCGGATCGTCGCGTCGCGCGCGCTGTTCGGCTCGACAGTCGTGATCTTCGACGAGATCCTCGCGAAGTGGGGGGTGCGGACCGACTACGTCGACGGTCACGTGCCCGAGCAGTGGGAGGCCGCGCTCGCCACGCCGGCGGACGTCGTGTTCTTCGAGACGCCGTCCAACCCGATGCAGGACCTCGTCGACATCGCCGGCGTCAGCAAGCTCGCGCACGCGGCAGGGGCCGTCGTCGTCGTCGACAACGTGTTCGCCACGCCGGTGCTGTCGCGGCCGCTCGAGCACGGCGCGGACGTCATCGTGTACTCGGCGACCAAGCACATCGACGGCCAGGGACGGGTGCTCGGCGGCGCGATCCTCGGGACCGACGAGTTCATCCACGGGTCGGTCCAGACGTTCATCCGCAACACCGGACCGTCCCTGAGCCCGTTCAACGCCTGGGTCCTGCTCAAGGGACTCGAGACCATGTCGCTGCGCGTGCGTCACCAGACGGCGTCCGCGCTGCAGCTCGCGACCTGGCTCGAGCAGCACCCCGCGATCACGACCGTCCGTTACCCCTACCTCAGCTCGCACCCGCAGCACGGGCTCGCGCTGCGCCAGCAGACAGGCGGCGGCACGGTCGTCACCCTCAACCTTGCAGTGGGCGACGACGCGTCCGCCGACGACGCGAAGAAGGCCACGTTCGGCTTCCTCGACGCCCTGCGGGTCATCGACATCTCGAACAACCTCGGCGACGCGAAATCCATCGTCACGCACCCGGCGACGACCACGCACCGCAAGCTCGGGCCGGAAGGGCGCGCGGCGGTCGGGATCGGCGCGGCGACCGTGCGGCTGTCGGTGGGCCTCGAGGACCCCGCGGACCTCGTCGACGACCTGTCCCGCGCCCTCGACGGTCTTGGGGCGCGCGAGGGCCGCGGCGCGTGGCCGACAGGATGAGATCTGGGCTCCCCGCCAGCGCACGAGATCGGCTGCCGCGATGACAAGTCCGGGGTCTGTCGTGGCGGACGCACCTCGGGTCGTCGGCTTGGCGACCAGCGGGCTCGCGCCATCGACGTCTCTCACCGCTCACGTACCTGGTCCTTGACGCCGCGCTCGCCCAGGTGCGCGCGTGGTCGGACTCCGGCCGCCCGATGCCGGTCTCGGTCAACCTGTCCGCCCGGAACCTGCTGGACCCCCAGCTCGCCACCCAGGTCGCGGACCTGCTCGCTGTTCACGAGGTCGCCCCGGAGCTCCTTGCCCTTGAGGTGACCGAGACGGCGATCATGATCGAGCCCGTGCGGGCCGAGCGGGTCCTGCGCGAGCTCGCGGCGCTGGGCATCCGGATCTCGCTGGACGACTTCGGTGCGGGGTGCACGAGCCTCAGCCAGCTGAGGACGCTGCCGATCTCCGAGCTGAAGATCGACCTGTCGCTGGTCATCCGGATCTCGCTGGACGACTTCGGTGCGGGGTGCACGAGCCTCAGCCAGCTGAGGACGCTGCCGATCTCCGAGCTGAAGATCGACCTGTCGCTGGTCATCCCCATGACCCGGGAGCTGGACGCGGCACTGATCGTGCGCAGCGTCGTGGACCTCGGCGCCGCAGCCTCGGCCTCACCCTCGTGGCGGAGGGCGTGGAGGACGCGACGACGCTCGACGCCCTGGCGCGCATGGGGTGCGACGAGGCGCAGGGGTTCCACTTCTCGCCAGCGCTCGCCGCTGATGCCTTCGAGGCGTGGTGCGTCGAACGTGCGCTCGGCGTGAAGCCGTCCGCGGACGTCGCGTAGCTCCGGCCCGGTCGATCCGTCGGGCCCGCAGGTGCGCCGTGGAGGCAGGTCGGCCGTGACGTCATTGCAACCATCCTGGGGCGGCAAGCGGTTGCGCCGCTGGTAGAAGCGCGATTGCATGATTGGGCGAGCGCAAGGACGCGCTGGCCCGTCAACGTCGACGACAACCGTTTCACCAGGAGGAAGTCGTGTCCGATCTGAAGCCCGAGTCCCCTGCTCGTCTCATCCCCCCAACGCCTCAGTCGTCGTTGATCTCGACCCCGATCAGCCGCCGCATGCTCTTCCAAGGGACGATGAGCGCCGCTGCTCTCGCAGCTCTGGCCGCGTGCAGCTCAGGGTCGAGCTCCTCGGCGACCGCGAGCGCCGGCACGGCGGCGAGCGGCAACGTGACCTTCGGCTCCAACCAGTCGGATGCCGTGCCGAAGGCGGCCTACGCGGAGATCATCAAGTCCTACCAGGCGCAGAGCAAGGTGACGGTGGCAATCAACACCGTTGACCACAACTCGTTCCAGGAGAACATCAACAACTACCTCCAAGGCTCGCCGGACGACGTCTTCTCGTGGTTCGCCGGGTACCGGATGCGCTTCTTCGCCGACCAGGGCCTGGTCGGGGACGTCAGCGACGTGTGGAAGAACGTCACGGGGATGAGCGACGGGCTGAAGGCCGCGTCCACCGCGGACGACAGCAAGCAGTACTTCGTCCCGTTCACCACGTACCCGTGGGCGGTGTTCTACCGGCCGAGCATCTTCAAGGCCAAGGGCTACACGGCGCCGAAGACCATGGACGACTTCTACAGGCTGGCGGCCCAGATCAAGAAGGACGGCATGGTCCCGCTCGCCTTCGCCGACAAGGACGGCTGGCCGGCCATGGGTACCTTCGACCAGCTCAACCTGCGCATCAACGGCTACGACTTCCACGTGAGCCTGATGGCAGGAAAGGAAGCCTGGACCGATCCGAAGGTCAAGAACGTCTTCAGCGCCTGGGCCAAGCTGCTCGAGGTCTCGCAGCCCGACTCGCTGGGCCGTACGTGGCAGGAGTCGGCACAGTCGGTGCAGAAGAACGAAGCCGCGATGCTCGTCCAGGGCATGTTCATGGGCCAGCAGTTCACGGCGGGTCCCGACCGCGACGACCTCGACTTCTTCGCGTTCCCGGAGATCGACTCGAACATCGGCACGGACGCCATCGAGGCGCCCATCGACGGCTTCATGATGGCCAAGTCGCCCAAGAACGCGGCTGCGGCCAAGGACCTGCTCGCGTACCTGTCCACCGCCGCGGCCCAAGGGGTGTCCGTCAAGGCTGACCCCACGGTCATCGCGACCAACAGCAAGGCCGACACCTCCGGCTACACGGCGCTGCAGAAGAAGGCCGTGGAATTCATCGCCGGGGCGAAGCACATCTCCCAGTTCCTGGACCGCGACACCCGGCCGGACTTCGCGTCGACCGTCATGATCCCGGCGATCCAGACCTTCATCGGCAACCCGAGCGACATCGACAGTCTGTTGAAGAGCATCGAGAGCCAGAAGAAGTCGATCTTCACCTCCTGAGACGCGAGCGACGGAGGAATCCGCGTGCCTGAGACCACCGCGAGACTGGCGGCCCCCACCGCACCGGCCGGAACACGAAAGCGAGGCCGGCCGGTACGGCGGAGCGGCAAAACTCGACGGCTCGGCAGAGGCGACCGCATCACGGTGATGATCTTCGTCCTCATCCCGAGCGTCATCGTGCTCGGGCTGATCTGGCTGCCAGCCATCGCCTCGGTGTTCTTGTCGTTCACGAAGTGGAACGGCGTAGGTCCGCTGACCTCCGACAGCATCGTCGGAACCCTCAACTACGAGAACGTCGTCACGAACTACCCACCGTTCTGGCCTGCGATGCAGCACAACCTGATCTGGCTGGCCGTGATGTTCCTCGTGGCCACCCCGATCGGGATGTTCTTGGCGATCCTTCTCGACAAGGAGATTCGCGGTACTCGCGTCTACCAGACGGCGCTCTACATGCCCGTCGTGCTGTCGCTGGCTCTGATCGGGTTCATCTGGCAGCTGATCTTCTCCCAGCAGGAAGGGCTGCTGAACTACGTCACGGGTAGCACGATCGACTGGTTCGGGGATCAGAGGTACAACCTGGGGGCCGCCCTCGTGGCGACGTCGTGGCGGCAGGTCGGGTACATCATGCTGCTCTACTTGGCGGGTCTGAAGGCGGTGGACCCGACGCTGCGCGAGGCCGCCGCGATCGACGGCGCATCACAGCCCCAGACTTTCTTCCGGATCGTCTTCCCGGTGATGCGGCCCATCAACATCATCGTGCTCACCGTGACCTTCATCGAGTCACTCCGGGCCTTCGACCTCGTGTGGATCATCAACAAGGGCCGCAACGGGCTCGAGCTCATCTCCACGCTCGTGACCCAGAACGTCGTCGGTGAAGCCAGCCGGGTCGGGTTCGGCTCCGCACTGGCGACCGTGATGCTGGTGATCAGCTCCGTGTTCATCACGCTCCAGCTGCGCGTCGTCATGAAGGAGGAACGATGACCTCCGTACAGGACCGGCCGATGAACACGGCAGGCCACGAGCTGGTGCCTCGCCCCAAGCCGAAGATCAGGTCTCCCCGCGTCGTCCTCCACGCCTTCCTCATCATCGTGGCGTTGACGTGGGTCTTCCCGGTGGCCTGGGCCCTCTACAACAGCTTCCGCGACTACGGCTACACCTCGCTCCACGGGTACGCCTCGATCGGCGGTTTCACGCTCAAGAACTTCACCAACGCGTGGGAGCAGGCCGACTTCTCCAGGCACTTCATCAACTCGGCGATCATCACGGTCCCGGCCGTGTTCCTGACCCTGCTGCTGTCGTCGATGGTGGCGTTCGTCGTGGCGCGCTTCAGCTACCGGTTCAACCTGGCCCTGCTCGGCATGTTCACCGCAGCGAACCTGCTGCCGCCGCAGGCGCTGCTCATCCCGATCTACCGGATGTTCCGTGCGATCCCGGTGCCGCTCTGGGTCTCCGACTCCGGCACGATGCTCAACAGCCTGTGGGGCCTGATCGCGATCAACGTGGCATTCCAGACGGGGTTCTGCGCGTTCGTGCTGAGCAACTACATGAAGACGATCCCGATGGAGATCTACGAGTCGGCAGACGTCGACGGCGCCAGCATCCTGCGGCAGTGGTGGCAGCTGACCCTTCCGCTGTGCCGGCCGCCGCTGGCGGCGCTCGCCACCCTCGAGGTCACCTGGATCTACAACGAGTTCTTCTGGGCGACGGTGCTCCTGCAGAGCGGCGACAAGTACCCCATCACCAGCTCCCTGAACAACCTCAGGGGTCAGTTCTTCACGGACTACAACCTGCTGTCCGCTGGTTCGATCATCGTGGCCCTGCCGACCCTGATCGTGTTCTTCGTGCTGCAGAAGCAGTTCGTGTCGGGGCTGACGCTGGGGTCCACGAAGGGCTGAGCGGCACACCGTGACCCATCCACCTGCCGAGGAGGCTCTTCACCGTGCTGAGCACCGCCCCCGTCGTCGTGACCCTGCGCGCGGCGGGGGTGCAGCTCGTGCTGGACGTGTCCGGCCCGCTGCTTCCCCGCGTCCTGCACTGGGGCCGTGATCTCGGGCCGGACATCGGCTCCCTGGACCTCGCCACACGTCCGCCCGTCACCCACAGCGCGCTCGACGAGGCGCCGCCGGTGACACTGCTCCCGTCCGAGTCCGACGGGTGGTCGGGCACGCCGGGGCTGCAGGTGGCCCGCGCTGGGAACAGCGCCCCGGTCCGCCTGCAGCTGCGCGAACCCGTCCTGGCTGAGGGCAACCGCGTCATCGTCACCTCAGTCGACGAGGACGCCGGAGTTCAGGTCCGGCTGGTGCTGGACCTGGACCCGTTCGGCGTCCTCACCCATCAGGTCATCGTCCACAACACTGGCGCCGGCGAGCTCGACCTCGTGGCGCTGAACCTCCTGCTCCCGCTGCCTGAGCGCGCCGTGGCCGGGCTCGACCTGACCGGGCGCTGGCTCCGCGAACGGGCGCCACAACGCTTCGACGTCCAGCACGGAACGCACCTGCGCGCGAGCCGGCGGGGTCGCACCGGGCACGACGCGACCTTGCTGATGAGCGTGGGGACCGCCGGCTTCGGCTTCCGGCACGGTGAGGTGTGGAGCGCGCACGTCGCCTGGAGCGGCAATCAGGTGTGCCTCGTCGAGAAGCTGCCCGAGGGCGCCGGCCGGCACGGCGCTGTCATCGGTGGCGGTGAGCTGCTCGGCCCGGCCGAGGTGCGACTCGCCCCTGGTGCGGAGTACCGCTCGCCACCCGTGCTCTTCGTCCACTCCGCCGACGGCCTCGACGGGATGTCGGCCCGGTTGCACCGGCGCCTGCGGGCCCGGCCGCAGCACCCGACGTCGCCACGCCCGGTGGTGCTGAACACCTGGGAGGCCGTCTACTTCGACCACGACCTCGCCCACCTGCTCGCGCTCGCCGAGACGGCGGCGTCGATCGGGGTCGAGCGATTCGTGCTCGACGACGGGTGGTTCGGGAGCCGGCGCGACGACGCCCACGGCCTGGGAGACTGGGTCGTCAGCGACGAGATGTGGCCCGACGGGCTCACACCGCTGTTCGACAAGGTCCGTGAGCTCGGCATGCAGGTGGGCCTGTGGGTGGAGCCGGAGATGGTGAATCTCGACTCCGACGTGGTCCGGGCTCACCCGGACTGGGTGCTCGGCCCGGCGGACGTCCGCCCCTGGCGACGCCAGCACCCGCTGGACCTGACGAACCCGGACGCGTGGGCGCACCTGCTCGCCCGCCTGGACTCGCTGGTCACCGAGAACGGCGTCGAGTTCCTCAAGTGGGACCACAACCGCGACCTGCACGAGGCCGTCAGCGACGGGCACCCGGCGGTGCACCGGCAGACCGTGGCCGTCTACGCCTTGCTCGACGAGCTGGTGGCGCGGCACCCGGGCCTGGAGATCGAGAGCTGCGCCAGCGGCGGTGCCCGGATCGACCTCGGCATCCTGGAGCACACGCACCGGGTGTGGACGTCCGACTGCAACGACGCTCTCGAACGGACCGACATCCAGCTGTGGACGACCCTGCTGCTGCCACCGGAGGTCATGGGCACTCATGTCGGCCCACCGGTGGCGCACACGACCCACCGGCAGGTGGACCTCGGGATGCGCTGCGCCACGGCACTGTTCGGTCACGCCGGGCTGGAGTGGGACATCACCACGTGCAGCCCCGTCGAGCTCGGCCAGCTCCGGGACTGGATCGCCCTGCACAAGCGACTGCGGCCACTGCTGCACAGCGGCGACGTCGTGCGGGGCGATTCCGACGAGCCGGGCGAGCGGCTCCACGGGGTGGTGGCCGCCGACGGCGCAGCGGCCGTGTTCGCCTTCGTGCAGCTCGGCACGGGGCGGTCCACGCGCCCCGGAGCGCGCCCGCTGCCGGGCTTGGACCCGGCGCGGCGCTACCGGGTGACGCTGCCCACCGGCGTACCGGCACCGCAGACGGTGCAGGCCGCGGAGCCGGCCTGGATGGAACCAGCTCGGGGTGCGGGGTTCGTGACCACCGGCACCGTCCTTGCCCACGTCGGCCTGTCGATGCCGGTGCTCGCTCCTGGCCAGGCGCTCGTGCTGGTCGTCGACACCATGCACTGACCCGGCCCGACAGCGGATCGCGGGTGGCGACGCCAAGCGGCGATCCGCGGCACGTCTCCGCACGACCGACGACGAAGGGCGCAATCGTGAGTTCACCGGACCGCATCTTGAGCACCGTCCAACCAGGTGCCGGTCGACGCCCACCCCGCGCTCACACCGCATCCACAGCGTCCCGCGTCGAGCTCGCCGGGCAGTGGCGTTTCAACCTCGTGCCACGGGCCGACCTCGTCACGGACGGGTTCGCCCTGCCCGAGCTCGACGACACCGGCTGGGCTCAGATCGAGGTACCCGGCCATTGGCAGATGCAGGGCCACGGCAAGCCCGCGTACACCAACGTCCGGTTCCCGTTCCCGATCGATCCGCCCTTCGTACCGGATGAGAACCCGACCGGCGAGTACCGCCGCACGTTCGACCTGCCGACCGACTGGCCTGCCGGTCAGGCCGTGATCCGGTTCCTCGGAGTTGACTCGGCGTTCACGGTATGGCTGAACGGGGTCGAGCTCGGCTGGTCGACGGGCAGCCGGCTCACGACCGAGTTCGACGTCGGCTCCCACCTGAGGCCGGGCGCGAACGTGGTGGCGGTGCGCGTGCACCAGTGGTCGCCGGCGAGCTACCTCGAGGACCAGGACATGTGGTGGCTGTCTGGGATCTTCCGCGACGTGACCGTGATCTCCCGGCCGTCTGGAGCGATCGATGACTTCTTCGTCCATGCCGACTTCGACCACACGACCGGCGCGGGGACTCTGCGCATCGACACGGACACGCCGGCGCTGCTCACGATTTCCGGGCTAGGTCTGGACCGTGTGCCCGCCGCCGGGCCGCATGTGCTGCCCCACGTCGAGCCGTGGTCCGCCGAGCAACCCCGCCTGTACGACGGCACGCTCAGCGCAGGCGGGGAGACCATCGCACTGCGCATCGGGTTCCGTACCGTCGCCGTGCTCGACGGCCTGCTGACCGTCAACGGCCGACGCATCCTCATCCGAGGCGTCAACCGCCACGAGTGGAATCCCGACCGCGGCCGGGCGGTGACCGCGACGGACCTGCGCCGCGACGTCCTGCTGATGAAGCAGCACAACATCAATGCCGTGCGCACGAGCCACTACCCGCCGCACCCGGCCTTCCTGGACCTCTGCGACAAGTACGGCCTGTACGTCATCGACGAGTGCGACTACGAGACGCACGGGTTCGTCTTCGCCGAGTGGAGACGCAACCCGAGCGACGATCCCCGGTGGGGGCCGGCCCTCCTGGACCGCATGCAGCGCACCATCGAACGCGACAAGAACCACGCGAGCGTGATCATGTGGTCGTTGGGCAACGAGGCCGGCCACGGGGAGAACCTGGCCGCGATGTCAGCGCTGGCTCACGCTCGGGACCCGGGCCGCCCGGTGCACTACGAGGGCGACGGGGACTCGCGCTACGTCGACGTGTACAGCCGGATGTACGCCACTCACGACGAGGTCGACGCGATCGGACGACGCGCCGAGCCCGTCACCGAGGACCCGGCCGCCGATCCCCACCGGCGCAGCATCCCGTTCCTGCTCTGCGAGTACGCCCACGCCATGGGCAACGGCCCCGGCGGACTTCTGGAGTACGAGCAGCTGTTCGAGAAGTACCCGAGGTGCCAAGGCGGGTTCGTCTGGGAATGGATCGACCACGGCATCCGGCAGCGCACGCAGGACGGTCGCGAGTTCTTCGCTTACGGCGGCGACTTCGGCGAGCCGCTCCACGACGGCAACTTCGTCGCCGACGGGCTCGTGTTCCCTGACCGCACGCCGTCGCCGGGCCTGGCCGAGTACAAGGCGGTGATCGCGCCGGTGCGTCTGGTGGTCGAGACGGGACAGGTGACGGTCACCAATCTGCTCGACTTCAGCGACACCACCGACCTGCTGTTCCGCTGGGCACACGAGATGGACGGTGTCGCGGTGGCCGGCGGCGAGCTCGAGGTGGCGCCCGTCGGCCCGCACGGCTCCACGACTGTCGCTCTCCCGACCCTCTCCGACATGTCGGGCGAGTCCTGGCTCACGATCCGGGCGGTTCTCGCGCGGGACACCTCCTGGGCACGTGCCGGCCACGAGGTGGCCGTGGGCCAGGGCATGGTCACTGCCGCTCCGGCCCGACGACCGCGCGGAGGACACCTGGACCAGACACTGTTCAACGAGCACACCGGGTTGCTGACTCGCGTCGGTGCCATGCGGGTCGACGGCCCGCGACTGGACCTGTGGCGGGCGCCGACAGACAACGATCACGGGACGTTCGGCCCTCCGGTGGAGGCCGGATGGCGCCTGGTCGGACTGGATCGACTCATGCATCGGGTGATCGACCAGACGTGGACCCCGGACGGCTTCGTGCTGCGCACCCGGGTCGGACCCGCCGCGACGGACATCGCCATGCGCGCGACCTACCACTGGACGGCCGACGGGGAGGCGCTCGTGCTGCGGGTCGAAGTCGAGCCCGAGGGCGACTGGAGCCGAGGGCTGCCTCGGCTCGGGTTGCGCCTGGCGCTGCCCGCCGACATCAATGACGTCGAGTGGTTCGGGGCCGGTCCGGGCGAGGCATATGCCGACAGCACCCAGGCTGCGGTCGTCGGCCGTTACCAGCTCAGCATCGACGACATGCAAACCCCCAACGTCTTCCCGCAGGAGAACGGGAATCGACTGGGAGTGCGGTGGGCGGAGCTGCGCGGAGCTGCGCACGGCATGCGCATCGAGGGGGACCCCACCATCAGTCTCACCGTTCGCCGATGGACCAGCGAAGACCTCGACGCCGCTCGGCACACCACCGACCTCGTGCCCCGCAACCGGGTGTTCGTCAACCTCGACCTCGCCCAGACCGGCATCGGCACTGCGTCATGCGGCCCAGGCGTCCTGCCTCAGTACGAGCTGCACGCGAGCCCCGCGACCTGGACCGTCCGGCTGATGCCGCTGATGCCGTGAGCCGTCGCCGCGGCAGACCAGGACCGGATTCTTCAGAGGTCCTTCGCGAAGCACATCGCGAGGGCATCGCCGACGTGCGGCGGGTACAGCGGGACCGGGCGGTACCCGCTCGACATGTACAAGGTCATCGCCTCGGGCTGGCGCCGCCCGGTGTGCAGGACGAGTCGGTGCAGCCCGCGGGCGCGCGCCTCGACCTCGACCTCCGCAAGCAGCGTCCGGGCCAACCCGAGCCCTCGGGCCTGGTTCCGCACGAAGACCTTCTTGAGCTCGCCCGCGTGGTCGCCGACGCCCGGTCCTGCCGCTCGCAACGTCACGCAGGCGACGGGCTCCCCGTCGACGTCCGCGATGAGGGTCGTGAGCGCACCGGTGCCCTCGGACGCATCGTGCGCGGCGTAGCCGCCCCGCCGCTCGATGGCCTGTCCGAGCTCGGGGTACCGGGGCAGGTTCTCCTCGTCGAACATCGCGCGACGCAGCCGGACGGCGTCGGGGTCGTCCCAACCGACCGCACGCAGCGTGACGGCGTGCCGGACCCGCGTGGGCAGGTCGTCGTCGGGCGGCGCGGTGGTCCCAGCGGCGTCGCGGGTCGCGGTCGAGCGCCGCGGGGTCGCGTGCAGGTCCTTCGCGAAGCACCGGGACGCGGCTTCGGCCGCGTACTCGCCGAAGTTCTCGATCGGGAGGTAGCCCGACGTCAGGTACAGGCCGATCGCCTCGGGCTGCAGGACGCCGGTCTCCAGGATGAGCCGAACGAACCCGATCGCGCGTGCCCGTACCTCGAGGTCGGCCACGACGAGGCGCGACAGGCCACGACCGCGGTACGTCGGCAGGACGTACAGCCGCTTCAGCTCGCCGACGCCCGCGCCCTGCTGGTCGCTCACGTCGCGCAGCGCCCCGCACGCGGCGGGCACGCCACCCACGCGGACCAGCACCATCGCCACGATCGACTCGCCGGTCATGCCGTGACCGATGTCGTCGTCCCCGTACAGGTCGCGGAGCTCGACCTGCTGCGCGTCCCGAAGCCGGGTCGCGTCAGGGTCCTCCCAGTCGACGAGGTCGACCGAGACCTCAGCCGCGCGGTTGCTCGCTGCGGTCATCCGACCAGCGCGTGCAGAACAGAGGTGAAGACGCGCAGCCCGTCCGTCCCGGTGCGCGGGCCCTTGGCGCCGTCGGGACCGAAGCCGACCTCGACCGCGTGCTCGGGGTGCGGCATCAGGCCGACGACGTTGCCCGCCGCGTTCGTGATGCCGGCGATCCCCCGGCGCGACCCGTTCGGGTTGACGCCGGAGTAGCGGAAGACGACCCGGCCCTCGCCCTCGAGCTCGTCGAGCGTGCGCTCGTCGGCGACGTACTGGCCGTCCTGGTTCTTGAGCGGGACGGTGATGCGCTCATCGCGCGTGTAGTCGCGCGTCCAGGCCGTGTCGATGTTCTCGATGCTCAGCACCTGCTCGCGGCACACGAAGCGCAGATGGTCGTTCTTGATCATCGACCCCGGTAGCAGGTGCGCCTCGGTGAGCACCTGGAAGCCGTTGCAGATACCCAGCACGGGCAGCCCGCTGTTCGCAGCATCGACGACCGAGCCCATGACCGGAGCGAACCGGCTGATCGCCCCCGCGCGCAGGTAGTCGCCGTAGGAGAACCCGCCCGGCAGCACGACGGCGTCAACCGCGTGCAGGTCCGCGTCGGCGTGCCAGAGCGACACCGGCTCCGCACCCGCGAGACGGACTGCTCGCGCCGCGTCCCAGTCGTCGAGAGTGCCCGGGAACGTGACGACGCCGATGCGCGTCATCAGACGTCGGGCCGGGCCGCCTCGGCGGCGGAGGCCGCGCCGACGTCCGCGATCACCGGGTTGGAGAGCACGTGCTCGCCGGCCTCCCGTGCGGCTGCGAGGATCTCGTCGGTCACGGGACCCTCGCACGTGAGCTCGAACCGCTTGCCCTGGCGCACGCTCGTGAACTGCACGAACCCGAGCCGCGGCAGCGCACCGGCGACGGCCTTGCCCTGCGGGTCGAGGATCTCGGGCTTCGGCATCACATCGACGACGACTCGTCCCACGGGTGGCTCCTGAGTTTCGCGGTGGAGGGGGCGGGCTCAGACTACCGAGTCGCGCGGCGCGGCTCGTCGCGCGACCGCAGAGCGGGCACCGGGTCGCGCGGTGCGACGCGGTACATACGCCGGCCGCTGTCCCGCGCGCGGCCCCGCTGCGCGATCACGACGAGCACGAGCATGACGGTCATCGCGCTCATCCCCCACCGATCGAACGGCCGCGGGCCGGCCAGACCCCAGGCCAGTCACAGCGGCACGAACGGGAGCGCCAGGTTCATCGTCAGCGGGAACCACAGCCCTTCGACGTCGTCACGGGTCCATGCCCGGTACGGCCGAGGCAGCCGGCTGCGCAGCACCCGGTGGCGCCCCCAGAGCAGCGGCGGCGGGTGCTCGCGCCAGCGCGTGGCCCAGCCTGCAAGCACGAGCACGAGCCCGAGTGCGGTGCGGGCATCAAGGCGGCGGGTGCTCGCTCCACCGGGTCGCCCATCCGCCACGCACGAGCCCGATCGCAGCGCGGGCGTGGAGTCGACGCGGCGCGGGACTGGCAAGGTCCGCGAGGACGGCCGCCGCCTCGGCGGACCGCGCCGCACGCCACCGCAGCGGGTAGGCGCGGAGCCAGAACGCCACGGACCGCTCGAAGGGCGTCATGACGGGAGCCCGCGTGGTCGGAAGGTGTCGGGAAGGGCCGTGCCGATCTCGGCGGACTCCGACGCGAGGCCGAGTGGTACCGCCCAGGGCGTGGGCTCGGAGCTGCGTCGGGGCTGGTCGACCTCCGGCGCCCGGCCCCGCAGAGCCATGGCGAGCGCATCCGATCCGGCGAGCCCCTGCGCGTCGGGCAGAGCGCGGACGAGCCGCCGCGCGGCGACAAGGCCCGG
This sequence comes from Cellulomonas sp., assembly GCA_012927595.1. Taxonomy (GTDB): domain Bacteria; phylum Actinomycetota; class Actinomycetes; order Actinomycetales; family Cellulomonadaceae; genus Cellulomonas_A. Next base: position 13,473 of record JABBOW010000143.1, read on the forward strand.
CAGAACTACCAGCGCGAGCGGTCCGAGCGCCACCGAGACGACGACGCCGATCACCCCTGTCACCTCGAGGGCAGCCTCCCCGACCATCGCCATCGTCCCGAGGACCACCGCGAGCCAGGCCACTTCAGACACCTCGACCAGCACGCGGTGCGGCTGCCGCGGGGCGAGGGGGATGAGTCGAGCGAGCCTCCTGCGCACCAGGAGGGCGCCCGCGAGGCCGAGCAGCGCCGCCACGACGAGCACCGCGACGAGGGCGGCGCGACCACTGCCGACCGGCGCCGTGAAGAAGAGCGGGCACCGGACTGCTCCCGGCTCGACGGTCGACTCACAGGCCGCCCGATGCAGCGTCGTCGGGCCGATCGCGACGGCGAGCGTCGCGGCCGCAGCAGCGCCGGTGACCACGACGAGTGCGGCGGCGAGCGCGCCGCGAGCCGTGAGCCGTCGGCGTGGGCGCCGATCGTTCAGGAGGCGAGCTTCCCCCTCACGCGCCTCGACCCCCAGCATCCCGCCGGCCGCGATGATCACGTCGAGCGGCACCAAGCCACGCCGGGCCTCGTCGACCGCTGGCGGGCGTCCGAGCAGCGCGATGATCCGGACGTCGGACACGGACAGTCCGGCTGCGTCCACGCGACGGTGCCGCACGACGCCGGTCGCGGCGGCGACACCGGGCAGGGCGAGCGCCCCCAGCATGCCGAGCACGCCGACGGGCCCCGCAAGGTCACGCAGCATACGGCTCAGTCCGATGGGCCCCAGCGCACTTGCGAAGACCACGGCGCCTCCGATGACGACCACGGACCCTACGGCGATGACGGCCCAGTCCCGCGGGCTCCGCCAGATCAGAGCACGATCCGCCTGCTGCAGGCGATGACCGATCAGCCTCCCGAGCCGGGCACGGAGCAGTGGGACGGGGACGAGACCCACGCCCGCGGCGACAGCGATCGCCTGCAGCATCGCCGGACGGCTCCATGCGGCGACGAGGCCCGCGACGGCAGCGACCACCAGCGCGAGGACCGCGGCCTCCAACGTCCCGCGCGCGTCCAGTCGCCGGCGTGGCACGAGCCCCTCCACGAGCGCGCCCGGGACGATCCGGTCGTCCGCCCGCAGCGCGAGGTGCTTGCGCTGCTGAGACGAGCGCGTCCGTACGGGGAACATGAATCCGAGCACGACGCCCCCCGCTATCGCGCCAAGTCCGACACCCAGCGAGAAGCGGTTGAGGAGGATCACGGTCCACAGCACCCAGCTCCCCGTGACGACGTACCTGACCGGGAACCAGAGGCCGTCGATGTCGTCACGGGCCCACTCACGGTGCTGCTCCGGGATCCGGCGGCCGAACAGGCGGTAGCGCACGTAGACCACGAGCGGCGGGTGCTCGCGCCATCGCGTCGCCCAGCCACCGCGGAGCAGCCCCCACGCTGCGGCCGCATCCAGCCTGCCCGCATGCGGACCGGCGATGTCGGCGAGCACGGCAGTCATCTCGCCCGCGCGCAGCGCCCGCCACCGACGCGGGTACGAGCGCAACCAGACGGCGACGGACCGGTCGAACGCCCGGTCTCCCGGCGCACTGGCCGCCGCGCCGACCGCTGCTGCGCGAGCCGCTGCGCCAGCCGCTGCGTCGGCCGCTGCGCCAGCCGCTGCGTCGGCACGGGATTCAGAGGATTCTGTGCGCCCCGCTGACGGATTCTTCTGAATCCCGGCTCGGTCCATCAGGCGCCGCCGAGGGCCGGGCGGGGAGCTGCGGTCAGGACGCGTTGGGCGCGGCGGGCCAGCGCCCTCATCCGCGCGGTCTCCTTCGACAGCGCGTCGAGGCCCGCCTCGGTGAGCCGGTAGTAGCGACGCAGCCGGCCGTCGACGATGAACTCGCCCGACGCCTCGGCCATCTCCGCAGCCACGAGCCGGTCGAGGATCCCGTACAGCGTGCCCGCGCCGAGCTTCACCGCACCGTCGGACAGCTCGACGACGGCCTGCACGACGCCATACCCGTGCCGGGGCTCCTCAGCGAGCGCGAGCAGCACCAGGTACGACTGCTCAGTGATCCGGAACGTCATGCACGATATATATCGCGCGACGACCTATACGCGCAAGAGTCTGTGCGTCTTAGGCAAGGGTCTGTGCGCCTTCGGTCCGCGTCAGCACTAACGCGTCAGCCACCACGTCAGGGCCAGCATGATCAGGGTCCAGATCGGGATCAGGGCTTCCGAGTGCATGGCCAGCGTGGTGATCCGCGAGTGCGCGGTCCCGGCGAACGGCTCGGCAGGCGTCCCGGACCTCGCGTACGAGCGGGCCGCAGCGAACGGTGAGGTGATGGGGTCGACGAGCGAGCCGCTGGTGCGATGACGCGCGACGACCCACCCGATGGCGCCGACGAGGACGGCCGCCCCGAGTCCGACGCCCCAGCCGGCGTTGAATCGGGCGAGGACGACGGTGACGACGACGAGCGGGACCGTGCCGACGACGGTGACGACCATGACGACCCCCCATAGCAGGACCGGGTGGTGGATGGCCAACCGCAGGACGGCGTCGGACCACCGCACGACGGCCGCGACGGCGAGCAGGACGAGGACCAGGACGAGGAGCCTGCCGCCTGTGATGTCGAGCTGTTCACCTCGGCGCCAGGCCGTGAAGCCCCAGATCAGCAGCATCATCCCCACGAACTCCACGACGACGGGACCGACCGACTGCAGCAACGCCCGCCCGGAGACGTCGACCTCCCCCACCAGCCGAAGGCTCCGTCCGTACGCACGCGCGTCACCGAACGCGTCAGCTGCACGCTCGCCGCTGTCCGCACAGTGGGACTCCACCTCACTGAGCGCGGCACCGACCTGGTCGCCCGACAGCCCGAGCAGGCGCAGCTCGAGCAGGAGGTCCTCAGCCCAGCGCGCGTCCACGTGCGGGGCGAGCGACTGCTCGACCGTGAAACGTCGGGATCGGATGAAGTGCACGATGGACGAGCTCATGGGTACACCTTGGCTTTCGGGATGGCGTCGGTGGCTACTGCTGAACCGGCGAGGATCGCGGTGGTGAGCTCGGTGAACCGGGACCACTGCTCGGTCAGGCGACTGAGCTCGCGGCGACCGTCGGCGGTGAGCTCGTAGTACTTGCGCCCCGGGCCGCCGTCGCCGGCCCGCCAGTCGGCGGTGATCAATCCAGCGCTCTCGAGGCGGATGAGCAGGGGATAGAGGGTGCCGCCCTTGACCACGCCCAGTCCGCTGTCGGCGAGCCGGGTGGCGATCGCGTAGCCATAGGTCGCGTCGTCGACCAGGGCCTGCAGGACGCACAGCTCGAGCACGCCGCGCAGCCACTCGCTCGGCCAAGGCTGTTCGGTAGGCACGACTAGACAGTAGGACTATCTAGTCAGCCGGTCAACCTACTGCGTAGTGCTTCGTGGCGCCGGGCACGACGCATCAGGGCACGACGACCGTCATCCCGGTCGACCCCACCGGCCCGCCCATCGCCGCGAGCGCGTCCGGCGCCTCGTCGAGCCGGACGACCCGGCCCACGAGCTGTTCGGGGCGCAGCACGCCGGACGCGATCAGCTCGAGCATCGCGGGGTACTCGTGCGCGGCCATGCCGTGGCTGCCGTACAGCTCGAGCTCCCATGCGATGACCCGGTCCATCGGCAGCCGGGGTGCGGCCTGGTCTCCGAGCAGCAGGCCGACCTGCACATGCCGGCCGCGCCTGCGCAGGCTCAGGACGGACGCCGCGGCAGTCGCAGGCGAGCCCAGCGCGTCGAGCGACACGTGGGCACCGCCATCGGTCAGCGCGCGGATTCCTGCGCCGATGTCCGCCGGCGAGCCCGTGCCCAACGTCCGCGGGTCGACGTGGAGGGTCGCGCCGAACTTGTGCGCCGCGACCAGGGCGGCGCGCGAGACGTCGACCGCGACGACCTGAGCGCCCAGAGCCGCCGCGATCATGACGGCCGACAGGCCCACGCCGCCGCACCCGATGACGGCGACCCACTGCCCGGGTTCGATCCGACCGTGCACGGTCAGCGCGCGGTAGGCCGTCGCGAAGCGGCAGCCGAGCCCGGCAGCCGTCACGGGTGACATGCCGCCCGGCAGCCGGACGAGGTTGACGTCCGCATGGTCGAGCGCGACGAGCTCCGCGAACGAGCCCCAGTGCGTGAAGCCCGGCTGCGTCTGGCGCTCGCACACCTGCTGCTCGCCCGCCTGGCACGCCGCACAGTCGCCGCACGCATTGACGAACGGCACCGTGACCCGGTCGCCGACCACCCAGTCGCGCACGTCCGGCCCGACCTCGACGACGGTGCCCGCGAGCTCGTGACCCGGGACGTGTGGGAGCGTGACGTCCGAGTCGTGACCCTGCCACGCGTGCCAGTCGCTGCGGCACACGCCCGTCGCCTCGACGCGCACGACCACACCCGCCGTCGGGCACGCGGGCGCTGGGACGTCCTGGACGGTGGGCAGGGCCCCGAACTCCTCGATCATCACGGCGCGCACGGGTACATCCTGGGGCAAGGGCGGGCGACCAGCAGGACGACAGGTCGCTGACGCGTTGGGCCGCCGACTGTGCCGAGCACGTCCGCAGGCTCGTCGAGGCGGCCCGACCGGGCGACGACCGGCAGCGCCGGGTCAGAAGCCGCGGTGCGTCCACCGGCCGGCGAGCATCGTGCCCGCGACCGGCATAGCCCGCAGCCCGCCGGGCGCGTCCACCTGGTCGTCGGGGTCGACATCGAGCACCGCGAGGTCCGCGGGCCCACCCGCGGCGACCGCGAGCGGGCGACCGTCGGTGGACGACGCGAGCGCGGTGCGCAGGTCGAGGCGCTGCTCGGGGTGCCACGGCTCACGGCCGTCGCGGGCGCGCGTCACGCCGGCATCGATCGCGATCCACGGGTCGAGCGGAGCGACCGGCGCGTCCGAGCCGAGCACGAGCGTGACCCCGGCATCGACGAGCGCGCGGAACATGAACGCGCGGTCGGTGCGCCCGGGCCAGTGCCGTTCGGCGACGTCGCGGTCGTCCATCGCCTGCTCGGGCTGCACGCTCGCGACGACCCCGAGCGCGGCGAACCGCGGCACGTCGGCGGGGTCGAGCAGCTGCGCGTGCTCGATGCTGCCGCGCGCGCCTGTCGCGGCGAACGCGTCGAGCGCAAAGCTGTTCGCGGTGTCGCCGATCGCGTGGATCGCACTCGTCAGACCGTGCGCGCGTGCGTAGCCCATGAGCGGGATGAGCAGGTCGGGAGGGATCGAGAGCACGCCGCGAGCGCCGTCGCCCGTGAGACCCGGGTATGGCTCGACGCAGAAGGCCGTCCGCGAGTTGAGCGAGCCGTCGGTGATGACCTTGAGCGGGCCCTGTGCGAGCAGGCCGCCCGTGCCGACGACGACGTCGCCCGTCGCGAGCTCCTCAGCCACGACGCGGTCGAGGTATGCCTCCCACACGCCGGCCCGGACCCGCAGCGCGGTCGAGCCGTGCGCCATGCGACGGCGCCACACGTCGAGGTTGTCGGCGATCTCGTAGTCCACGACACCGACGACGCCGCGAGCAGCCGCGGCACGCGCAGCCTCGTCGACCCAGGTGTCCGCGACGGCATCGGGCACGTGGTCGATCGCGGCCGTGAACGGCATCCACGCACCCTCGCGCAGCAGACCGGTCGAGCTCTCGCCCGCACCGACGAACCGCAGCCCGGCACTGCTGAGCCAGCCCGTGTGCAGGTCGCCCGACACGAGCACGACCGGCGTCTGCCCCACGGCCGCGTCGAGCAGCGCCGCGGTCGGGACGTCGGGCCACAGCCCGTCCCGAAACCCGTGCCCCACGAGCGGCAGACCGTCGGGCGGTGGCTGCTCGGCGAGCTGACGGGCGACGATCGCGACGGCCTCGGCGGCTGACGACGCGCCGGACAGGTCGACCCGACGCCGCGCGAGCGCCCACTGCGTCATGTGCGTGTGCGCGTCCCACAGACCGGGGACGACCGTCCGGCCGCCCAGGTCGATCCGCTCGACGTTCGCCCCGCCCGCTCGGCCGTCCGCCGACGTACGGGGTCCGACCGCCTGGATCCGGCCGTCGCGCACGAGCACGTCGACCGCGCGGGCCGCGCCCACGAGGCGCGCGTCAGTGAGCAGGACAGCCTCGACCGGAGTTCCGTTCATCTAGCCATCGAACCACTCGGGGGCAGTCACCGGGACGGCGCGGCAGGCGCCCGGGCCGGCAGCGATCCATCATGAGGGGATGACACGCACGCCGGATCGAGTTGCCTCCACCAGCGCGACGGGGCTCATCGCCGTGACCGGTGCCACCGGCCACGTCGGCGGGCTCGTCGCGCACGACCTGGCGCGCGAGGGGGCTCGGCTGCGGCTGGTCGTCCGGTCCGCCGCGCGGGCGCCGCAGCTCCCCGGAGCGACCGTGGCCGTGGCGAGCTACGGCGACCACGACAGCGCAGTCGCCGCGCTCGGCGGCGTCGACGTGCTGTTCATGGTCTCCGCCGCGGAGAGCGCCGACCGGCTCGACCAGCACCGCACCTTCATCGACGCGGCCGTCGAGGCCGGGGTCCGCCACGTCGTCTACACGTCGTTCCTCAGCGCCGGACCCGACGCGACGTTCACGCTCGCACGCGACCACTGGGCGACCGAGGAGCACCTGCGCGCCACCGGCCTGCCGCCC
>JABBOW010000194.1 GCA_012927595.1 Cellulomonas sp.
CGGCCACACGGTCCCACAACGCGGGGCGCCGCAGCCGGCGTAGGGCTTCGGCGACGTCGGCCGCGGTCGGGCGTGACTCAGGGGCCATCGTGGTCATCGCCCGCAGGAGCGAGGTCCAGCGCGGGCCGAGGCGGTCCGGGACGTCCGGGGTGGCGAGCAGGCGAGCCAGCGAGCTCGACAGCGCGCTCCCCGGGTAGGCGCGGACGCCGGTGAGGCTCTCGAGCAGGACGAGACCGAGCGAGTAGACGTCCGACGGCGGGCCGAGGGTCTGCGCGAGCGCCTGTTCCGGGCTCAGGTAGCTGGCCGTACCGCGGGCCCGGTCGCTCATTGTCTCGTCGGTCCCGGCTGTCGGCCCGAGCGCGATGCCGAAGTCGGCGAGCTTGGTCGTGATCGACGGGCCTGCGACGTGCCCGGAGACCACCGGCTCGGCCGACAGGAGGATGTTCGCGGGCTTCACATCACGGTGCACGATTCCTGCTGCGTGCGCGTACTCGAGCGCCTGCGCGAGCTGCTGGCCGACGTCCGCGGCTTGTGCGGGGTCGAGCGGACCTCGGTTGAGCATCGTCGCCAGCGTGACCCCTTCGACCAGCTCCATCACGAGGTAGGCGAGCGGCTCGCGGGCCGGCCCCAGGTCGGCGCCGACGTCGAGCAGCGCCACGAGCCCCGGATGCGCCAGCCCGCCCAGGACTCGCGCCTCGGCCGCGAACCGCCGGATGTCGCGCGGCCGGACGCCGTCGAGGTCGATGACCTTGATCGCGACCGGCCGGGCGAGCCGTTCGTCGATGCCGCGGAACACCGTGCCTGCCCCTCCTTGACCGATGGGCGCGAGCAGCTGGTAGCGGCGGCCCAGCCACCAGTCGCGCAGTCCTGCGGTGTTCAGGGTGCCCACTGTGCTGTCGACCCCTTCCGCGCGCTCGTCGAGCAGGTGCCCGTTCCGCGTCCGGCGGGCGAATCGCTCCGGTGACCCCACGAAACGCTAAGCCGGTCGGCGCCCGCTCGCATCCGCACGTGATCCGGGCCGACCGGCGACGGAGCCGGTCCAGGCCCGGTCCGGCCGTCCGCGGGGGCTCGGTCGATGAGATGATGGTGTCGTGCCCACGACCGTGACCCCGATGTCCGTCGCGCCGTACGACGCGATCCTGCTCTTCTCCTTCGGAGGACCCAACGGTCCCGAGGACGTGCTGCCGTTCCTGCGCAACGTCACTCGCGGCAAGAACATCCCCGACGAGCGGCTCGCCGTGGTGGGCGAGCACTACGCCCACTTCGGTGGTCGCAGCCCGATCAACGCGCAGAACCTCGAGCTGCTCGAGGCGCTGCGCAGCGAGCTCGCCCGGCGCGGTGTGAGCGTCCCGGTCGGGTGGGGCAACCGCAACTGGGAGCCGTACACGCTCGACGCGCTCGCCGGCCTGCGCACCGAGGGTGCCCAACGGGTCCTCGCGATCGTCACGAGCGCGTACGGCTCCTACTCCGGCTGTCGCCAGTATCGCGAGCACCTCGCAGCGACGCTCGTCGGCCTCGGCGCGACGACACCCACGGGCAACGACGGTGACGCGGGACTCGTCGTCGACAAGCTCCGGCACTATCTCAACCAACCCGGATTCGTGCGTGCCAACGCGGACGCGGTCGTGGAGGCGTACGCGACGCTCGCCGAGCGCACCGGCCGCTCGCCCGCCGAGGCGGCGGCTGCGCCGCTCGTCTTCGTCACGCACTCGATCCCCGCGACCATGAACGAGGCGTCGGGCGCGCAACGTCCGAGCTACCTCGACCAGCACCTCGAAGTGGGTGCGCTCGTCGCGGCGCAGGTCGGTGAGCGGCTCGGGCACCCGGTGGAGTGGACGCTAGCGTTCTGCTCGCGCTCGGGCCCGCCGAGCCAGCCGTGGCTCGAGCCCGACGTGAACGACCTGCGCACCGAGCGAGCCGCGGCCGGGATGCAGTCCGTCGTGCTCGCCCCGATCGGGTTCGTCTCGGACCACATGGAGGTCGCGTTCGACCTCGACACCGAGGCGCTCGCCACCGCGCGCGAGCTCGGGATCGAGGCCGTCCGCGCCGGCACCGCGGGGACCCGAGCGCCGTTCGTCGAGGGTCTCGTCGATCTTGTGCTTGAGCGCGCCGCCGCCGAGCGGGGCGAGGACGTGGTTCGCGCGACGGTCGGCGCGTTCGATGCCTGGCCCGACGTGTGCCGTCCCGGCTGCTGTCGTCTGCGAGCCGGGGTGGACAGCGGCGTGCCCGCCGCGTGCGGCTCGGACGACCCTGCGACCCCGACCGACCCTGCGACCCCGACCGACCCTGCGACCCCGACCGACCCTGCCGCACCGGACGCTCACGCCGCTCACGCCGCACCGCACGACGACACCTCGACGACAGGAGCGCGATGATGAGCACGCACACAGGACCCGCCGAGCATGGCGCCCCCGGTGCGCACGGCGCCGCGCCCGAGTCGATCAACGCCTCGATCCGCTACGCGATGTTCTCGGTGTTCGCGCTCGAGGAGGCGCTGCCCGAGGATGACGACGAGCGTGCGCAGCTCGTCGCCACCGCCGAGTCCGCGGTGCGTGACGGCGTCCCCGGTCGACCCGCAGGCGACCTGGTCGTGCGCGGTTGGTACGACGTGTCGGGCCTGCGTGCCGACGCGGACCTGATGGTGTGGTGGCACGGTGACAGCATCGAGGCCGTCCAGGGTGCCTACCAGCGGCTGCGTGCGAGCGAGCTCGGCCGTCACCTGCTGCCCGTGTGGTCGGTCGCCGCGCTGCACCGGCCCGCGGAGTTCAACCGGTCCCACATCCCCGCGTTCCTGGCCGGCGAGGACCCCGGTTCCTACCTCTGCGTCTACCCGTTCGTCCGCTCCTACGAGTGGTATGTGCTGCCCGACGCGGAACGACGCGATCTGCTCATCGAGCACGGTGAGGCCGCCCAGGACTTCGCCGACGTCCGCGCCAACACCCTCGCGGCATTCGCTCTCGGCGACTACGAGTGGATCCTCGCGTTCGAGGCCGAGCAGCTCGACAGGATCGTCGACCTCATGCGTGAGCTGCGCGCGACCGAGGCGCGGCGTCACGTCCGCGTCGAGGTGCCGTTCTACACTGGCCCCCGCGTGAGCCTCACCGAGTGGGCCGACCGGCAGCCGCGCGACGCCTGAACCGAGAGCGCCGGGGTGTGTTCGCCTCGACCCTGCGCGCGGGTTGATGTGCGTGCCATGATCGGGCCATGAAGCGTCTTGCCGGCTCGACGTGGCGGTTCGACGACGTCGACGGGGTGCCCGTCGCGCCGGTGCCCGACCGCGCGCGGCCCGAGCTCACGTTCGAGGACGATGGCCAGGTGTTCGGGACCGGTGGGGTCAACCGGTTCCGCGGCACCTACACCCTTGACGGCGACCGGCTCACGTTCGGCCCGCTCGCGACCACGCAGATGGCAGGGATCCCTGACCACGAGGGCCGCGAGCGCGCCGTCCTCGAGCTGCTGGGTGGCGCCCCGACCATCCGAGTCGACGGTGACATGCTGGTGCTCGTCGATGCGACCGGCCGCACGTCACGGCTGACGCGCGTGCGGGCCGACGGCGTCAGCTGAGACCGCCGCCGTCCAGACTCTCCGCGCCGAGCCCGGGCCAGAGCTCGGCGAGTGCCTCCAGGGTGTGCACCCGGGTGGCCACGTCAAACGCGGTGGACGTCAGCAGGAGCTCGTCGGCGCCGCTCCGACGCACGAGGGCGTCGAGCTCCGCGGCGGCGCGCTCGGCGGTCGTGGCGATCTGTGTCCCGGGCATCCGGGCGAAGAAGTCGCGCGCCGCGTCCGGGTCGAGCTCGGCGAGGATCCGGGCCGCCTCGTCGGGGCTCACGATCGGGCCGAGCGGGCGGGCCGTGCGCAGGCTCAGTGCCATGACCCGGCTGGGCCCGGCAAGGTGGAACGCCTCGGCGGCGGTGTCCGCGATGATGACCGACGACGACACCATGACGTAGGGCGCCGCGAGCGCCGCCGACGGTCGGAACGCCGACCGGTAGGCCGCGACCGCCTCGCCGGTGTGGCCCGTCGAGAAGTGGTGCGCATAGCTGTACGGCAGGCCGAGCTCGCCCGCGAGCTGTGCGCTGAACAGGCTCGACCCGAGCAACCATGCCTGCGGTGTCGAGCTCTGGTGGGGTGTGGCGAGCAGCCGCCGCGCACGCATCGAGGGTGCTCGGCCCCCCGGGGTCTGACCGAGCAGCGCCAGCACGTCGAGGAGCTCGGCGGGAAAGTCCTGCGCGCCGAGGCCCTCGACGGTCCGGCGCAGCGCAGCGGCAGTGGCGGGGTCCGCGCCGGGTGCTCGGCCGATGCCGAGGTCGATGCGCCCCGGGTGCAGGGCCTCCAGCATCGCGAACTGCTCGGCGACGACGAGCGTCGGATGGTTGGGGAGCATGACGCCGCCGGACCCGACCCGGATGCGCCGGGTCGCGGCGGCCAGGTGGGCGATGAGGACTCCGGGTGAGGTCGACGCCACCGCCGGCATGGAGTGGTGCTCGGCGACCCAGAAGCGGGTGTAGCCGAGCTCGTCGGCGGCGCGGGCGAGGCGTGTCGTGGCGAGGAGCGCATCACGGCTCGTCGTGCCCAGAGAGACGGGCGAGGTGTCGAGAACGCCCACCGGGATCGTCCCAGACGCACGGGGTGCTGCTGCCCGCGCCGCGAGGACTGGTCCCTCGGCAGGTTCGGGGGAGGGCACGGCACAGGTCGATCCGACGGAGGAGTTCACCTGGACAGCAACGCTGCGACGGGTCTGCCCCATCCCGCCGCGGCGCGTCAGGGGTACAGGCCGCGGATCTGGTGGGCTTCTGCGACGCGCCGGACGCCGATCATCATCGCCGCGTCCCGCAGGGACAACCCGTGCGTGCGTGCGGCCTCGGCGACCGCGGAGTACGCCTCGAGCATCCGGTGCTCGAGGCGCTCTTCGATCTCGCGCTCGGTCCACCAGTACGCCTGGTTGGCCTGCACCCATTCGAAGTACGAGACGACCACACCGCCGGCGTTCGCGAGGATGTCGGGGACGACGACGATGCCACGCTCGGCGAGGATGGCATCGGCGCGCGCGGTCGTCGGGCCGTTGGCTGCCTCGACGACCCACGCCGCCTTGACCGACCCGGCTGTCTCGGCGTCCAGCACGCCCTCGACCGCGGCAGGAACCAGGACGTCGACGTCCAGCGCGAGGAGCGTCGTGTTGTCGATCGCGTCGCCACGGGCGAAGCCGACGACCGAGCCCGTCGCGGCGACGTGCGCGAGCAGCGCGGGGACGTCGAGGCCGTCCGAGGCCTGCACCCCTCCGTACTGGTCACTGACCGCGACGACCGTCGCACCGGCCTCCGCGAAGAACCGTGCCGCGTGCGCGCCGACCTTGCCGAAGCCCTGGACGGCGACGCGCACCTCGGGCAGCGCGACCCCAGCGCTGGCCAGCGCGGCGCGCGCCGTGTGCACGACCCCCCGAGACGTCGCGGTCGCGCGGCCCAGCGAGCCGCCGACGGCGAGCGGCTTTCCGGTCGCGACGGCGGGGATCGTGTACCCACGGTTGACCGAGTAGGTGTCCATGACCCACGCCATGGTCTGCTCGTCGGTTCCCATGTCGGGCGCCATGATGTCCCGCTCGGGACCGATCATTGGCATGATCTCGCTGGTGTAGCGACGCGTCACGCGCTCGAGCTCAGCCTTGGAGTACCGGCGCGGGTCGATCGTGACCCCACCCTTCGCACCGCCGTAGGGCAGCTCGACGACCGCGCACTTCCACGTCATGAGCATCGCGAGGGCTCGCACCTCGTCGGGGTCGACGCTGGCGGCGTAGCGAAGCCCGCCCGTGCCGGGGCCGCGTGAGATGTTGTGCTGCACGCGGTAGCCGGTGAACAGCTCGGTGCTGCCGTCGTCGCGGCGCAGCGGGACCGACACCGTGATCTCCCGGCGAGGCGTGGCGAGCATCGCGTGCAGCCCGCTGTCGTAGCCGAGGACGTCGACGGCCTTCGCGAGCTGGGCGCGGGCCGTTCCGAGGGGGGAAGGACGCTCGACGAGGGGGGCGGCGGACTCCGTCATGCTGGTGTGCCTCCAGGCGCGATCCGGACCGGTCGCGGACGGCCGGGCTGCGCGGTGCCGGAGTGTCCGTCGGCACCGTTGCCGACCGCCCGATCCGCGCTCGTGCCTACCCTGCCACGACGATCGACCAGTTGGTCAGGCCGACCCGCGGATGACGAGCTCGGGGGCGAAGATGAGCGGCTCGCGGTCGCCCCCGCCGTGCAGCTGGTCGAGGAGGCGCGCCCCGGCGGCCCGGGCCATCGCGATGACGGGCTGGATGACCGTCGTGAGCGGGGGGTTCGTGGAGCTCGCGACACCGACGTTGTCGTAGCCGACGATGGCGATGTCGCCCGGCACGTCCCGGCCGAGCTCGACCAGCACGCCCATCGCGCCGATGGCCATCAGGTCGGACGCGACGAACAGTCCGTCGATGTCCGGGTGCGCGGCGAGGAGCCGCCGAGCTGCGGCCGCACCCGAGGTGATCGTGAAGTCGCCGTGCACGACGGCGTCCTCCGACAGCCCGGCAGCACGAACGGCGTCGCGCCAACCCTTCAACCGGTCGATCCCGGCCGACATGTCGAGTGGACCGGCGATGGTCGCGAGGCGTCGCCGACCGATGCTGATGAGCCGTTGCGTGGCGATCCGACCACCCTCGACGTTGTCGGTGTCGACGTACTGCGCGTCGCTCTCGGCCGACAACGGGCGGCCGACGAACACGTTGGGCAGGCCGGACAGCTCCAGTGCGTGGTCGAGCTCGTCGTCGCGGTGGTGCGAGACGACAATCGCGCCGTCGACGTGTCCGTTGCGGAGGTAGCGGATCGTCCGGGCGCTGTCACCTGGACGGGCGATCACCAGGACGAGCTGCATCTCGGAGTCGGCGAATGCCGTGCTGAGCCCGTTGAGCATCCCGGCGAAGAACGGGTCCGACAAGACCCGCTCGTCGGGCTCTGGGACGACGAGCGCGATCGAGTCGGTCCGCTTGGTGACGAGCGAGCGCGCGGCGCGGTTCGGCGTGTACCCGAGCTCGGCGATCGCAGCCTCGACGGCTCCTTGAGCCTCGGGTGAGACCCTGAGGCCACCGTTGATCGCGCGCGACGCGGTCGAACGCGAGACTCCGGCCCGCTCGGCCACCTGCTCGAGCGTGGGCGCGGGGGGCCGTCCGAGCATGGGGCGGATCGCGTCGTGGTCGATCGCCATGGGTTGTCCCCTCGTGTGCTGGCGGAGCGGCGAATGCAGTATGGACCGGCGGGCGGGACCCGCAGCGCGAAAGCCCCGCCCGAGGGCGATCAGCCCTTGACCGCTCCCTGCATGATGCCCGCGACGAGCTGGCGACCCGCGAAGACGAAGGCGATGACGAGCGGCACCACCGACAGTGTGACGCCCGCCATGATCAGGGACATGTCCTTGAAGTAGGTCGACTGCAACAGCTGGACGGCGACTGGCAGCGTCGGGTTGGTGGACCCCAGCACGATGAACGGCCAGAAGAAGGTCGTCCAGGATCCGACGAACGTGAACAGCGCCAGCATCGAGGCCGCCGGCCGCGCCGCGGGGAGCGCCACATGATAGAAAGTCTGGATCATCGAGGCGCCGTCGACACGCGCGGCCTCGATCAGCTCATACGGCAAGGCCGCCTCGAGGTACTGGGTCATCCAGAACACCCCGAACGCGGTGACCGTACCCGGCACGATGACCGCCGTGAGCTGCCCGATCCAGCCGAGCTTGGACATCACGATGAACAGCGGGACGATCCCGAGCTGGGTCGGGACGGCCATCGTCGCGATGACGAAGATGAGCAACGGGCCACGGCCGCGGAAGCGGAGCTTCGCGAACGAGAACCCGGCGAGCGTCGAGAACAGGACCACCGAGGCCGACGTGACGACCGCGACGATGACGCTGTTGCGGAACGCCTTCCAGAACTGGATGTCGGACGCCAGGACGCGGCGGACGTTGTCGAAGAACTCGCCGTGGGGCAGGAGCGAGGGGATCGGGGTCTGTGCGATGGCACCTGCGTTCGAGCTGGCGAGCAGGAAGGCGAAGTACAGCGGGTACGCCGACAGCAGCAGGACGACGACCAGGATCACGTAGGTGATCCATCCCGCGCGGCGGTCAGAGCCTGCCCCGGTCGCGTGGTGGCGCCGGCGGGCCGCAGCCCGGGCAGCACCGCGACCCGCGGTCTGCCGGATGACAGGGATCGAAGGCGCGCTCATCGCTTGGCCTTCCTTCCGGACTTCGGCGCCGAGTCGGTCGAGATCCGGCGGGTGATGGAGAAGTTGATGATGCCCACGGCGACGATGATGAGGAACAGGATCCATGCGACCGCAGCGGCGCGACCGAAGCTCTTCTGGCTACCCCAGCCGAGCTCGTAGAGGTACATCGTCACGGTCAGCCACTGACGGTCGGAGCCGCCCTGCCCGAACTGGTCGTACATACGGGGCTCGTCGAAGATCTGCAGGCCGCCAATGGTCGACGTGACGACCACGAAGATGATCGTGGGCCGCAGCATCGGGACCGTGATCGAGGTGAACTGCCGGAGCCGGGCGGCGCCGTCGAGGATCGCGGCCTCGTAGAGATCACGAGGAACAGCCTGCATCGCCGCGAGGAAGATCAGGGTGTTGTAGCCGATCCACCGGAAGTTGACCATCGTCGCGATCGCAAGGTGGCTGGACAGAACGTCGGCGTGCCAGCGGATCGAGTCGAGCCCGATCTTGTTGAGGAGCGCGTTGATCATGCCGCTCTGGTCGCCGAAGAGCTTCGAGAAGATGAGACTGACGGCGACCGGGGCCACGACGTACGGCAGCAGGACACCCATGCGCCAGAACGACCGGGCCCGAAGGTTCGCGTCGAGTACGGCGGCCAGCAGGATCGCGATGATGATCTGCGGCACCGACGACAGCAGGAAGATGCTGAAGGTGTTGCGGAGCGCACGCCAGAAGTTCGCCTGCTGGAGCACGAAAGTGAAGTTGTCCAGCCCGACGAACTTGCCCTCGCCGCCGATGAGGTGCCACTGGTGCATCGAGACGTACGCGGTGTACGCGAGCGGGAAGAGACCCACGACCGCGAACAGGATGAAGAACGGCGAGATGTACAGGTAGGGGGAGAGCTTGACATCCCAGCGCCCCAGCTTCTGGCGCAAGCCCACGCGACGCGGGTCGCGGTCCGTTTTGCGAACCGGTGGGCTGTCCAGGTTCGTCGTCGAGGTAGCCATCGGAATCCTTCGGGGCGGAGTGAGGTCGAGCGTGCGCGGGGCGGGGCCGGGCCCGGCCGGCCCGGCCCGTTCGGGTGTTAGCCCAGTGCCTTCACGGCGTCGGTGAACTTCGCCCAGGAGGCGTCCGCCGTATCCGTCTTGTCGACATCAACGCGGGCCAGCGCCTGCTGCATCGCGTCGTTCACGGCGAAGTAGTTCGGGCCCTTGTAGGGAGCCACCGTCACCGCGTTGGCACGGTTCGCCAGGAGCTGGCCGGTCGGGGCGTTGTTGAAGAAGGGCTTCGTCACACCGAGTAGATCGGGGCTCTTGAGGGCAGCGACCTGGCTCGGGAACGTGCCCTTGTACGTGAACGCCTTGATCTGCTGCTCAGGAGCGGTGAGCCATGCGGCGAGGGCCTTGGCCTCCTCCGGGTGCGCACCCTGCACCGGGACGGTCAGGAACGACCCGCCCCAGTTGCCGCCGCCGCCGGGGAAGACATCGGCGATGTCCCAGCCGGTGACGCCCTTGGCGTTGCCCTCGATGACACCGAGCATCCAGCCCGGTGCGAGCATCGTGGCGAAGCCGTTCTTCTGGAACGAGGCGGTCCAGTCCGGGCTCCACTGGCCGAGGTTGGCCGATAGCTTGTCATCCACCGCGGCCTTGAGGACCTGGCCGTAGATCTTCTTGACGTCCGCGTTGTCCGTCGCGATGATCTTGTGGGAGGACGGGTCCTCGTACGCGGCCTTGACCTGGTTGATCATTCCCTGGTAGGTCGCGCCGGCCGAGTCGAAGAACGGCACGCCGGTGCCCTTCGCAGTGAACTGCTTGCCGACCTCGAAGTACTTGTCCCAGGTTGCGTCCTTGCCACCGAACAGCTTGGCGACCTCAGCGCGGTCCGTCGGCAGGCCAGCGGCCTTGAAGAGGTCGGCGCGGTAGGCGATGCCCTCAGGGCCGACGTCCGTGCCGTAGCCGATGAGCTTGCCGTCAGGCGAGGTGGCCTGGTCGGTCTTCCACTTGAGCCAGCGGCCCTTCGTGTCGTCCGAGGTCAGGTCGACGAACTTGTCGGGGTACTGGAGGAGCTCAGGGAGCCAGTCGACCTCGATGGCCTCGATGTCCGCCAGGCCGGAGCCCGCGGCGAGCTTCGTGTTCATGTTGTCGCGGGCCTCGTTCGACGTCGCGGCCTTGACGGGCTCGATCGTGACGTTCGGGTGCAGCTTCGTGTACGCGTCGTACAGCGAGCCCGCGGGGTCGTCGTAGCCGAACTCGTTGAACGTCGCGACCTTCAGCGTGATCTTCTCGGTGCTGGCCGCTGTGGTGGACTTCGCGCTCGCGGCCGGCGTGGTGGATCCGCCTGAGCTGCACGCGGTGGCGAGGAGGGCGATGCCCGTGACCCCGGCCGCGGCTGCCCACATCTTGCGTGTGGTCTTGCGCACTGTGACTCCCTTGTCGTTCGGACGGCGTCCTCGCCGCACCTGGGGATGTTCGCTGATCGCACCGCCGCAGGGTGCGCGGACGATCAGCGAACGTGGGCCGTGTGGACCCTCGCGTGAGAGCGGTCCCGCTACCTGTGCGGGAGCGTTCCCACGCGCTGCGCTGAACTCTGGTCCGGTGCTGGTCGCGTGTCAAGGAGGAGGTCGTCCGAATGGGCGTGGTAGCGATCCCACGGCGACGTATTCGCAGGTCAGAGACCTGAGCGTCGCGAGCGTGTTATCGAATTGTTACGCCTCGCCACCCGTTCCGTGACCTTCCAGCCAACGGGCAGCGACGACGCCTTCGACGGAGAGCGCGTCACGGATCGCGTCGGCGGCGGCGGATTCGACGGCGCCGGCGAACAAGGGGATGCCGGCCTTGAGCTCGCCGTCGTACGTCAGGGTCGACGCGGAGCCGTGCGCTGCGAGCACCATCGTCCCCGTCATGCGCACCGGAGCACCCGTGATCTCGACGACGACCGTCCCGCGCCGTTCGCCGCCGGGCCGGGGGGTGTCCCAGGCCTCGACCTGCCGCACCTGCAGGCTCGACCCGACGAACGCGCGCAGGTTGGCCGGGATCTGATCAGTCGGCAACGACCTGCGAGTCGTCACAGTGAAAGCACCGCTCTCGCCGTTCACGACGTGGACCTGCGGGTCGAGCGCACCGGTCGCCCGCAACTTCGCGTGGACGAAGGTCGGGTCTGCGAGCATGCGCGTCGCGGTCGATGGGTCGGCCGGCAGCTCGAGCGTCACAGTCAGGTGCACAGGTCGGTCCTCCTCGTCGGCGCGTCCGTGCGCGCGGTGCTAGGTCGCGTGCGTCGCGGGCGATGCGGCCACTGGTTCCGAGGAACGTCTCAGGTCGCGGGCCCCTGCGCGCGCACCCCCACAACGCTATCGCGCCGTCTGCCCGCACGCTGCGAGTCCGCAGGGTCGGGCGACCTAGGCTGGACGACGTGTCCACCCTGAGCGACCTCGCGTCGCGTCATGCCTCGCTCGACGCTGCCGACCTCGAGTGGCTGCACCTGCTGGTCGGGGACTGGCAGGTGGTGTCCGACCTCGCTTTCGCCGACCTCGTCCTGTGGCTGCCGACGTCGGACGGCGACTTCATCGCGATCGCTCAGTGCCGACCGAGCACGGGTGCGACCGTCCACTATGACGACGTCGTGGGATCCCGGCCGCCGGACGGCCAGCGCCCGCAGCTCCAGCGCTCGCTCACCGAGGTGCGCGCGCAGCGCTCGCGCGAGCCGCGCTGGTTCGGCTCGTACGCGGTGCGCGAGGAAGCGGTCCCGGTGGTGCACGACGGACGCGCGATCGCCGTCATCGCCCGGCAGACCAACCTCGGTGGTGCCCGCACGCCCAGCCGGCTCGAGCTCAACTACGTCGAGGCCGCCGACGACCTGATGAGCATGATCGCCCGGGGGCACTTCCCCGCAGTCAACGCCCCTACCGGACCGCGCCGGGGTGCACCCCGCGTGGGCGACGGACTCATCCGGCTCAACTCGGAGGGAGAGGTGCTCTACGCGAGCCCGAACGCACTGAGCTGCTTCCACCGGTTGGGTGTGATCGGGGACCTCGTCGGACACTCGCTCGTCGAGGTGACGACCGACGTCATCGACGAGCCCATCGCGTTCGACGAGTCCATGCCGCTCGTGCTCATGGGCAGGGCGCCGTGGCGCACCGATCTTGAGCTGCACGGGGTCGCGCTGTCGTTGCGCGCCGTCCCGCTCACCGAGGACGGTCAGCGACTCGGCGCCGTCGTGCTGTGCCGCGACGTCTCCGAGCTCCGCCGACGTGAGCGCGAGCTCATGACGAAGGACGCGACCATCCGGGAGATCCATCACCGGGTCAAGAACAACCTGCAGACAGTCGCGGCGCTGCTGCGGCTGCAGTCGCGCCGGATGAGCAGCCCCGAGGCGCGAGACGCCCTCGCCGAGGCCATGCGTCGCGTCGCGACGATCGCCCTCGTGCACGAGACGCTGTCCCAGACCCTCGACGAGATCGTGCCGTTCGACGACCTCGTGGGTCGAAGCCTGCGGCTCGCTGCCGACGTCGCCTCCGCGGGTGGCCAGGTGCGGACCGTGGTGCACGGGACGTTCGGTCTCGTGCCCGCCGAAGACGCGACCGCGCTCGCCCTGGTCCTGACCGAGCTGGTCACGAACGCGGTCGAGCACGGTCTGTCGTCGCGGGGCGGCGGGACCGTCGACGTCACGGCCGAACGCGACGGGTCCGAGCTCACGATCACGGTGGCCGACGACGGCGTCGGGATCCCCGCGGGAGCCGGCGCTGGGACCGGGCTCGGCACGCAGATCGTGCAGACCCTCGTCACGAACGAGCTCCGTGGCACGATCGCCTGGGGAGCGCGAGAGGGCGGCGGTACGCGGGTGGTGCT
This sequence comes from Cellulomonas sp., assembly GCA_012927595.1. Classification (GTDB taxonomy): domain Bacteria; phylum Actinomycetota; class Actinomycetes; order Actinomycetales; family Cellulomonadaceae; genus Cellulomonas_A. The sequence goes on from JABBOW010000194.1 coordinate 13,055, forward strand.
CCACATCGTCCTGCGCAACCCGGGCCGTGACTCCGCGACGTCAGGGGAGTCGGGCGGCTGGTGACGTGGGCCGGGTCGAACCGGCCTGCGACATGACGAAGCCCCTGCGACACGACGAAGCCGCTGGCGACACGAGACGAAGCCCCTGCGACACGACGAAGCCGCTGGCGACACGAGACGAAGCCCCTCCGACACGACGAAACCGCCGGCGCTCAGGTGAGCGGTCGGCGGCCTCGGAACTGTGGTGTGAGAGCTGGGGTCGTCAGCTCGCCCGGCGCTGGCGCGCGGTGCGGCGCTTGAGCGCGCGGCGCTCATCCTCCGACAGGCCACCCCAGACGCCCGCGTCCTGTCCGGACTCGAGCGCCCACTTCAGGCACGTGTCCATGACGGAGCAGCGACGGCAGACCGCCTTCGCCTCTTCGATCTGGAGGAGGGCCGGACCGGTGTTGCCGATCGGGAAGAACAGCTCGGGGTCCTCGTCGAGACACGCTGCGCGGTGGCGCCAATCCATGAACATCTCCTCAGAACACGGCAAACCCGTCCCCGGTCAGGGGCTGGGCTCAGGGGGCGGACGCGACCTCGCCGATCAGCAGGCACAGGCTAAGCGGCCCGCGACGAAGGGTGATGGTCAACTGCTGCCCCTAGCCTCACACCTGAACAGGCGGGGCACAAGGGTTACCGCGAGGTTTCGCTCGCGTGAAGATGAGGTCTTCATCACACCTGTGCGCAGACCGCCGATCTCGCGGTCACCGTACCCTGTCGGGCCGCCTCGGTGCCAGCTGGCTCACGTAGCCTCGAACCGTGACATCTCGCCGACCCCAACCCGCCGACCGTCCCCTGCGTCCGCGGCGCGGGAAGGTCGTCACCCAGGGCGCTGGAACAGGGACCGCTCAAGCAGGCGCCGCTGGAGCCAGGCCCCGGATGCTCGTCATCGTGTGCGTTCTCGTGCTCCTTGAGGCAACGCTCCTCGTCGGTGTCGGGATCGCCTTCGGTGCCCAGCTCCTGCGCGGCGCCAGCGTCCCGGGCGCCGCGGTGTTCCTGCTCGCCTTCATGCTCGGTCTCGCCGCCGTGCTGGTCGCCTCGGCGCGCGGGCTGTGGCGCGGTCGGCGCTGGTCGAGGTCGCCGGTGCTCACCTGGCAGCTGCTGCTCGCCGTGCTCGCGTTCGGATGGCTCGGGGTCGAACCGACCTGGTGGGCGGGGCTCGTGCTGGTGGTGGCGGTGGTCGTCGGCGTAGGGCTTGTCCTCCCGTCAGTCGTTGCCGCGACGACCAGAGCTGCCTCACCGCCGCCCTGAGCGCCCGGGAGCTGAGCACCGGCGGGCAGTGCCCGCGCAGCGGCGGGCTCACGATCGGCTGCCAGCATCGGTGACCTGGACGGGGACCACCTGCCGGTCGTCATGCAGCACTCCGCGGCCACGCGCGTGTGGTCGTGCAGAGTCGAGGACCCAGTCGAGCGTGCGGCCGAACACGTCGGCCGATCCCGGCTCGTGCGGGTCGAGGACGAGCCCGCGGCGACCGGCTCGCAGGCGCGCGAACGGTTCACGGTACGCCGTCGCGGCCCGCGCCGTCCGCGCAGAAGCGATGAGCCGTACGTCGGGCGTCGAGCCCGGCACGACGATCCGGGCGAGCAGCTCGACATCGAGCGGAGCGGCCTGGTCGAGGTCGTCCAGGTCATCGACGACCAGGTCAACCGGCTCGGGGCCGGCGCCCAGCTCGTCGAGCAGCGCCCGCAGCCCGTCGTGCCCGACGGACGACCGCAGCCCCGGAACGTCGCGCAGCGTGCCGTCGGGTGCGACAACCGCGACGGTGCGGCCTGCGCGCACGAGGCCCAGCGCGATGACTTGGAGGCAGTTCGAGCGACCCGAGCCCGGTGAGCCGACGATGAGGGCCCCGCGGCTCGTGTCGAGGTGCACGGTCTCGGCGTTGTCCCCGCCCAACCCGACGGCCGGCCGGCTTGCAGCGTCTGCCCCGACGACCGTCCACGGGACGTGCGCCGGGACGGGGAGGAGGCGTACCGGTTCGTGATCCGTCGTCTGTGGCGTCCGGGGGAGCACGTGGCGTCCGCCCGGCCCGGACCCGGGGGCCGCCTCGCGGACCAGCGCGACCTGGCACTCGACGGCGCCGTGCGCACTCAGCAGCACCGCCCTGCCCGCGGTAGGCCGACCGCCGGCCAGCTCTGCCGGGACCCCGGCGAGGATGTCGGCGACCGCGTCGGTCTGGCTGAGCACGAGGCGCGAAGAGAAGAGCGAGGCCTGAGCCAGGGTGCGGGTGGACGCGCGCGCCCCGGCCACGACCGTCACACCGCGGCGGCGGCCGTCGCGCAGGAGATCGAGGAGCCGCTCGCCGGCGACGCCTCGGGCCACCGCGGCGAGGGCGTCGAGCGCAGCCTCGAGGTCGTGGACGACCAGGACGCGGGGTGACCGGGCGTTGTCAGCCTCCGTCAGGAGCGTGACGAGGCGCGCGAGCCGGCGGGGGTCGTCGGTCCCCACGACGGTCCCGAGGCCGGCGCGGAACCGGTCGGGAAGCTCGTCCGACGAGTGCAGGTCCGCCGCCCCGCGCGCGTCGAGATCGAACCCGACGAGGTGGACGTGCAGGCCGAGGTCGAGTGCGCCGAAAGCGATCGTCCGCAGTGCCGTGGTGCGACCGCTCCCGGGCCCGCCGAGGACGAGCAGGTGACCGGTAGCCGGGTCCCAGCGCACCGCGGCGCGGCGCTGCTCCGACGGCAGGTCGCCGAGGGCGAGGGGGATCGCCCGCTCCGGGTCGACGCCCAGTTCGACGGGGAGCGCCTCGATCTGATCGACATGGACGAGCTCGGGCAGGGCCGGGAGCCATGGCGGCGTGGGGGCCGGCATGCCGTGCGCGGCGCGTCGAATGGCCTCGACGTAGCGACGAACGTCGTCGGCGGGGGCCTCCGCGGCGTTCGGCCGGTGCCGTGCCACGTGCGTGGCGGTCACCTGCCGTGCATCGCTCCCGGCCCCGGGGACCCAGCTGGTGTCGGCGGCGGCCCACGACGCAGCGGTGTCGACCAGGTTCCGCTGACCCGGCGCGAGCACCTGCGCGACCTGCACCCACTCGGGGGGTGCGGTGCCGCGCCGCACGACCGCACGACCCGGGGTCGAGGGGTGGATCGAGGCGGCGTCAGGGACGTCGAGCACGTCGATGGACTCGGCAGCGTCGGTCACGCGCAGTGCGATGCGCAAGGAGATGTTCGCTCGAAGGTCCGGTCCGATGGCCCCTGCCGGACGCTGCGTGGCGAGCACGAGGTGCATGCCGAGCGAGCGGCCCTGGGCGGCGAGGCGGAGGAGTCCGGGCAGGAAGTCGGGGTGCTCGTCGGCCATAGCCCGGAACTCGTCGACGACGATGAGCAGCCGCGGTGGCGGAGCACTGCTCGTCGCCCCGGCGTCGTGGGCGAGCCACAACGCGGCCAGGTCGGTGCACCCCGCTGCGGCGAGGGTCCGCTCACGACGGGCGAGCTCGGCGCGCAGACCCGCGAGGGCGCGCGTGGCGAGGGATCCGTCCAGGTCGGTGACCTGCCCGACAACGTGGGGGAGGTCGGCGCACGCACCGAAGCTCGCACCGCCCTTGTAGTCGACCAGGGCGATGGCGAGCCGCGTCGGTGGGTGGGCGAGCGCGAGCGAGAGCACGAGGGTCTGCAGCAGGGCGGACTTCCCCGCCCCGGTCGTGCCGGCCACGAGGGCGTGCGGGCCGTCGCGGACGAGGTCGACGGACACTGCGCCATGCTGGTCGGCACCCAGCGTCGCGCGCAGGCCGCTGAGCGGGGTTGCGGCCCAGCGGGTCCGGACCAGGGTGTCGTCAGGGGGCCCGATGTCCGGGAGGTCGCCGAGCGCGACCCGGTCGGGAAGGGCGTCCGACCCTGGGGCACCGGTGCGCTCGAGGGTGCGGACCGCAGCCGCGCGACGGCACTGCAGGCCCGCCCAGTCGGCCCCGACCGCGCGCAGGGGGAGCGGACGAGACCGGCCGCCGTGTCGGAGCTTCGCTCCGTCCGCGTCGACCTCAACGACGGCGTCGCACCATGCGGGCACCGCACCCAGGCTGCGCGCGACGAGGACGAGGTGATGCGTCGCCCCGGCCGCGTGCCACCAGCGGGCGATCTCGGCGTGGGTGCCCTCGCCGTCCGCCACGACGACCGTGCGCCCTGCGTCGGGACCCGGCAGCGGTGCCGAGCGGCGCGCGAGCCAGCGCGCCCAGCGCCATGACTCGCACTCGTCGTCGCCGCACCTGACGACGAGCGCTGTCTCGCCCGCGGGGCCGATCAGCCCGAGCGCAAGCGCGCGCGCGATCCCCAAGGCCAGCTCGCGCGGCCCGACGACGGCGACAGCGCGACTCGCTGCGTCTGCGTCTGCGCCCGGCGTCTGGTCACCGGGCCCCTGACCGGGCCCACCGGCTGACCCTGCTCTCGACCCGTCCGGGCCCCGACCCGCGCGGACGGTCCCGCGCCGGAGCCTGACGAGCGCGGCGGTCGCGAGGTCCGCGGGATGGATCAAGTCCACCAAGCACGGTGCGTCGAACGTGACCCCGGGCGACCCCGCCGCGGTGGCGTGCGGGGCAGGCGCCCTGCCGCCCCGACCGTCGGGATGCGCGGCACTGCCCGCACGCAGGTTTCGAAGGCGCTCGACGGCGACCTGCCCCAGCGCGATCGCCGGTGCGATCAGCACGCACACGAGCAGGACGCGGTTGCCTGTCGCCGCGGCCAGTGCGACAGTCCCGACAGCCGGGGCGAGCCAGGTCAGGGCTGTCGAGCCGAAGCCAGAACCGGATCCGGCAGGTGACTCCGGTAGCGGCTGAGCCGGACCTGCGTCGGTCACGGGTCCGCGGATCTCGAGGATGCTCGCCCCGAGGTGGAGGCGGTCACCGAGACGCACCCGGACCCAGCGGCGGTGCACCGCTCGGCCATGTCGGTCCCAGGGGGCGGCACCGCGAGAGCCCCGGTGCCGCATGAGGCGCGTCCCGTTCGTCGAGCCCACATCGCGCACGGCGACCTCACCGCGCCGCAGCGTCAGCTCGACGTGCCGCTCGGACATCGACTGGTCCCGCAGGTCCAGGCGGCGTCCTCCCGGCCGCGCGGGTGGACGCAGGGTGGCTGTGCGGCGAGCAGGCGCGCCGCACATCGCCGCCGCGGACCGACCGACGACGAGTGATCCGTCGACGGCACGAAGCGCGCCGCAGTCGGGCCCCTCGATGACCGCGAGGTGCCGGCGTGCGTCGATCGCGTCGTCGTCCGCGGGCCGCGCGCCACGCCCGATGCGCAACCGTGCACCGGCCAGCAGCGGCGGCTGGCCGCACGGGTGCTCGTCGTCGACCGCGATGTGATCGACTGCGAGACGAGCGCCCGGCGTCGTCCAGCCCCGGTGACCGGTGATCCGCGCCAGGTCCTCGCGCAGGTCGCCGAGGCGTGCGCCAGGGGGGACCTCGACATCGGTCGCGACCAGCGCGTCGGCCGTCGCGAACTGCCCGGGTGTCAGGAGGGTGATCCGCACGACGGCACTGTGGTCGATCTGGTCGCGGTCCGGAGCCGGACCTGTGGACGCATCAGGGTGCGTCCGCGTCCACAGGCCCGTCGGTCGGTCGACGTCAGTCCACGGTCAGCGCCGCGACCGGCGAGATGCGTGCAGCAGCGCGACCGGGGACGACCGACGCCGCCAGACCCGCCACGACCGCGACGACCAGCACCACCCCGAGGTCCCGCCACGGCACCGCGAGCGTCACGGGGCCGACCGAGCTGAGCACCGTCGCGGCACCGACCCAGCCGTACAGCAGGCCGAGTCCCGCACCGAGCACGGCACCGATCCCCGCGATGAGCATCCCCTCGATCGCGAGCATCCAGCGGAGCTGCCGCCGCGAGAGCCCGATCGCCCGCAGCGTCGCGGACTCGCGCCGACGTTCCAGGACCGACAGCGACAGCGTGTTCGCGACCCCGACGAGTGCGATGACCACGGCGACCGCGAGCAGTCCCACGACGACGGCGAGCAGCGTGTCGATGAGCGTCTGGTACGACGCGCGACTGAGCGCCGGGCCCGACACCTCGACGGCCTCGTTCGTGATCGCATCCTGGATCCTGGGGACGACCGACTTCGCGTCGTCGACGTCCCGGAGCCGCACCCAGAGGTCGGCGACGGGCGCCGTCGGTGCGAGCCGTTGAGCGGTTGACGTCGTGACGTACGCGATCGACGGGTCGTCGCCTGCGACGGCGACGGTGAGGGGCGCCACCTGACCGCCCGGCGCGGGCGTGCCCACGTCGCCGAACGTCGAGAACGCCGCGACGTCGACGTGGTCGCCGGCCCGGACCTTCAGCTGTGCGGCGAGGTCGAGGTTCATCACGACAGTGCGGTCGTCGAGGGCAGCGGGAAGGGCCGGCGAGCGGACCACCGTCGCGAGGTCGGCCGTGGAGATCGCCCGCAGGTCGACCCAGCCGGCCGAGTCGCCCGGCTGTCCCGACACCCCGATCCGGGCGGCCGTCCCGCGCAGCTGTGCCACGGCCCCGACCCCTGAGACGTCGGCAACCTTCGGCGTGATGTCCGAGGGCATCGCACCGACCGAGCCGTCGGCACCCGATGGGGCAGCGATCGACAGGTCGACCGGGTAGTGGTCGTCAAGGTTGTGGTCCAGCGTGACGCGCGTGCTGGCCGCCCCCGCGCTCATCAGAGCGACGAGAGTGACGCCGATGAGCAGCGCGGTGCTCGTCGCTGCGGTGCGGCGCGGGTTGCGAGCCGTGTTGGCGGCGGCGAGCCGGGCGCTCGTCCCGGTCCGGCCGAGAGCCCGGCCGGCGAGCGCCACGATCCGGGGGAGCCAGAACACCGCGCCGACGAGCACACCGACGAAGGACACCGCCCCGCCGAGGACCGCTACTCCGAGCCCGGGCAGCGCCTGGCCGTGCCGCGAGAGCGGGACC
>JABBOW010000126.1 GCA_012927595.1 Cellulomonas sp.
GGGCGCACCTGCGATGTATCGGGTCGCGATCTCGGTCCGGAGCGTCGGCGCGCGCGGAGCCGAGAGCGCGTCAGCGGCGCCGGTCGTGGTCCTCGGAGGCAGCGGGTGGTCGGACGTGGTCTACGGCAGCCAGGTCGCCGCGTCGGGTCGGCTGTCGGCCGCCGAGCCGGGCGAGCGTGCCGTCGCGATCCTCGTCGCGTCGGGGTCGCCGAGCGTGCTTGCCGACCCCGGGCCGTGGCTCGCCTGGGCTGCGCGGGTCCGTTCGGCACTCGTCGATGTCGCATCGACGCAGCCCGGGGCCGCGGGCGCGCTCCTGCCGGGCGTCGCCGTGGGAGACACCTCGTCCGTGCCGACCGACCTCGCCGACGCGATGCGAGGCGCTGGCCTCACGCACCTGACAGCGGTGTCCGGGGCGCACTTTGCACTCGTGGGGGCCGCGGTGCTGGTCTGCGCGGGCGCCCTGCGGATGCACCGGCGGTTGCGAGTGGCTGTTCTCGTCGTGGTGCTCACCGGCTTCGTCGTGCTGGTCCATCCAGGCGCGAGCGTGCTGCGCGCGGCGGCGATGGGTGCGGTCGGCGTCACCGGACTCGTCCTCGGGCGGCCGGCTCGGGCGATGCCGGCGCTCAGCGCCGGTGTCGTCGTGCTGCTCGTCGCCGACCCGTGGCTGGCGGGGGAGATCGGCTTCGTCCTGTCGGTGCTGGCGACCGCCGGGCTGGTGCTCCTTGCGAGGCCGTTGGCAGCTCGCTGGTCGGGTACGGTCGGCACGCCGATCGCCTATGCGCTCGCGGTCCCGGTTGCGGCGCAGTGCGTCTGCGCGCCCGTCGTCATCCTGCTCAGTCCGACGGTCTCGACCTACGCGGTGCCCGCGAACCTCGTCGCGGACCTCGCTGTCGCCCCCGCGACGGTCGTCGGGCTGCTCGCGGCGCTGGTCGCACCGTGGTGGCCGGGAGGCGCCTCGGTGCTCGCTGCCGTCGCGGGTGCGGCGTGCTGGTGGATCGGTGCTGTTGCGCGGACTACGGTCTCGCTGCCCGGCGCACAGGTGGCCTGGCTGGCTGGCCCGCTCGGTGCAGCGTTGCTCGCTGTCGCGACAGCTGCGCTTCTCGTCCTGATCCTGCGCGAACGTCCGACGCAGTCCGACGCGGCCGGAACCGCGCGGCACTCCTGGCCGGAACGTGCCCGTCGGTCGGTCATGGCACTCTTGGTGCGTGCCACCCTCGACGCGATCCCCCCGAACGACAGGCAGACCGCCGACCGGCGGGGGGGTTGCCGGTCTCACGTGGGACGACGCGCAGCTCGCACTCGTCGTGCTCGTGGCCGGCGCCGAGGAGCTTCTCGCCGACCGGGCCGTCGAACGTCTCATCGGGCTGGCCCGTGAGCGCGACCCGGGCGTCGAGGTCACCCGCCTCGACGCGAGCGAATACGCGGCAGGCACGCTCGCAGTGGTGACGAGCCCGTCCCTCTTCGCCGAGGACCGGGTCGTGGTCGTTGCCGGGGTGGAACGCGCGACGGACGATCTGATCGCGGACGCGCTCGCCTATCTCGAGGCACCTCAGCAGGACGTGACTCTCGTGCTGTGTCACGCGGGAGGGCAGCGCGGCAAGAAGCTGCTCGACACGCTGCGCACCGCCGAGGGCGCCGTCGTGACGTGCGAGCCGGTGAAGAAGGACTCCGACAAGACAGCGTTCGCAACGGCGGAGCTCCGACGCGCCGGACGCCGCGCGGACGCCGCTGCCGTGCGTGCGCTGGTCGACGCAGTGGGCAGCGACCTGCGTGAGCTCGCTTCGGCGTGCGCCCAGCTGGCAGCTGACACCACCGGTGCGATCGGTGTCGATGTCGTCGCGCGGTACTACGGCGGCCGCATCGAGGCGACGGGCTTCCGGGTGGCCGATGCCGCTGTCGAGGGGCATGCCGGGCAGGCGGTTGCGCTGCTGAGGCACGCCCTTGCGACCGGGGTCGATCCTGTGCCGATCGTGGCGGCGCTCGCGGCCAAGCTCCGCATCCTCGCCAAGGTCGCAGCGACGCGCGGGCGCGGCTCGGTGGCGGTCCGCGACCTGGGACTCGCGCCGTGGCAGGTGGACCGAGCCTTGCGGGACCTGACGCGCTGGACGCCCGAGTCGCTCGCGTCGGCGATAACGGCGGTCGCGCAGGCGGACGCCGAGGTCAAGGGCGCGAGCCGCGACCCCGAGTTCGCGGTGGAGCGCGCTGTGCTGCGCGTCGCGTCAGCGCGTGCGCGGTGAGGGGACGCCGGAGGCACGCTCGAACACGATCGTCGGCTGGACCACGTTGCCCTGGAACAACGTGAAGCCAGCGGCCGCGCACCTGTCGAGCGTCGGCTCGTCCTCGACCCGCTCTGCCACCAGGACAGCGCCGAAGCGGGCGGCGAGCCTGATCAGTGCAGTCCCCTGCCGGGCGAGATCGCGGATGTCGAGCTTCACGTAGTCAGCGTGGGGCAGCAGGGCGATCTGATCGTCGAGCCCGACGAAGTCGTCGATCGCGATCCGGTACCCGCGAGCCCGCAGTGCCTTCGCTCCTGCGAGGACCGCAGGGTCGGCATGGACGGACTCGACGATCTCCAGGACGAGGCGCGCCGGGTCGAGCGGCAGCGACAGCTCGCCGACCAGGTACGAGCGGGTCACGTTGACGAACGCCAGGTGGTCGGCGGCAACGCTTGAGACGCCCGAACCGCCGAACACGCAGTCGAGGACCGCCGACGTCGCTCCGTCCTGGCGCGCGGCCGTCCAGCGGTCGACCCGAACGGGCCGACGGGACGGTGCACGGTAGAGGAACTCATAGCCGATGGTCCGACCATCCGACGTGACGATCGGCTGGCGACCGAGGCGTGCGCGCCAGGCCGCAGCCGAACGGGGCGCGCGCCGCGCAGTGTCGGTCGCGATCCACTCGACGGACGACGGGGCCGCGACGACATGGCAGACCGGCACACCTCGGACCGTCCATGGATCGTGGGGAGCTGCGTGCCGCTCGACGGGGAGGCTGCTCACGCGACGCGTCTCGCGATCCCCGCCGCGGACCTGTCCAGGACGTTCGCCGGTTCGAGCTCGTTGCCCTGCAGGAGGTCGAAGCCCAGATCACAGCTGTGCTCAAGGAGCCACCTGTGCTCGACGAACTCCGCGATGAGCAGCGCGCCGTACGAGCGGGCGAGCTCAACGACCGGCCGGCCCTCGACGTCCAGGTCGCGAACGTCGATCTTGACGAAGTCGGCGTGGGGGAGCAGGAGGCGCTGCGAGGGCCGGCTCACGAATCCGGGGACGGCGATCCGGAAACCGCGATCCCGCAGGTTCCGGATGGAGGCGACGACCTGGCGGTCGATCTCGACGTGCTCCGCGATCTCGATGACGAGCCGGTCCGGGCGTTCGGGGATCGGGAGCTCGCCCATGAGGTACGCGCGAGGGAACCGGACGAAGAGCCAGCGATCGTGCGAGACCTCTTCGAGGTTCGTCCGGCCGAAGGTCGATCGCAGCACGTGGGCGGTGGCGCGCTCATGCTGGAACTCGCTCCACGCCCCCGCGCGGAGCGGTTCGAGGCCCGGGGAGCGGTAGGAGAGCTGGTAGCCGAAGGGCCGCAGCCGGTTCGTGAAGATGCCCTGCCGGCCGATCAGGACGGACTCGTGGGCGACGTGCTGGACCCACTCGCGGCGAGCACTCTCGGAGATGGCTGCGTCGACGGCAGCGGCGAGCTGCGTCTCGGGCTCCCACCAGGACTCGTCAGTCATGTGAACAATGACACCACACACTGTGGGACATGACACTCACCCATCTGTGTGACCACTGGGTGAAAGCAGCTGCGTCGCGGGGAAGGCGCCGGGCATCCGGTCAAGCAGACCGACCGAACTCACCCGCCAAGCACAAGACAACTCGCGAGAGTCAGGTCATAGTATTGCTGACATCGAGTCAGTCCACTGTGACAGGAGAACCATCGTGCGTTTCACCCTGAAGTCCGCAACAGCCGTCGTCCTCGCCCTGCTCGTCTCGATCAGCGTTGCCACCACCTCCCAGGCTTCCGTGTACACGCCGCTCGGCGGTGCGACCGGGTGCTGCCGCGACATCATGAGGTGAAGAAGGGGTGACCGCGGCGACTGCGGCACGCTCGTCAGGTGTGGTGGCGGGCGCAGCTCCGCCCCCGCCGCCACATCCCCCGCCACATCCCCCGCCGAGCGAGGTGGTTGACCTAGAGTGAATCTCGACCACGGTGCAGACATTCTCACAAGTCACAGGTACAGTGACCCCACATGACCACCATTGCTGACCGGGTCCGCCAAGGGCGGATCGACGCGGGCCTCTCCCAGACGGCTCTTGCCGGAGGAGCCTTCTCACCCAGCTACATCTCGCTGATCGAGGCCGGTCGGCGGGAGCCGACAGATGCGGCGCTCGCTGTCCTTGCCGCCCGGATGGGTTCGACGGTGGAGTTCTTGAAGTTCGGCGCCGACGGACCGAACGAGGCTCGGACCCGGCTTGAGGTCGACTTCGCCAAGCTCGACGTGAAGTCCGGCGCTGCTGCGTCAGCTCGCGAGCGCATCTCGCGCCTCGACCTGGACCGTGTGACGCACGCACTCAAGGTGGAGGCGCTGCTGACCCTCGCCCGAGCCCACGAGGGTCTCGGCGATCTGGAGTCGGCGGTCGCGATCCTCGAGCCGTTGCTCGTCGACGCCCAGGCGCGAGGGCACCACCTCGACGCGGCGGGTGTCGCGACGGGCCTGGTCGCCTCCTACCTCGAGGCTGGTGACCTGCACCGGAGCATCGAGGTGGGCGAGAGGGTGGTCCTCGACCTCGAACGGGCGGGTCTGTCCGGGACGGACGAGCACCTGCGGCTGGCTTCGACGCTGCTGTGGGCCTACGTCGAGCGCGGCGACCTGTTGTACGCCACGCACCGAGCCTCGGAGCTGGTGCGTCAGGCCGATGAGCTAGGCACACCGCGCGGTCGAGGCAGTGTCTACTGGAACGCGGCGCTCGTCGCCGAGCAGCGTCGGGACTACGACCTCGCTCAGCGCTACACCGAAAGGGCGCTCGCGCTGCTCGACGGCGGTGAGGTCAGCCGCGATGTGCCGCGACTGCGACTCAACTACGCGTGGCTCCTGCTCCGGAGCGATCCGGCAGAGCCAGTCGAGGCGCTCCGCCAGCTGGATCTGGCGACTCCGGACCTCAACGCATCGGGCTCCGAGGTCGAGCTGGCGCGGGTCGACGTCGAACGGTCACGCGCGCACCTCGTGATGGGTTACACCGACGACGCAGAGCGGTGCGCACGGGCAGCCCTCGTTCGGCTGGGTGACCAGCCTCGTCTGGAGAAGGCCGTCGCCCAGCTTGCGCTGGGGGACGCGCTTCACACGCGGGGCGATATCGTCGCGTCGGGCGAGGCGTACAAGTGGGCAGCCGACATGCTCGGGATGATGTCCGCGAGCCGGCAGTCGGCGGCCGCGTGGCGCGAGCTCGGGGACAGGCTCCTCGGCAACCGCGACATCGCCGGCGCGGCAGAGGCGTTCGACCGGGCGCTGCGGGAAGCCGGATTCCGACCCTCGATACCGACCGCGCTGCTGGAGGCGTGGAGCGCCTTCCCGACGAGCTGATCGCCGGGCCCCGCCGGTCGGGGCGTGTCGCATGGCGACAAGGTCCGACAAGGTCCGACAACCACGAAGGCGCCACTCCGCAGGGGGTGACGCCTTCGTGGATGTCCGGGACAGCGCGTCAGGGACTGCACCGGTCAGAGACCGGCGGGGAGCTCAGAGGCTGCCGACAGCCTTCGCGAGAGCCGACTTCTTGTTCGCTGCCTGGTTTGCATGAATGACGCCCTTGGACGCCGCCTTGTCGAGCTTGCGCGACGCCGAGACGAGGGCGACCGTTGCGGCGTCCTTGTCGCCACCGGCGACAGCTTCGCGCACGCGGCGCACGTGCGTCCTGAGCCCCGACTTGACGGCCTTGTTGCGCAGCCGCGCCTTCTCGTTGGTGCCGATCCGCTTGATCTGAGACTTGATGTTGGCCACGTATGGACTTCCTTGTGTGTTCGCCGGGGCGATCGATGAGGTCGTAGAGGGCTGTCCAGCCCCGGGACTTGGGCGTGGGGACACCCGCGGTGAAGAACTGGATCTGTGCCCGTCGACCTGGGCGGACACGCGAGCGTCAAGAGTAGCAGCCCGGGCCGCGAAGGCCCACTTCGTCTGGCGAGCGTGGGCACGGGCGGGACCGTGCGGCCCGCTCCGACCGGCGCGCACCGCGATCGACGCTAGAGCTGCGCGACGACGCGGTCGAACGTCGACTCGTCCAAGATCGCGCCCTCACGGCGGATCCCGTCGGGATCGATGCGCAGCACCCGGTCGAGCCGCACCTCGCTTGGCCGCCGCTGAGAGTCCCACGGGCCCGCGCCGACGTCGAACCAGCGGCGACCCCACCGGGCCTCGTCGGCGGCGTCGCGGTCGTGGTCCTTGCTTGTCAGCATGAGACCGAGCAGCCACCGAGCATCCTCGCCGACCACGAGCACCGGGCGGTCCTTGCCCTGCGTCGGGTCGTCCTCGAACGGGACCCACGTCCAGACGACCTCGCCGGGATCGGCGTCACCGTCGAGGTGGGGTGCGTACTGCGGGTGGACCACACCGGTGAAGTCGCCGGGATACGGCGAACGATCGGCGCCGCCGTGCGGGGCAGACGGCGTCCTGCGGCCCCGGGGTGCAGCGCGTGGAGCGGTGCGTGGTGTGCTCTCGGGAGCCCGGCGCCCTGTGGACGTCGCCACGGATCGCAGGATCTGCGCAGCCGCACCCAGGACTCGGTTCCACGTCGATTGCGCCACGTCGGAACCCTAACGACCGCGACCCTGAGACGCGACCGGCACAGCACCGTCGGCCGAAGGGGTGCTGGCCGCAGCAGTGCCGGCACGGGACGAGACCCGGCCGAGCCGGCGCGGCGTCCGACACATGCCGGTGACAAACGCGTACTAGGTTCCGGCGTATGGAGGACGTGTTCGACGACTACCCGGCAGGCGCGGCGTGGGACGAGATGTTCGACCACACGACCGGACCACGTCCGGCGTACAAGCAGGTGCATGCGGCGCTCTCCGGTCTGTCGTCGGCGGACCTTCGGGCCCGGGCCGACACCCTCACGCGGTCTTATCTGGCCCAAGGGGTGACGTTCGACTTCGCGGGCGAGGAGCGCCCCTTCCCGCTCGACGTCGCCCCGCGCGTCCTGTCGGGCGAGGAGTGGGACCGCGTCGCTCCGGGCGTCGCCCAGCGCGTTCGGGCTCTCGAGGCGTTCCTTGCTGACGTGTACGGCCCGCAGAAGGCCGTCGCCGACGGTGTCGTCCCGCGGCACCTGATCGTCTCCTCGACGCACTTTCACCGGGCAGCCCGCGGGATCCAGCCGCCCAACGGTGTTCGCGTGCACGTGTCCGGCATCGACGTCATCCGCGACGAGGTGGGGCACTTCCGCGTCCTCGAGGACAACGTCAGGGTGCCGAGCGGGGTCAGCTATGTGCTGTCCAACCGGCGTGCGATGGCCCAGACCTTTCCTGAGCTGTTCGCCGCGCTACGGATCCGTCCGGTGCACGAGTATCCGCGCCGGCTGCTCGCGGCCCTCGTCGCGGCGGCGCCCCCCGGCGTCGACGACCCGACGGTCGTTGTCCTGACCCCGGGCGTCTTCAACAGCGCGTACTTCGAGCACTCGCTGCTGGCACGGTCGATGGGGGTCGAGCTCGTCGAGGGGCGTGACCTGTTCTGCGCGAGCGGCCGCGTCTGGATGCGCACGACGCAGGGCCGTCGGCGCGTCGACGTCATCTACCGCCGGGTCGACGACGAGTACCTCGACCCTGTCGCGTTCCGTTCTGACTCGCTGCTCGGCAGTCCCGGGCTCATGACCTGTGCCCGGGCGGGCACGGTGACGATCGCCAACGCCGTCGGCAACGGCGTCGCTGACGACAAGCTCGTCTACACCTATGTCCCGGACCTGATCCGGTACTACCTCAGCGAGGAGCCACTGCTCGACAACGTCGACACGTGGCGCCTCGAGGACCCGGGTGCGCTCGAGGAGGTCCTCGACCGCCTCGACGAGCTCGTGGTGAAGCCAGTCGACGGCTCAGGCGGCAAGGGCCTCGTCGTGGGTCCTCGGGCGAGCTGCGCGGAGCTCGACGCGCTGCGGGCACGACTGGTCGAGGACCCGCGCGGCTGGGTCGCGCAGCCGGTCGTGCAGCTGTCGACAGTGCCGACGCTGATCGGCGACTCGTTGCGGCCGCGCCACGTGGACCTCCGGCCGTTCGCCGTGAACGACGGCGAGTCGATCTGGGTACTGCCCGGTGGCTTGACCCGGGTCGCGCTGCCCGAGGGTGAGCTCGTGGTCAACAGCTCGCAGGGCGGCGGGTCGAAGGACACGTGGGTGCTCGGCTCGAGCGCGCACCGCCGGCCGCCCGTCGTGGTCGCGGAGCGGCCCGCGAGCGTCCCGCAGACGACAGCCGAGAACACCGACCCCAACCCGAACGGTCTGCGGGTCCAGGTCAGGCAGCAGCAGCAGGCCCGCCGCGCATCCGGTACCCCGACGACCGCGCAGGAGGCACCGACGTGCTGAGCCGAATCGCCGAGTCGCTGTTCTGGATCGGCCGCTACGTCGAGCGCGCTGACGACACGGCCCGCCTTCTGGACGTGCACGTCCAGAGCCTGCTCGAGGACCCCTGGGCGGAGGAGGACACCGCGTGCCGCTTGCTCCTGTCTGTGATGGACCGGACCGCGCCGCCACCCGAGGTGCAGGTCGGCCGTGAGGAGGTCCTGGAGATCTTGGCGTACGACCGCGTGTCGTCGTCGGCCATCGCCGGGTCACTGTTCGCGGCTCGGGAGAACGCCCGCCGCGCTCGCGAGATCATCTCGACGGACCTCTGGGAGTGCCTCAACGCATCGTGGGACCGGCTCCCCGCCGAGGTGCACCCGGCGCGGCCGCACGACTACTTCACGTGGGTGCGTGAGCGTGCCGCCGTCGTCGCGGGCCTCATGGACTCGGTGACGTCGCGCGACGAGACGTGGCAGTTCATGGTGCTGGGCCGGTCGATCGAGCGTGCCGACATGACCGCGCGTCTCCTGACGACGCGCGCGCTCGCGGGCACGACGGGTCCGGGGTGGACCACGCTGCTGCGCTCGTGCGGCGCGCACGAGGCGTATCTGCGAACCCATCGAGGATCCGCCTCGGACGAACGGGCCGCAGGCTTCCTGCTGCTCGACCGGCTGTTCCCGCGCTCGATCGTGTTCGCGCTCGGCCAGGCTGAGGCGTGCCTCACTGCGCTCGACCCCGTCAGCGACCGGACGGGCGTCGACGAGGCGCGCCGGCACCTCGGGCTAGCGCGTACGCGGCTCGAGTACCGATCGCTCCTCGACGTCCTGGACTCCCTGCCCGACGAGATGGAGAGCGTGCAGCGCGCGTGCTCGGCAGCGAGCGACGCGATCCGGATGCGGTACTTCCCGTCCGGTCACCTCACCAACTGGGTCGGAGAGGCGCTATGAGCCGCCTGCACGTGGTGCATACGACGTCGATCCGCTACGCGGGCCCCGTCACGGCGTCGTACAACGAGGCCCGCATGACGCCGCTCGCCCAGCCTGGCCAGACCGTGCTCGAGACTCGTCTCGACATCCAGCCGCTCACGTGGTCGTACGAGTACCGCGACTACTGGGGCAGCTCTGTCACGGCATTCGAGGTGCTCGCACCGCATGAGCTGCTCGTCGTGGTCGCCGAGCACCGGATCGACATCCACGAGCGGACGCCCGCCAAGGCGACGACCGGGTGGGACACGGTGCGTGGTCCGGAGCTGCGTGACCGGCTCGCGGAGTTCCTCGCGGACACCCCGACGACGCTGGCCCCGGACGACGTCGCCCAGCTCGCCGCCAGGACCGCCCACGGGAGGGACCCGAACGAGGCCGCGACGGCGATCTGCGGTGAGCTGCGCGACGAGCTCGAGTACGTTCCGGGCGTGACAGCGGTACACACCCCGGCGGCGGAGGCGTGGGCCGCTCGCAAGGGCGTGTGCCAGGACATGGCGCACCTGGCCGCCGGGGCGCTGCGCAGCGTCGGGATCCCCGTTCGGTACGTCTCGGGCTATCTGTACCCGAGCAGCGACGGCGAGGTCGGCGAGGTGCTCGTCGGGCAGTCGCACGCCTGGATCGAGTGGTGGGCGGGCGAGTGGCACCCATATGACCCCACGAACCGTGTTCCCGCGGGCCCGCAGCACGTCGTGCTCGCCCGGGGGAGGTCGTACGACGACGTCGCGCCGCTGCGCGGGATCTTCGCGGGCCCAGGGACGCAGGACCTCGACGTCCAGGTGCAGATCACCCGCGAGTCGTGACTCGTCGCATGCTCGCGGTGCGGGTCACTCGTGAGGTGCGTCGAGCCGGGTCATGAGCCCTTCGGGCAGGGGCGGGCCGAAGAGCCAGCCCTGCCCGTGCTTCCATCCGTGCGCGAGTGCGGCGGCCGCCTGCTCCTCGGTCTCGAGGCCTGCCGCGATGCCGTAGCCCCCGACCGCCGCGACCACTGCCGCGATGGCGGAGCTCACCCGGTCGGCTGCACCGCCCTCGCCGAGCCGGGCCGTGAACGACCTGTCGAGCTTGAGACCGGCGACGGGCGCCGCGAGCGCCGACAGGAGCGCTGAGTACCCGGTGCCGAAGTCGTCCAGCAGCACGGTGACACCCAGCCGGGCGATACTCGCGAGCTCGGCCCGCGTGTGCTCGGTCGCCTCGAGAACACCCACCTCGGCGATCTCGATCCCGAGCCGGCTGGGGTCGACCCCCTGGGCCTCGAGGGTCTGCGCGATCAGCCGGGCGAGACCGCTGGGCCGAGGTTCGGTGCCGTCCTCGGCCGTGAGGCTCACCCGACCGAGCTCGCGAGGTGAGACGTTGACGTAGACCCTGCCGGGCAGCCCCGGGTGCCGGGCGAGGAAGCTGACAGCCTCCCGGAGAACCCAGGTCCCGAGCTCGGGCGTGAGGTCGGCGTCATCCGCGATCGCGATGAACGAATCGGGCAGGACGAGGCCGCGCTCCGGGTGGTGCCAGCGCACGAGCGCCTCGTAGCCCGACACGTCACGCGACGCCAGCTCGACGACTGGTTGGTAGTGCAGCTCGAAGTCGCCGTGCTCGATCGCGGCGCGGAGGTCACCCTGGACGGACAGCCTGTCGATGGCCGCGCGACGGTGCTCTTCGCGGAACGCGACCCAGCGGCCCCGCCCGGCGTTCTTCGCGACGTACATCGCGGTGTCGGCGTCGCGCAGGACGCGCAGTGCGTCGCCGCTGCCGTCGTCGACGGTCAACCCCGCGCTCATGGCAGGAAGGAGCAGGTGACCGTCGAGCTGCAGCGGCAGCTCGACCGAGGTCTGGATCCGTTGGAGCAGCTCGCCGGCCTGGTCGGCCGAGTCGATCTGCTCCAGGACGACGACGAACTCGTCGCCGCCGATCCGGGCGACCGTGTCGCCGGGGCGGACGGACGTCCGCATGCGGTCGGCGACGATGCGCAGCATGCGGTCGCCTGCGTCGTGGCCGAGCGAGTCGTTGATCCGCTTGAAGTGGTCGAGGTCGGCGAAGACCACCGCGACGAGCTTGTCGTTGCGCGCGTGCATCGCGAGTGCGTGGTTGAGCCGGTCGAGGAGGAGCGAGCGGTTGGCCAGGCCGGTCAGGTGGTCGTACAGCGCGCGGTGCTCGAGGACGTCCTGCGCGCGGCGCACCGCTGTCACGTCCTCGACCTGGCTGATGAAGTGCAGAGGTGCTCCCGTGGCGTCGTGGGCGAGCGAGACCGTCAGGCGAGCCCGGATGACGGACCCGGACGGTCTCATGTAACGCTTGTCCATCTGGTAGCCCTGGATGGTGCCGTCGAGCAGCAGCGCGACCTGCTCGAGGTCGGCGTCGATGTCATCAGGATGCGTGATCTCCTGGAAGGTGAGGGCGAGGAGCTCGGCTCGGGGTATGCCGAGGCTCTGGACCAGCGCCTGGTTCACCTGAAGGAAGCGTCCGTCGAGCGACACGATCGCCATGCCGATCGCGGCATCTTCGAAGGTGAGGCGGAACCGCTCCTCGCTCCGGCGGAGCTCGTCGGCCCGAAGCAGCTCTGCCGTCACGTCGACCATCGTCATGATGACGGCTGGTCGGCCGGGCTCGTCGTTCGCTCCGTCGGCCGGCGGCACGGGGGTCGCCGAGAGGCGGAGCCACAGCGGCTCAGACGTCTCCGATCGCAGCCCGACGACAGCGCTCGCAGGCCGACCGGTGCGTGCGGCGATCACGGACGGCCGGTCCTCCCGGGGGAACGGTGTGCCGTCGATCGTGGTCGCGCCCCGGACGGGTGCGTCGAGCTGACCGCCGATCAGCTCCTCACGGTTCAGACCGAGGATGATGGCTGCTGCCGCGTTGGCGTCGAGCACCCGCCCGTCGGAGTCAGCGACCAGCACGCCCTCTTGCAACGCATCCATCAGCCCCCTGGGCATGGGCGGGTTGCTCGTCGCGTGACGCTTGTCGATGCCCACCGCGCCTCCTCGTGGACGGCAGCGCCCGCGCGGGGCTCACCGGGTCCCGGGAGCATCCTCGGCGTGCGCACGTTCACCCCGAGCATGCACGAAAGGACGTTCGGCGGCCATGGCTCCGCCCGGTGATCGCCAACTTCCCGGCCAAAGATCGCCCGCTCGCCCGCCAGCGGGCGCCCGGTCACCCGGTACGCCGCCCAGGTCCGGTGGCTGATCGCATCTGAGGCCGTGGGACCATGGGCTGCCGTCCACCATCCCCCGAAGCGAAGCCGGAGCACCCCCGAGTTGTCCCCGATCCCGAGCGCCGCGGGCATGAGCCGCATCCAGCCGGCGGCCACGCCGCCCGAGCTGCTGCGCAACTTCTGCATCATCGCCCACATCGACCACGGCAAGTCGACCCTCGCGGACCGCATGCTCCAGCTCACGGGCGTGGTGGACGCTCGAGCGATGCGTGCGCAGTACCTCGACCGGATGGACATCGAGCGCGAGCGCGGGATCACGATCAAGTCCCAGGCCGTGCGCATGCCGTGGGCCGTCGAGGACGCCGACGGTGTGCTCGTGCCGTACGCGCTCAACATGATCGACACACCGGGGCATGTCGACTTCACCTACGAGGTGTCGCGGTCGCTCGCGGCGTCCGAGGGGGCAGTCCTGCTCGTCGACGCGGCTCAGGGCATCGAGGCGCAGACCCTCGCGAACCTGTATCTCGCGCTCGAGAAGGACCTGCAGGTCATCCCGGTGCTCAACAAGATCGACCTGCCGGCGGCGCAGCCCGAGAGATACGCCGAGGAGCTCGCGCGGCTCGTCGGCGGCGAGCCTGAGGACGTCCTGCTGGTCTCGGGCAAGACGGGCGCGGGCGTCGGGCCGCTGCTCGACCGCATCGTGCAGCTCGTCCCGCACCCGACCGGTGACGCCGACGCGCCCGCCCGGGCGATGATCTTCGACTCGGTCTACGACACGTACCGCGGCGTCGTGACCTACGTCCGCGTGATCGACGGCAACCTCAGCCCGCGCGAGAAGATCGTCATGATGTCGACGCGCGCGACGCACGAGCTGCTCGAGATCGGCGTGATCTCCCCGGAGCCGGTCGTGACCAAGGGCCTCGGAGTCGGTGAGGTCGGGTATCTCATCACCGGGGTCAAGGACGTCCGGCAGTCGCGCGTCGGCGACACGGTGACGAATGCGAACAAGCCCGCGATCCACGACCTGGGCGGCTACCGCGACCCGATGCCGATGGTCTTCTCGGGCCTCTACCCGATCGACGGTACCGACTACCCGCTGCTGCGGGACGCGCTGGACCGGCTCAAGCTCAACGACGCTGCGCTCGTCTACGAGCCCGAGACGTCCGTCGCACTGGGCTTCGGCTTCCGGGTCGGCTTCCTCGGGCTGCTGCACCTCGAGATCGTGCGCGAGCGGCTCGAGCGTGAGTTCGACCTCGACCTCATCTCGACGGCACCGAACGTCGTGTACGACGTCACGCTCGAAGACAAGAAGGTCGTGCGCGTCACGAACCCGAGCGAGTTCCCGGGCGGCAAGATCGTCGAGGTTCGCGAGCCCATCGTCAAGGCCACGATCCTCGCGCCGAGCGAGTTCATCGGCGCGGTCATGGAGCTGTGCCAGACCCGCCGCGGCGAGCTGGGTGGCATGGACTACCTGTCGGCGGACCGCGTCGAGCTGCGCTACACGTTGCCGCTCGCCGAGATCGTCTTCGACTTCTTCGACCAGCTCAAGTCCAAGACGCGCGGGTACGCGAGCCTGGACTACGAGGCGGCCGGTGAACAGGCGGGCGACCTGGTCAAGGTCGACATCTTGCTGCAGGGTGAGCAGGTCGACGCGTTCAGCTCGATCGTGCACAAGGACAAGGCGTACGCGTACGGCCTGATGATGGTGGGCAAGCTGCGCGAGCTCATCCCGCGCCAGCAGTTCGAGGTACCCATCCAGGCGGCCATCGGGTCGCGGATCATCGCGCGCGAGACGATCCGGGCGATGCGCAAGGACGTCCTGGCCAAGTGCTACGGCGGTGACATCACCCGCAAGCGCAAGCTGCTCGAGAAGCAGAAGGAGGGCAAGAAGCGCATGAAGACGATCGGTCGGGTCGAGGTTCCGCAGGAGGCCTTCATCGCTGCGCTGTCCTCCGACGCGAGCGGCAAGGACGCCAAGGATGCCAAGAAGAAGTAGCACGCCCCGATGAGCCCTGCCCTCCCGGACGGCGATCCGGCGCCCGACGACGGCGCCCTGCCCGCGTCGGTCGTCCCGCGCGCGGGCTCACGCGCGTTCGGGGTCTACCTGCACGTGCCGTTCTGCACCGTGCGCTGCGGGTACTGCGACTTCAACACGTACACCGCGACCGAGCTCGGCGGCGGCGCGAGCCAGGACGCCTACGCAGACACGGCCCTGCGGGAGATCGACCTCGCCGCACGCGTGCTGGCCGACTCGGGCCTCCCGGCGCGCCCGGTCCGAACCGTGTTCGTCGGCGGAGGTACGCCCACGGTCCTGCCCGAGGGCGACCTCGCGCGCATGCTGCACGGCGTGCGCTCGGCCTGGGGTCTGATCGATGACGCCGAGGTCACCACGGAGGCGAACCCCGACTCGGTGACGCCGTCGTCGCTCGCGGCCCTGGCCGCAGCGGGCTTCACTCGCGTGTCGTTCGGGATGCAGTCCGCGGTCCCGCACGTCCTCGCGACGCTCGAGCGGACGCACGACCCTGCTCGAATCCCCGACGTCGTGCGCTGGGCGCGGGACGCGGGGCTGCGGGTCTCGCTCGACCTCATCTACGGCACGCCGGGGGAGTCGGCGGACGACTGGCGGCGCAGCGTCGAGGCTGCGCTCGCGACCGGCGTCGACCACGTGTCCGCGTACGCTCTTGTCGTCGAGCAGGGGACCCGCATGGCCGTCCAGGTGCGCCGCGGCGAGCTCGAGCTGCCGAGCGGTGACGACCAGGCCGCGAAGTACGAGCTGGCCGACGACCTGTTCGCCGCGGCCGGTATGCACTGGTACGAGGTCAGCAACTGGGCTCGGACCGAAGCCGACCGGTGCCGGCACAACCTCGCGTACTGGCGGGGCGACGACTGGTGGGGTGTCGGGCCCGGCGCGCACAGCCACGTGGGCGGGGTGCGCTGGTGGAACGTCAAGCACCCCCGGGCGTATGCGACTCGGCTCGCCGACGGGCTGAGCCCTGCGGCCGGGCGCGAAGTTGTGAGGGACGACTCGGCGCAGCTCGAGCGCGTCATGCTCGGGGTGCGGCTCGCAGAAGGGCTCTCGCTCGACGCGCTGACGGCGCCCGCGCGGGCGCGAGTGGCGGGGCTCGTCGCGGACGGCCTCCTCGACGGTCGGGCCGCGCTCGGGGCCGACGGCGCTCGACGCGTGCTGCTGACCCGGCGTGGGCGGCTGCTCGCCGACGCCGTGGTCCGCGACCTGACCGACTGAGCTGGGTGTCGGGACAGTGCGCGGCCCCGCTCACCTGACGGTGGGCGGGGCCTCGGTCGCGCAGCGGCGTCAGCTCACTTGACGAGCCGGAGCGTGAGCGGGTACCGGTAGAGCTCGCCGCGGTTGGAGGCGATCGCCGCCATGATGGCGAACACGACCGAGCAGACCGCCGCCGCGAGCAGGATCAAGATCCCGATCAGGACGATGGTCAAGATCCCCCCGACGAAGTAGGCGATCGCCAGCGTGATCTGGAAGTTGAGCGCCTCCTTCGCCTGGTCCTCGACGAACGCCCCGCGGCCCTTGAAGACGAGCAGGATGACGAGCGGGACGATGAACGAGACGAACACCCCGCCGATGTGAGCGAAGACGGACCACATGCGCTGGTCGGAGTCGGTGAGCGGCGGCTGCATCGCGTACGCCGGCGGCGGGTAGGCGCCCTGCGGTGCGCCGTATCCGCCCTGCGGTGCGCCGTAACCGGGTGCGGGCGGTGGTGGCGGTACCTCGCCGTGCGGCGCCTGGTACTGCGGCGCAGCCGGCGGCGGAACGGCACCCGCGGGCTCCTCGGGTGTCCCCGGGGTCTCGGCGGTCATCTGATCAGCTCCAAGGTGAAGGGGTAGCGGTAGGCCTGACCGCGCTGGACAGCCAGGTAGCCCTGGATCGAGAAGACAAGGGAGACGACCCAGAGTGCGGTATTGAGGAGGCTCGTCAGGAACCACGGCAAGAAGATCGCGCCGGCCACTCCGATGATCACCAGACCGATCAACACGAGGATCTGGAAGTTGACCGCCTTCTTGCCCTCCTGGTCGACGAACCCGCTCCGCGCGCGGAACACCAACCAGATCACCAGACCAGGCACGATGTACAAGATGCCGCCGAGGTGCGCCAAGCCGGCCCACTGCCGGGTCTGCGCGTCGTCGAGAGGGGCGCCGGCGGGTGGCTGGCCTGCCCGCTCGGGCGGTGGGGTCTGGCTCATGTCGATGCCTCTCGCGTCAGGGAACGGCGCGGCGTGCGTGGCCGTTGCGCCGCACACTAGTCGTCCGGCGCGCCGCGCGCGCGAAAATTCACCCGAGTTCAGCAAGCCAGGATCAGGCCGTCGTCACGAAGTCGATGAGCTCCTCGACCCGCCCGAGCAGCGACGGTTCCAGGTCAGCGTACGAGCGCACCGACGCGAGGATCCGCTGCCACGCGCGCGCGACGTCGGCCTGCTCGAGCGCTGGCCAGCCGAGCTCGCGCAGGATGCCGAGCTTCCACTCGGTGCCGCGCGCGATCGTCGGCCACGCCGCCAGACCGATCCGCTCGGGTCGCACGGCCTGCCAGACGTCGATGTAGGGATGGCCGAGGACGAGGACGCTGCCGGCCGGGGTGCCCCGGGTGGCGTCGGCAGCGATCCGCGTCTCCTTCGAGCCGGGCACGAGGTGGTCGACGAGCACCCCGACGCGCCGAGCTCGCGTCGGGGCGAACTCGCGGAGCGCGTCGGCGAGGTTGTCGACGCCGTCGAGAAGCTCGACCACGACGCCCTCGAGGCGCAGGTCGTCGCCCCACACCTTCTCGATGAGCTCGGCGTCGTGCTTGCCCTCGACCCAGATCCGGCTGCCCCGCGCCACCCGGGCCTTGGCGCCGTGCACCGCGACCGAGCCGGACGCGGTGCGCGTCGGACGCGTCGGTGCGGGCGGCCCCGCGGGTGCGTGGAGCTCGACGGGCTCACCGTCGACCCAAAACCCTGGCCCGAGCGGGAACGTGCGCGTCTTGCCCTTGCGGTCCTCGAGCACGACGACGTGCTGACCACCCGACTTCTCGACGCGCCGGACGGCGCCGACCCAGCCGGTCATGACCTCCTCGACGACGAGGCCGGTCTCGGCAGGCTGCGGTCGGGACCGCTTGAGCGGCCGGTGGTGCGCAGACCCGGGCTGGTCGTCGCCTCCTCGGCCGGGGGTCGCCAGGACGTCGTTGCCGTAGCGGTCGTGGCTCACCCCGGAACCCTAACCGGCCCGCAGCCGCCGCACGGGGAAGGGCGCGGGCGGCTGGTGCGGGCGGCGGGCGGGGGAGGCAGGTGCTCGACGGGCGCGCGCAGCCGCGGGCCGCGGCGCGACCGCGTAGAATTGGCACTCCGGATGGCTGAGTGCTACCCCCCCACCCATCACGGCAGCGAGCCGGGCGACCCACGGGTCAGCCGGTGAGGTCCCGGACGACGCGCAGGAGGTGCGATGAGCGAGGATCGCAAGCTCGACGTGCTCCGAGCGATCGTCGAGGACTACGTGGCCACCCGCGAGCCCGTCGGCTCCCGCGCGCTGGTCGAGCGCCACGGGCTCGGGGTCTCGCCAGCGACGATCCGCAACGACATGGCGGCCCTTGAGGAGGGTGGCTTCATCGTTCAGCCGCACACGTCGGCGGGGCGCGTCCCGACGGACAAGGGGTACCGCCTCTTCGTCGACCGCCTCTCGTCGGTCAAGGCGTTGTCCGGCGCGCAGTCGCGCGCGATCGAGGACTTCCTGGCGCGCGCCGTCGACCTGGGCGACGGCGGGGTCCGGGGCGGCCCGGGCCGGCCGCCTGCCCGCCCAGCTGACCCAGCAGGTCGCCGTCGTGCAGTACCCGTCGCTGCGACGGTCGGTACTGCGGCACGTCGAGCTCGTCCCGCTCGGCGAGCGGCGGCTGCTTGTCGTCATCATCACGGACAACGGTCGCGTCGAGCAGCGCACGGTCGAGCTGGCGACCGATCCCGACCTCGACGTCGTCGCTGTGCTGCGCGCCCGCCTCAACGTCGCAGCCGTCGGCCGACGGCTCGCGGAGCTGAACACCGTGCTGGCGGCACTCATCGACCTGTTCGCGCCCGACGACGCGCCACTCGTCCGTTCGGTCGTCTCCGTCCTTGAGGAGACCCTGGCGCAGGAGAGCGAGGAGCGCGTCGCACTGGGGGGGACCGCGAACCTCGCCCGCGCGAACGGATCAGACTTCACCCACACGCTCGGCCCGGTGCTCGAGGCGCTCGAGGAACAGGTGGTCCTGCTGCGACTGTTGACCGAGATGGCCGAGGACGCCGCGACGGTGTCAGCCCGGATCGGCCGCGAGACCCAGCACGAGGGGCTGCTTGAGACGAGCTTCGTGACGACCGGCTATGGGGGCGACGGTGACGCCCTCGCCCGAATCGGCTCGATCGGTCCGCTCCGTATGGACTACCCCGGCACGATGGCCTCCGTCCGCGCAGTCGCGCGCTACCTCACGCGGATCCTCGCCGGATGACCCGGCCCAACCCGGCCCTTCAACTCACCGTCCGACCAGGAAGTGATCTGTGACCGACTACTACGAGATCCTCGAGGTCGCTCGCGACGCGAGCCCCGAGCAGATCAAGAAGGCCTACCGCCGCCTCGCACGTCAGCACCACCCGGACGTCACCGGCGAGGACGGCGGCTCGGGCGAGATGTTCAAGGACGTCTCGCGTGCGTACGACGTGCTGTCGAACCCGGAGAAGCGTCGCGCGTACGACCTGGGTGGTGACCCGTCCGCCGGCGGCGGCATGGGGGGAGGCTTCGGCTTCCAAGACATCTTCGAGACGTTCTTCGGGGCGGGATCCGGCGCGAGCGCCCAGCGCGGGCCGATCCCGCGCGCGCGCCGCGGGCAGGACGCGCTGGTGCGCCTCGACCTCGACCTGGCGGAGACCGCATTCGGGTCCCACCGCGAGGTGCTGGTCGACACCGCCGTGGTGTGCCCGACGTGCTCAGGCACGTGCGCCCGCCCGGGGACGTCACCGCGCACGTGCGAGGTCTGCGGCGGTCGGGGCAGCGTGCAGCGCATCGCGCGCTCGTTCCTCGGGCAGGTCATGACGTCGCAGCCGTGCGCCGCGTGCCAAGGGTTCGGGACGGTCATCCCCGAGCCGTGCACCGAGTGCTCAGGCGAGGGTCGGGTGCGCTCGCGGCGCACCCTGACGGTCGACGTGCCCGCCGGGGTGGACACCGGGACGCGCAACAAGCGAACCCGCC
>JABBOW010000048.1 GCA_012927595.1 Cellulomonas sp.
CGCGTTCGACGACGCGGTCGACCGCGGCTGGGCGGATCCGCGCCGGCTGCACACCGAGGGCCGCACAGCACGCCTGCTGCTCGAGGGCGCACGGGAGTCGTTCGCAGCCTCCCTCGGCGCACGGACCGAGGAGATCGACCTGCTCCCGTCACATACGCTCGCGCTCCACGCCGCGGTGCGGGCCGTCGCGCGCGGACGACGACGCGCCGGACGCGACGTGGTCACCAGCGCGGTCGAGCGTGCAGCGATTCTGGCCGCCGCGGACTTCGCCGTCACGCAGCCGTGGGACGGTCGCACGGGCTCCCGGGTCGTCATCGGTGTCGACCGGCTCGGGCGGGTGGACGGCGACGCCTTCGCCGAGGCGGTGCGCGCGCCGGGCGTCGCCCTCGCAGCGCTCCAGCACGCGAACGGCGAGGTCGGGACCCGTCAACCCGTCGAGGCCGTGCACGAGGCGGCGTCGCGCGCGGGCGTCCCGCTGCTCGTCGACGTCGGGGCGAGCGCAGGCCACGCCGTGCTGTCCGACGCCTGGGACCTCCTCGCAGCCGATGCGGGCGACTGGGGCGGGATGCCCGGAGTCGCCGTGCTCGCGATCCGGGCTCGGGTGCGGCGTTCCCCGGACTGGCCCGAGGACCCTGAGCGCTGGTCGCCCGGCGGCGTCAGCGTGCCCGCAGCCCTCGCTGCGGCAGTCGCGCTCGAGATGGCCCGGTCGACCCGCGCGGCCGACGACGCGCACCGGCGGGCGCTCGTCGATCGCATCCGCAGCCGCGTGGCCGCGCAAGTGCCTGACGTGGAGGTCGTGGGCGACCCAGCCGACCGGCTCCCGCACGTCGTGACGTTCTCGTGCCTCTACGTCGATGGGGAGGCGCTGGTCACCGAGCTGGACCGGCTCGGCTTCGCGGTGGGCTCCGGATCCGCCTGCACCTCCAGCACGCTCGAGCCGAGCCACGTGCTCGCCGCGATGGGTGTCCTGACCCACGGCAACGTGCGCCTGTGCCTGCCGCCGGACGTCGCCAGCGACGGCATCGGCCGCTTCCTCGACGTGCTCCCGGGTGCGGTGCGGCGCGTGCGCGACGCGCTCGGCGCGGGGGGGCTGTGATGGCGGACCTCATCGACGCGCGCGGCCTGCTGTGCCCGATCCCGGTGATCAGGCTCGCGCGAGCCGCCGTCGACGCAGTGCCTGGCACGGTCATCACCATCTGGGCGACCGACCCCGCCGCTCGTCTCGACGTGCCTGCGTGGGCCCGGATGCGCGGTCACGAGGTCGTGCGCGTCCAGGACCTGCCCGACGGCGCCGTCGCGATGGACGTCCGGATCGCCGCAGCACCGACCGCGACGAGCTGAGCCGCAGACGCACGGCACCTCACGCGCGAGGGCCCCGGCCCAGGTGGGGGGCGGGCCCCCCACCGGTGCGGTGCCGGGCCCTCACGCGCGGTCAGTCGATCAGCTGAACGACCCGCCGCAGGCGCAGGCGCTGCCGGCGTTGGGGTTGTCGATCGTGAAGCCCTGCTTCTCGATCGTGTCCGCGAAGTCGATCGTCGCACCGTCCAGGTACGGCACGCTCATGCGGTCGACGACGACCTCGACACCGTCGTAGTCCTTGATGGCGTCGCCGTCCAGGACCCGCTCGTCGAAGTAGAGCTGGTAGATCAGGCCCGAACAGCCACCGGGCTGGACGGCGACGCGCAGACGAAGGTCATCGCGGCCCTCCTGCTCAAGCAGGCTCCGCACCTTGCCCGCGGCGACGTCGGAGAGGAGGACGCCGTGCGTCACTGTCTCGGTGGTCTCGCTCATGGTCTCTCCTGTGCCTCGAAGTTCGGTCTAGCGGGCGCGCAGCACCCCGCCTCACAGCTCAACGTGACCCTACGGCGCGTTGTTCCCTCAGGCTACGCCGCGCCCCCGGGTGCTCAGCGGGACCAGGTCCCCGCGACCCGCTCAGCGCGTCGGCTCAACGTCCCCGCCGGATCGGCCAGAGCGGCCGCCACCTCGTCCGGCCCCTCGGCCACGGCGTACGCGGCCGCGAGCCCGGCTGCCGCGAGCTCCCGACGGCCCACTGTGACCTGACCTGCGACGACGATCGTCGGAACCGCGACTCCAAGCGCGCGCTCGGCAACCGCCGCGACCACCTTGCCGTGCAACGACTGCCAGTCGAACGTTCCCTCACCCGTCACCACGAGGTCGACGTCCGAGATCCGCCGCGTCAGGTCCACCGCATCGGCCACGAGCGCTGAGCCCGGCACGAGGCGCGCGCCGAGCAGTGCGAGACCGAAGCCGAGCCCGCCGGCCGCACCCGCACCAGGCTGGGCCGTCAGGCGGCTCATCGGCGATGCCGTACCAGCGCGGGCGAGCAGGTCGGGTCGGATGTCCTCGGCGAGCGCGCCGACCGCCACGTGCGCGAAGTGGCCGAGCGCGCGCTCGAGCTCCTGCGCCTGCGCCGGGCTCGCGCCCTTCTGCGGGGCGAATCCGGCGCTCGCGCCATGCAGCCCGAGCAGCGGGACGTCGACGTCGGTGGCCGCGACCAGATCGACGCCTCGCAGCCGCGCACGCACGGTGGCGAGCGCGGCCAGGTCGTCGGCCGTCACACCTCCAAGCCCTCCCCCGCCGTGTGCCAGGACGCCGTCGGGCGACCCGATACCGAGAGCCGCGAGCATGCCGGCACCGCCGTCGTTCGTCGCGGACCCGCCCAGGCCGACGACGACACGCCCGGCCCCGGTGTCGACGGCCGCGCGGATGAGCTCACCGACGCCGTAAGACGTCGTGCGTGTCGGGTCCCGACGCTGCGGCGGAACGAGCGCAAGCCCGAGGGCGTGCGACGACTCGATGTACGCGGTCCGCGCGCCGTCGGCGCCCTCGACGAGCAGGAGCGCCGCAGGTACGCGGTCGCCGATCGGTGACCGCACCGTCACAGCGACCAGCTGGCCGCCGAGGCTGGCGCGCAGTGTGTCGAGGAAGCCCGGGCCGCCGTCGGACAGCGGGCATGTGGAGAGCTCGTCGCCGGGAGCGGCTCGCAGCCAGCCGTCCTGCAGTGCACCGGCTGCCTGCTGGGCGGTCAGGGTCCCGCCGAAGCAGTCCGGAGCGAAGAGCACGCGCATCGAGCGATCTTGGCACGTCCTGGAGCGGGCCCCGCTCGTCGGCGTCCTGATGACCCGCTCGACAGGCTGTGGAAAGATCACCCCGTGAGCCTCCTGACCCCCGCAGTGCCCGGCTTCGAGGAGCCCGCTCCCTCGGCCCTGCTCCTCCTCGGTCGCGGTGTCGACCTTGCCTCAGAGCGCGGCGTCGAGTGCGTCG
The DNA here is from genome assembly GCA_012927595.1 of Cellulomonas sp. Classification (GTDB taxonomy): domain Bacteria; phylum Actinomycetota; class Actinomycetes; order Actinomycetales; family Cellulomonadaceae; genus Cellulomonas_A. The sequence continues at coordinate 3,286 of JABBOW010000048.1, forward strand.
GCGCGCTGCCGGCCGCCAGCGACCCGGACCTCGTCGAGCGCGCGCGCGTCGCGCGGGAGGCTCTGGGAGAGCGGGCGTTCGTGCTCGGTCATCACTACCAGCGTGACGAGGTCATCGCGTTCGCCGACGTCACGGGCGACTCGTTCAAGCTCGCGCGCGAGGCCGCCGCACGCCCCGACGCCGAGTTCATCTTGTTCTGCGGCGTGCACTTCATGGCCGAGTCGGCTGACATCCTCACGTCCGACGCCCAGCAGGTTCTCCTGCCCGACCTCGCGGCCGGCTGCTCGATGGCCGACATGGCGGCCATCGACCAGGTCGAGGACGCGTGGGACGTGCTGGTCGACGCGGGAGTCGCGGGCGACACGGTGCCGGTGACGTACATGAACTCGACAGCAGCGATCAAGGCCTTCACCGGCCGGCACGGCGGGACCGTGTGCACGTCGTCGAACGCGCACGCCGCGCTGGGCTGGGCCTTCGACAAGGTCGGCGGCGTGGGGGCTACGGGCAAGGTGCTGTTCATGCCCGACCAGCACCTTGGCCGCAACACGGCAGTCCGCCAGCTCGGGCTCTCGCTCGAGGACTGCGTCGTCTTCGACCCGCGCAGACCAGGTGGCGGGCTGACCCCGCAGGAGCTCAAGGACGCCCGGATGATCCTGTGGCGCGGGCACTGCTCGGTCCACGGCCGGTTTTCGGCGCAGAACGTCGAAGCGGCGCGTGCGGCCGTCCCGGGCGTGCAGGTCCTGGTGCACCCTGAGTGCACGCACGAGGTCGTCACAGCGGCGGACATGGTGGGCTCGACCGAGTACATCATCAAGGCGCTCGACGCGGCCGAGCCCGGCTCGTCATGGGCGATCGGCACGGAGCTGAACCTCGTGCGGCGGCTGGCCGCGACGCACCCCGCCCAGCGGGTGCACTACCTCGACTCGACGGTGTGCTTCTGCTCCACCATGAACCGGATCGACCTGCCGCACCTGGTGTGGACCATGGAGTCCCTCATCGCCGGGCGGGTCGTCAACCGCGTCGTCGTCGACCCGGACGACGCACGCTGGGCCCGTGTCGCGCTCGACCAGATGCTCGCCCTCCCCGGGGCGTGAGCGGCCTCGACGTGACGACAGGAAGCCCTCTGCGAATCGGGATCTTCGTCTTCGACGGGGCCGAGGAGCTCGACGTCGTCGGGCCCTACGAGGTCCTGGCGTGGTGGGCCGAGCACTCCGAGCTCCGGCCCCAGGTCGTCACGGTCTCCGCCGCCGGCGCAGGCGTGCGCTGTGCGAAGGGCCTGCGCCTCGTGCCCCAGTACTCCGCCGACGAGGTCGGTGCCCTCCACGTGCTCGTCTACCCCGGCGGGCGCGGAACCCGACGCCTCGCCAAGGACACCGACCACCTCACCTGGGTACGCGAGATGGCGGCATCGACGACTCTGATGACGAGCGTGTGCACGGGTGCGCTCGTGTACGCCGCCGCGGGGTTGCTCGCGGGCCGCCCGGCCACCACGCATCGCAGCGCCTTCGACGAGCTCGCCGAGATCGACCCGAGCGTTCTCGCGGACACCGAAGCACGCTTCGTCGACGACGGCGACATCATCACGTCCGCGGGCGTCTCGGCCGGCATCGACATGGCGTTCCACCTTATCGAGCGCCTCGATTCCCCCAAAGCCGCTGAGGCCGTGCGGTACGGGATCGAGTACGACCGCACATGAACCGCCTGGTCCGGCTGCTCGCTGTCTGGTTGCGTGCACGCCGTCATCGCGGTCCGGGCACTCCTCTCGACGAGTGGCGCACGCCGCTGCGGGTCATGCCGAACGACCTCGACCTGCTGCGGCACATGAACAATGGGTCGTACCTGACGCTGATGGACATCGGGCGTGTCGACATGCTCGTGCGGACCGGTGCACAGAGCGCCATCAGCCGACGTCGCTGGTACCCGGTCGTCGTCGGGGAGTCCATCCGCTTCCGTCGCTCGCTCGAGCTGTGGGACCGGTTCGTCATCGTGACGCGCGTCGTCGGGTGGGACGAGCGGATCTTCTACCTCGAGCAGCGGTTCGAGCGCGTGCCGAGAGCAGCGAAGCCCGCGGACACCGCGCCCGAGGTCGTCGCGGAAGCGTGGGTTGCGGCCCGCTTCATCGCGCGGGCCGGCGGCACGGTGGCGTCACCTGACGTCGCGGAGGCGTTCGAAGTGGCTGGCGTCAGCCCGCCGGTGCCCGACGCCGTGCTGGCGTGGGCGCGAGCACTCGACCTCGCGCACCGGCCGCGCGGCTGACCTCAGGGCCTAGGCCCGACGCCCCAGCCGGTCGAGCAGCAGCGCCTCAGCGAGCACGACCCGCTCGAGGTCGCTCAGGTCGACCGACTCGTCGCTGCCGTGCGCCCGACTGTCGGGGTCCTCGACTCCCGTGACAAGGATCGCCGCGTCCGGGTAGACCTCGAGCAGGTCGGCGACGAACGGGATCGAGCCGCCGACGCCGATGTCGACCGGGTCGGTGCCCCATGCCACGGTGAACGCCCACCGTGCGGCCGCCATCGCCGGCGAGTCGGTCGGTGCCTGGAACGCCTTGCCGAGCTCGCCGTCGCTCACCGTGACGCGTGCTCCGAACGGCGCATGCGCCTCAAGGTGCGCTCGCAGGGCGGAGTGCGCCGCCACGGGGTCCTGCCCGGGGGCGATGCGCATCGAGAGCCGAGCTGTCGCGCGCGGCGTGATCGTGTTCGACGCGCGGGCGACGCGCGGGGCGTCGAACCCGATGACCGCGATGGCCGGCCTGGTCCACAGGCGGGCAGTGAGCGGTCCGGTGCCGGCCAGGCGCACACCGTCGAGGACACCGGCGTCCGCGCGGAACGCCTGCTCGTCGTAGTCGACCGTGGGGTCGGGCGCGCTCACAAGCCCCGCGACGGCCACGTCGCCGGCGTCGTCGTGCAGCGTCGCGATCAGGCGCGCGAGCAGCGTCGGAGCGTCGAGGATCGCTCCGCCGAACATGCCCGAGTGGATCGCATGGTCGAGCACGGCGACCTCCACCTCCACGTCGACGAGCCCGCGCAGCGACGTCGTCAGGCCGGGGACGCCGACCCGCCAGTTGGAGGAGTCGGCGACGACGATGACGTCGGCCGCGAGCTCGTCGCGGTAGGTGTGCAGGAAGTCGGTGAACGTCGGCGAGCCGACCTCCTCCTCGCCCTCGACGAACACGGTCACGCCGACCGCGAGCTCGTCGGCCAGCACCCGCAGCGCGCCGACGTGGGCGACGACGCCGGCCTTGTCGTCCGCCGCGCCGCGGCCGTAGAGCCGGCCGTCACGCTCCACGGGCTCGAAGGCGGGCGACGACCAGGTGGCGTCGTCGCCGGGCGGCTGGACGTCGTGGTGCGCGTACAGCAGGACCGTCGGCGCCCCGGCCGGGGCCGGCCTGCGTGCGACGACCGCGGGTGCGCCGGGACGGCCGTCCGAGCGCTGGGCCGTCAGGATGCGCACGTCGTCGAACCCTGCGCCGCGCAGCAGGTCCCCGACGGCGGCCGCGCTGGCCGCGACGTGCGCCTGGTCGAAGTCGGCGTTGGAGACACTCGGGATGCGCACCAGCGCCTCGAGGTCGCCGCGGACACGGGCGAACTCGCGGGCCGTCCGCTCGCGGAGACGTTCGACGGAAGCGTGTTCGGCAGAGGTGGGGTCGGCGGGGGTCGGTGACGTCACGGGCGCCCACGGTACTCGTCTACCCTGGTGAGGTGTTCGGACGCAGCAAGGCCAGCCCGTCAGTGACCGCTCCCTCCTCGCGCAGAGGCGGGCAGATCACCCATGGCGCCACCGTCTCCCCCGATGGTTCAGCGGCAGGCAAGGGGCACGCCACGCCCAAGCGCAAGCAGGCCGAAGCAGCCAACAAGCGCCCGCTGGTGCCGGACGACCGCAAGGGCGCGGCCAAGGCGGCCCGCGTCGCCGCGCGCGCCCAGCGGGACAAGGAGTTCGCCGCGCTGCAGACGGGCGACGAGCGGTACCTGCCCAGCAAGGATCGCGGACCGGTCCGTCGCTACATCCGCGACTACATCGACGCGCGCCGCAACCTCGGCGAGTACTTCCTGCCGATCGCGATGGTGCTGCTCGTCCTGCAGCTCACGCTCGCCCAGGTCAACGCCACGCTCGCCGTCCTGGCGCTCCTTCTCCTCTACGTCTTCGTCATCGCGATGATGGTCGACGTCCTGTTCATGTGGCGCTCTCTCAAGAAGAAGCTCGTTGCGAAGTTCGGAGCCGCCGCCATCCCGCGCGGGACGACGATGTACGGGGTGCTGCGCGTTTTCCAGCTCCGGCGCTCGCGCCTGCCCAAGGCGCAGGTCAAGCACGGCGCGTACCCCGCCTGAGCGAACGTACGGTAGGTCCATGGTCAACTATCGCTTCCTCGGCAGCTCCGGTCTCAAGATCTCCGAGATCACGTACGGCAACTGGCTCACGCACGGCTCGCAGGTCGAGAACGACACTGCTGTCGCCTGCGTGCACGCGGCCCTCGATGTCGGCATCACGACGTTCGACACCGCCGACGTCTACGCCAACACGAAGGCCGAGAGCGTCCTCGGCGAGGCTCTCAGAGGTCAGCGTCGGCAGTCGCTCGAGATCTTCACGAAGGTCTACTGGCCGACGGGTCCGGGCGGCGCAAACGACTCGGGCCTGTCACGCAAGCACATCCTGGAGTCGATCGACGGCTCCCTGGAGCGGTTGCAGACCGACTACGTCGACCTGTACCAGGCACACCGCTACGACCGCTCCACGCCGCTCGAGGAGACGATGCAGGCGTTCGCCGACATCGTGCGCGCCGGCAAGGCGCTCTACATCGGGGTCAGCGAGTGGACCGCCGAGCAGCTCCGGGCGGGTCACGCGCTCGCCACCGAACTGGGCTTCCAGCTCATCTCCAACCAGCCGCAGTACTCCGCGCTGTGGCGCGTCATCGAGGCCGAGGTCGTGCCTGCCTCGAAGGAGCTGGGTATCTCGCAGATCGTGTGGTCGCCGGTCGCCCAGGGCGTGCTGTCGGGCAAGTACGCACCCGGTGCGCCAGTGCCCGCAGGCTCACGGGCTGCTGACCAGAAGGGCGGCGCCCAGATGATCCAGCGCTTCCTCGAGCGGCCCCAGGTGCTTGCGCGTGTCCAGGACCTCCGACCGATCGCCGACGAGCTCGGGCTCACACTCGCTCAGCTCGCAGTCGCCTGGGTGCTGCAGAACGACAATGTGGCTGCGGCGCTGATCGGTGCGAGCCGGCCGGAGCAGGTGCGCGAGAACGTCAAGGCGTCGGGCGTCACGATCCCAGCCGAGCTGCTCGTGCGCATCGACGAGGCGCTGGGTGACGCGGTCGTGACCGACCCTGCAGAGACGGCCAAGAGCTCCCCCGCGGCCCGCTGAGAACGACGCAGGCCCGCTCCTCCCCGCGGAGGGGCGGGCCTGCCGCTCAGCGCTCCAAGTCGGCGGCGGCGACCGCGAACCTGGGGAGCAGGGGGTGCACGACCGCTCCGATCACGAGAGCGTAGGCCAGCGTCGCGAAGCCCGCCGTGCCGCCGAGCAGCCAACCCGCGGCCACGACGGCGACCTCGATGCTCGTCCGCACGAGCCTCGTCGACCAACCCGTCCGGGCCACGAGCCCGGTCATCAGGCCGTCGCGAGGACCTGGCCCGAACCGCGCCCCGATGTAGAGCGCTGTCGCGAGGCCGTTGAGCCCGATGCCGAGCAGCACGAGTCCCACCGCCGCGGGCCGCGGGAGCGGGTCGGGCAGGAGCGCGAGAAGCGCAAGGAACGGGTCCACCAGGAATCCGATGACCAGCACGTTGGCGACGGTCCCCGCCCCGGGTCGCTGTCGCAGCGGCCACCAGGCGACGAGGACGGCTGCGCTGATGGCGAGGGTCACCGTACCGAACGACAGACCAGTATGGCGCGCGACGCCCTGCGAGAGCACGTCCCACGGCATGGTGCCGAGGCCGGCGCGCACGAGCACCGTGACCGAGACGGCGTAGAGCACGAGGCCGATCGCGAGCTGGACGGTCCGTCGAGCCATCCGGCGTGACCCACGCACCTCGATGGCCTGCGTGAGGTCGACCGGAGCGCCTGGGACGGTCATTGCGCGCGAAGGACCAGCGCGGGGGTCGCCTGGGTGCCGTCGTGCAGCAGCCGCGCGGTGTGCACGCCCTGCGTCGCGAGCGTGCGCCACTGCTCACCGAGCCACTGCTCGGCGTCGTACTGGTTGGCGAACACGGGGCTCACGGGACGGTCGAGCGCGTTCCCGGCCATGTCGTCGAACGCCCACTCCCACTGCGGCCGCAGCGCCATCACAGCTCCCGGACAGTGCGGCGGACGGCATCGGCCGCGAGCGCGCGGTTGATGTGGGCGGCCCAGAAGGGACCGCGGTAGATCATCCCTGCATACCCCTGAACGAGCGTCGCACCGTTAGCGAGGTACTCGAGCGCGTCGGCCGGTGTCGAGATCCCGCCGACCCCGATGATGACCGGGTCGGGTCCGAGCCGGGTCCGCAGTCGCGCGACGACGTCTAGACCGCGCGCGAGGAGCGGCGGCCCGGACAGCCCGCCCTCCCCGAACGGGTGGGCGATGGTCGTGTTGACGGCCACGATGCCGTCAAGGCCGAGCTCGGTCGCGAGGTCGGCGATCGCGTCGACGTCGTCGTCGGACAGGTCCGGGGCGATCTTGACGAGCAGCGGCACGGCCGGTCGCTTGGCGGCCGTCGTCGCAGCGTCGGCGGCCTCGCGCGTGGCCACGAGGATGGGGCGCAGGGCGTCGACGGACTGCAGGTCGCGCAGGCCAGGTGTGTTCGGCGACGAGACGTTGACGACGAGGTAGTCGGCGTAGGGCGCGAGCCGTCCGGCACTCAAGGCGTAGTCGGCAGCAGCGTCTTGCGGCGGGGTCACTTTGGTCTTGCCGATGTTGACCCCGACGACCAGGGCACGGCCGGCCGGGGTCGCACGGAGCGAGCGCAGGTGCCCGGCCACGACGACCGAACCCTCGTTGTTGAAGCCCATCCGGTTGCGCAGCGCCTGCTGATCGATCACCCGCCACAACCGCGGCGCGTCGTTGCCCGGCTGCGCGTGCGCCGTGACGGTCCCGACCTCGACGAACCCGAATCCCAGCATCGCCAGGCCCTGGACCGCGAGAGCGTTCTTGTCGAACCCTGCCGCGAGACCGAACGGTCCCGGGAACGTGCGCCCGAGCGTGCGCACCTCACCTCCGGCGGGCGTGCCAGCGAGCCGACCGATGACACCGCTCACGACCGGCACGCGCCCGACGAGGCGGATCAGCCCGAACACGAGCTCGTGCGCGCGCTCGGGGTCCATGCGGCGGAAGACGAGGTTGAACAGGAGGCGATACACGCGCTACAACCTACTGGTCGGCGACGGGCCTCGAGGCAAGCTCTCCGCTCCGCGAGCGGGTGTGCCAGAGCCACGCGAGACCGAGGAACGGCAGGACGAGCGGCACGTAGCCGTAGCCCTGGCCGTACGCGGACCAGACCGTCTTGGCCGGGAACTCACCCGCGTCAAGCACCGATACCGTCCCGACGGCGAGCACACCGACGAGCTCGACGAGCACCGCCGACCACGCGACCGGTCGCCAGCGGCCGCCGCCCTTCGCGAGCGCAACCGTCGCGAGGATGTACACCACTGCGGAGAACGCAGACAGCGCGTAGGCGAGCGGCGCCTCAGCGAACTTCGTCGCGATCTGGTAGCCCGCACGCGCCGACGCCGAGAGCGCGAAGACCCCGTAGACGCCGACCAGGGCGCGGCCCGGTCCGGTCGACGTGCCGGCGGGGCCCGCGGGTCGGCCTGCGGTGACGCGCGGTTCGGTTGCAGTCACAAGGATCCCCAGATCTGTAGCAGGCGGTATTCGAGGAAGGCCCTCGTGAAGGCGGCGATGAACAGCAGGACGGAGCTCCAGCGCGTGCGTTCCTCGAAGGCCCACATCGCCGCGAACGGGAGAATCATGAGCTGCACGAGGATATAACCCCCGAAGAGGGCGCGATCGGGTGAACCGGTGCCGTTGGCGACCAGCACGATCGCAGCAACCGCCTGCGTCACGAGCACCGCCTCGACGACGGCGCCGCCCCAGAGCTGGCGGACGATCACCGCGCGGTCGCGGATGACGAACCACAGGGCCCACGCAGCGAGGGCGAGGGAGAGGACGACGACGACGAGGGACACGGGTCCGATCACGGTTCGCAACGCTACCCGGCGTCTGCATCCGTCGTGTCTACTCGCGCGGACTACCATCACCGGGTGCCCCGACTGACTCTCACTACCAAGACCCCTGCCAGCCTCGCCGTCGACGCCCTCGTGGTGGCGATCGCCAAGACCGCCCACGGCCCCCGCCTGCTCGACCCCGACCAGCTCCCACCGGAGATCGCCGCAGAGATCGTGGCCAGCGCTGCCGCGCTCGGGATCACCGGGGAGGCGGACGAGGTCCGCCGGTACCCCACGGCGGGCCGACTGTCAGCGAAGGTGCTCGTCTTGACCGGCGTCGGGGACCCCACAGCCGTGACCCCTGAGCTGCTGCGCCGGGCGGCGGGCGCCGCGACGCGCGAGCTCGCCGGCACGTCGACTGTGGCGCTCGCGCTGCCCGCCGGCCACCTGACCGAGCTGACCGCGGTGGTGGAGGGCGCGCTGCTGGGTGCCTATGCGTTCACGCGGTACCGCAACCGGGACCAGGCGACCGCATCCGCGCCCGTCGGCTCGATCGAGGTCGTCACTCCACTCGCGCGGCAGAGCTCCGCGGTGAGTGCCGCGACCCGCGCCGAGGTCGTCGCGGGCGCTGTCCACGCGACGCGGGACCTGGTCAACACCGCACCGAACGACCTCTTCCCCGCGGCCTTCGCCGATGCCGTCAAGGCCGCGGTCAAGGAGTCCGGCCTGCGCACCGGGACTGTCAAGGTCACGGTGCTCGACGAGAAGGCGCTCGTCGCCGGTGGCTACGGTGGCCTCGTCGGCGTCGGCCAGGGGTCCGTCCGCGGTCCGCGGCTCGTCAAGGTCGCCTACTCCCCCTCGCGTCCGACCTCGAAGGTCGCACTTGTGGGCAAGGGCATCACGTTCGACTCAGGTGGGATCTCGATCAAGCCCGCCGCGGGCATGGACGCCATGAAGTCGGACATGTCGGGGGCGGCCGCCGTGCTGCACACCGTCTTGGCTGCCGCGCGCCTGGGGCTGCCGGTCGCCGTGACCGGCTGGCTGTGCCTCGCGGAGAACATGCCGTCGGGCACGGCGCAGCGGCCGTCCGACGTCATCACGATCCGTGGTGGGAAGACCGTCGAGGTCCTCAACACCGACGCCGAGGGTCGGCTCGTGCTCGCTGACGGGCTCGTGGCTGCGATCGAGGAGAAGCCCGACGTCGTCATCGACATCGCCACCCTCACTGGCGCACAGACCGTGGCGCTCGGCAACCAGGTCTCTGCCGTGATGGGCACCGACGACGCACGCGCCGAGGTCGTCGCGTCTGCCGCGGCCTCGGGCGAGCTGTTCTGGCCGATGCCGCTGCCCGCCGAGCTCAAGGGCGGCCTGAAGTCGAAGGTCGCGGATCTTGCCAACATCGGTGAACGGTTCGGTGGCATGCTGCTCGCCGGGCTCTTCCTCCAGGAGTTCGTCGGCTCGACACCCTGGGCGCACCTCGACATCGCGGGTCCGGCGTTCAACGAGAAGGCCGCCCACGGCTACACGCCGGTGGGCGGCACCGGAGTCGGTGTCCGCACGATGCTCTCGTTCCTCGAGGCCCGCGCAGCCCAGCGGTAGCCGACTGCGCCGGGGTGCCCGTCCGGACGCGGTCCCGCACCCCTGGCGCAGTCCCGCGCACCTGGCGCGGTCCCGCGCACCTGGCGCGGTCGCGCGAGCGGGTCAGGTGCGCGTCGCCCAGAACGCGACCGCGGAGGCCGCCGCCACGTTGAGGGAGTCGACGCCGCCGGCCATCGGTATGCGCACGACCAGGTCGGCCGCCTCGACCGCGCCGCGCGACAGCCCGTCACCTTCGGTGCCGAGCATGAGCACAAGGCGCTCGGGCGGCGCAGCAACGAGGTCGTCGAGCGACACCGCGTCGTCGGCGAGAGCGAGGGCAGCAACGGTGAAGCCCGCCGCACGCAGGTCAGCGAGGCCGCCCGGCCACGTCTCGAGCCGGGTCCACGGCACCTGGAACACCGTGCCCATCGAGACGCGTACAGAGCGGCGGTACAGCGGGTCGGCGCAGCGCGGGGTCACGAGCACCGCATCGATGCCGAGACCGGCGGCGCTGCGGAAGATCGCACCGACGTTCGTGTGGTCGACGATGTCCTCGAGGATCGCGACGCGTCGTGCTCCCGTGCCGCCGCGGGCCGCGGAGAGCAGGTCGTGGACCGACGCCAGCGAGGGGCGGTGCATCGAAGCGAGCGCCCCGCGGTGCACGTGGAAGCCGGTGATTGCCTCGAGGACCTCCGGCTCCGCCACGTAGACGGGCACCGACGTGCCTTCGTCGGGCAGCGACGCGAGCATCGTGACGAGGTCAGGCAACCAGCGTGGCGAGAGCAAGACCGACCGGGGGCGGTGTCCCGCATCGAGCGCCCGCCGCAGCACTGTCGAGCTCTCAGCGATGTACAGGCCCTTGGAGGGCTCGTGCCGCGAGCGCAGGGCCACGTCCGTCAGCGAGACGTAGTCGGCGATCCGCTCGTCGGTCGGGTCGGTGATCGGGTGGATGTCTGGGACCGGCACGGGCCCCATCATCTCGCGGTCCGACGACCGGTCAGGACCCCGCGAGGAGCCGCGCGCCGCGCAGGGCGCTCGCCCGACGTGCCGCGACCGGGCCGACGACGGCGGCCACCCCACCCATCAGCGCCACGACCGGGATCACGAGGAACGCCGTGTGCGCACCGAACGAGTCGGCGAGCGCGCCCAGGACGTACGGCGCCACGCCGATCGCTGCCCCGCCGGCGAGGGTCGCGTTCGCCTGCGCGCGGTCGGTCGACCGTCGGGCCGCGCTCAGGAGGATGGAGATCGAGAGCGGGTACTGCGCGCCGTAGCCGATCCCGGCGATCACGAGGCCGGTGAGCGCTACCGGCGTATCGGTGGCGGTCCACAGGATTGCCCAGCCGACGACGGCGACCAGGAACGACGCGGCAAGCAGGCGGGCGGGTTCGATGCGCAGCGACAGCGGCCCGACGACGAAACGGATCACCGTCATGCCCGCGACCAGACCGGCGGTGGCGGCGGTCGCGATGCCTGCGCCGGCACCGGTCTGCTGGCGGATGAGGTCGGTCGACCAAAACGTCGTCGCGTTCTCGAGCGCGATCGCCGCGACGATCGCGACGAGGAACCAGCGGGTCGCCACGGCGGACTCCCGGTCGGCTGCGTCCAGCGCGATCGCGTCGACGGGGCCTGTCTCCGCCGGGCCGACGAGCCCGGCATCGGGAGCGGCGACGGCGTGGTCGCGCGCGTCGGTCGGCAGCCGCAGCGCGAGCAGTGCCGCACCGATCGCCAGCACCGCTGTGACGGCGACCGCCGGCCGCCACCCCCAGCCGGCCGCGACGCAGGCCCCCACGGCGAGCGGCCCCAGCAGCCCGAACCCGGAACCGACCCCGTTGGCCTCCGTCACGGCGGCCGAGCTCGCGCGGCCGTGCCGCAGCGACAGCCCGGCCTGCACTGCGCTCACGGCCACGTTCCCACCGGCCGCAAGGATGAACACGCCGGAAAGCGTCCACGCCAGGACCGTGCCCGTGACGAGCACGATCGTCCCGACCGCGATCAGCGCACTCGCGCCGACCAAGGTCGCGCGGCGCCCGTAGCGGTCCACGAGCCGCGGGGTGAGCCGGGCGACCAGGATCGCACCAGCCGCGAACGCCGTGCCGTGCAACCCGCCCTGGGCCTTCGTCACGCCGAGCTCGTCGACGAGGAGCGGGACGCTCGGGCTGAAGCTGTAGAGCAGCCATCCCCACACGACGAAGTAGCCGTACAGGCTCAGTGTGGGCTGGTCCCGCACGAGCCGGATCGGCGCGGGCTCAGCGGTCGCGGTCACCGACCGAGCCTACGTGCCGTCGCCGCCGAGCCCCGCGCTCGAGGCGTCCGGTATCGGACCTCTGACGCAAGTGGTGCGCGACGTCACTCGACCGGAGCAGTCGCAGCGGCGAACTGGCTGTCGTAGAGCCGCGCGTACGCACCGCCGGCCGCGAGCAGGCCCTCGTGCGTGCCGTGCTCCACGATCGAGCCGTGCTCCATCACGAGGATCGTGTCGGCATCGCGGATCGTCGACAACCGGTGCGCGATCACGAACGAGGTCCGCCCGACGCGCAGGGCGTTCATCGCCTGCTGGACCAGCACCTCGGTGCGTGTGTCGACGGACGACGTCGCCTCGTCGAGCACGAGGATCGGCGGGTCCGCGAGGAAAGCCCGCGCGATCGTCAGGAGCTGCTTCTCCCCCGCGCTGACGTTCGAGCCCTCGTCGTCGATCACCGTGTCATAGCCGTTGGGCAGGGTGCGCACGAACCGGTCGACGTGGGTGGCCTGCGCGGCGGCGACCAGGTCCTCGTGCGAGACGTCGGTCGCCCCGTACGCGATGTTGTCCGCGATCGTCCCGCCGAACAGCCAGGTGTCCTGGAGCACCATCCCGATCTGCGAACGCAGGTCGTCGCGCGTCATCGCAGCCGTGTCGACCCCGTCGAGGGTGATGCGGCCCGAGTCAAGCTCGTAGAAGCGCATGAGCAGGTTGACGAGCGTCGTCTTCCCGGCACCCGTCGGCCCGACGATCGCGACAGTCTGGCCGGGCTCCGCGACGATCGACAGGTGCTCGATGAGGGGCGTCTCGGGGTCGTAGCGGAACGAGACGTCCTCGAACGCGACCCGCCCGCGCACGGGCAGCTCGACGGCAGTCGGTGCGGCGGGGTCGGGGCGCTGCTCCTCGGCGTCGAGCAGCTCGAAAACCCGCTCGGCCGACGCGACGCCGGACTGGAGCAGGTTCATCATCGACGCGATCTGCGTGATCGGCTGCGTGAACTGCCGCGAGTACTGGATGAACGCCTGCACATCACCGAGGGACAGCGTGCCCGACGCCACTTTGAGCCCGCCGACGACGGCGACGATGACGTAGTTGAGGTTCGCGACGAATCCCATCGCGGGCATGATGATCCCGGAGATGAACTGGGCCTTGAAGCTCGCGCCGTAGAGGTGCACGTTCTCGGTGTGGAACGTCGCGACGGCCTCCCGCTGACGGCCGAAGACCTTCACCAGTGCGTGCCCGGTGTACATCTCCTCGATGTGCGCGTTGAGCGTGCCTGTCCGGGCCCACTGCTCGACGAACTGCGGCTGCGAGCGCTTCGCGATGAGCATCGTCACCACGATGGACAGCGGCACGGTGACGAGGGCCACGAGCGCGAGCAGCGGCGAGATCCAGAACATCATCGCCAGCACACCGACCACCGTGAGCAGCGACGTGATGAGCTGCGACAGCGTCTGCTGCAGGGTCTGGGCGACGTTGTCGATGTCGTTGGTGACGCGGCTCAGCACCTCGCCGCGCCCCTGGCGGTCGAAGTAGCCGAGCGGCAGCCGCGACAGCTTGGCCTCGACGTCCTCGCGCATCCGGAAGGTGGTGCGCTGGACGACACCCGTGGTCAGGCGCGCCTGGAGCCACCCGAAGAGGAAGGAGCCGACGTAGACCGCGAGCACCGTCAGAACGATGGTGCGCAGGTGCGTGAAGTCGATGCCCACGCCGGGCACAACGTGCGTGCCGCTGAGCAGGTCCGCGTAGGTGTTCTGACCGTTCGCGCGGAGGAGCTCGATCGCCTGGTCGTGCGTCGTCCCGGCGGGAAGGCGCGTGCCGAGCTGCTTGCCGAGCAGACCCTCGAAGATGACGTTCGTCGCCTGGCCGAGGATCTTCGGCCCGCTCACGATGAGCGCAACCGACGCGATGCCAAGCCCGATGATCGTGCCGAGGCGCACGCTCTCCGGGCGCAGGACGCCCAGCAGCCGCTTGCCGGACGCGCGGAAGTCCATCGATTTCTCGCCGGGCAACCCCATGCTCATCATCGGCCCGTGACCCCGGCCGCCTGCGGGCGGACCCACGGGACGTGCCGGTGCTGCCGGCCGCTGCTGCATGCTCACGCTGCCTCCTCCGCGGAGATCTGCGAGAACACGATCTCGCGGTAGGTCGAGGACGACGCCATCAGCTCGGCATGGGTACCTGCTCCGACGACCTCACCGTCCTCGAGGACGACGATCTGGTCGGCGTGCCGGATGGTCGCGACACGTTGGGCGACGATCACGACGGCTGCGTCACGGGTAACGGGGACCAGCGCCGCTCGAAGCGCGGCGTCGGTCGCGAAGTCGAGCGCCGAGAACGAGTCGTCGAACAGGTAGATGCTCGGTCGGCGGACGAGCGCCCGCGCGATGGCCAGGCGCTGGCGCTGCCCGCCCGACACGTTGGTGCCGCCCTGGGCGATCGCGGCCTCGAGCCCCTCGGGCATGGCCTCGACGAACTCGCGGGCCTGGGCGACCTCGAGCGCGTGCCACAGCTCGTCGTCGGTGGCCTCGGTGCGTCCGTACCGAAGGTTGGAAGCCACCGTGCCGCTGAAGAGGTACGGCTTCTGCGGGACGAGCCCGATCGAGCTCCACAGGTCGTCGGGCTCCAGGTCGCGGACGTCGATCCCGCCAAGGAGCACGGCTCCCCGGGTCACGTCGAAGAGCCGAGGCACGAGGTTGACGAGCGTCGTCTTTCCCGAGCCGGTCGACCCGATCACCGCTGTGGTCTTCCCGGACTCGACCACGAGGTCGATGCCCCGCAGCACCGGCTCCTCGGCACCGGGGTAACGAAACTCGACGTCACGCAGCTCGAGCCGTCCGCTGCGCGTCGCCGGGAGTGAGACAGGAGCAACGGGCGGAAGGACCGACGTCTGCGTGTCGAGCACCTCGCCGATGCGCTCCGCGGACACCATCGCGCGGGGCACCATCACGAACATCATCGAGGCCATCATGACCGCTATCAGGATGTACATGATGTAGCTGAGGAACGCCGTCAACGCACCGATCTGCATCTGGCCGGAGTCGATCCGTTGTGCACCGAACCACATCACGGAGACGCTCGAGGCGTTCATGATGAGCATGACGACCGGGAACATGAGCGCCATGAGCCGCCCGACGCGCAGCGATGTCTCGAACAGGTCGGCGCTCGCCGCCCCGAAGCGCTCGGACTCGCGCCGTTCGCGGACGAAGGCGCGGATCACGCGGATGCCGGCGATCTGCTCGCGCAGGACCCGGTTGATGGCGTCGATCTTGGTCTGCATCACCCGGAAGTAGGGCACCATCCGGGACACGATCAGCGCGACTGCGACGCCCAGCACGGGCACGATGACGACGAGGAGCCCTGACAGCACGACGTCCTCGCGCAGGGCCATGATCACGCCACCGATGAGCATGATGGGAGCCGTCACCATCATCGTGAAGGTGAACAGGATCACCATCTGCACCTGTTGCACGTCGTTCGTCGTGCGGGTGATGAGCGACGGCGCCCCGAACTTGCCGACCTCCTGCGCCGAGAACTCCTGCACGTGGGCGAACAGTCCCTCGCGGAGGTCGCGTCCCAGGGCCATCGCGGTGCGTGCACCGAAGTACACCGCGGCGATCGCGCAGGCGACCTGAACGAGGCTCACGCCGAGCATCACGCCGCCGATCCGGACGATGTACCCGGTGTTGCCGACCGCGACCCCGTTATCGATGATGTCGGCGTTCAGGCTCGGCAGGTAGAGCGTCGCGATCGTCTGGACGAGCTGGAGCAGGAGGACCGCGACGACACCGGTCCGGTAGGGGGCCAGGTACCGGCGGAGCAGGCGGACGAGCATGGTCAGTTCTCCTCGGAGCGGACGCGAAGACCGTCGAGAAGCAGGTCGACGACCTCCTCGGGGGTCAGTGGCACGGCCGAGCTCGGGACTCCTGGGCGGATCGTCGCCATCACGATCGCCGTCAGGAACCGCGCGCAGTCCTGCGGCGAGCGGCGCACCTCGGCAGTGTGCGGTGCAAA
>JABBOW010000006.1 GCA_012927595.1 Cellulomonas sp.
ACGACGGCCCGGCAGGGGATCTCTCCCCGGCCGGGCCGTCGTGCGTGTCGTGCTGGTGGTGGTCAGGCCTCTTCGGTCTCGACGGCCTGCGCCTTCGCGCCACCAGCCGGGACGAAGCCAGCGGCCTCGGCGGCCTCGGCAGTCGCGAACCAGACCTCGGCGACGGTGGCGTCGTACCACTGCGAGCCCTCGACGTGGTACTTCATTGAGTCCTCGTTGCCCTTGACGGTGAAGCCCTCAGGCACGTCGTCGCCCTTGTACGAGCCCTCGCCGTACGGCTGGGTGCTCGCGGACGCCTCAACGACGGCCTCGGTCGGCGCGTCGACGACGGCCGCCGGGGTGGCCTTCTTCGGCGCGGACCTCTTTGCGGCCTTCTCGGCCTCCTTGACGACGGCCTGCTTCGGCGAGAGCGGCTCAAGGACTAGCTCGATCACGGCCATGGGGGCGTTGTCGCCCTTGCGGGCGCCGATCTTCGTGATGCGGGTGTAGCCACCCTGACGCTCCGCGACAGCGGGGGCGATCTCGGTGAACAGCGCGTGGACGACAGACTTGTCCCTCACGACGGTCATGACGCGGCGGCGCGCATGCAGGTCTCCACGCTTCGCGAACGTGATGAGCCGCTCGGCGAGCGGGCGAAGGCGCTTGGCCTTGGCCTCGGTCGTCGTGATGCGCTTGTGCTCGAACAGTGACGTGGCCAGGTTGGCCAGGATCAGCCGCTCGTGCGCCGGACCGCCACCGAGGCGGGCACCCTTGGTGGGCGTAGGCATGATCTATTGCTCCTTGCGTTCCAGTGATGGGCTACGCACGGCACCCGGCAACGGGCACCGCGCATCCCCCGGCGTCAGTACTGCTCGTCCTCCGTGAAGTCACCCTCGTCGGCGTCGTAGTAGCCAGCGGCGGCAGTCGGGTCGAAGTCGAGCGGGCTGTCCTTGAGCGACAGGCCGAGCTCGGCAAGCTTCTCCTTGACCTCGGTGATCGACTTCGCACCGAAGTTGCGGATGTCGAGGAGGTCGGCCTCGCTGCGTGCCACGAGCTCGCCCACCGAGTGGATCCCCTCGCGCTTGAGGCAGTTGTAGGACCGGATCGTCAGCTGCAGGTCCTCGATCGGCAGCGCGAGGTCCGCTGCGAGCGCGGCGTCCGTCGGCGACGGGCCGATCTCGATGCCCTCAGCCTCGACGTTGAGCTCACGGGCCAGCCCGAACAGCTCGACGAGCGTCCGGCCGGCCGACGCGAGCGCGTCGCGGGGGCTGATGGCCTGCTTGGTCTCGACGTCGACGATGAGCTTGTCGAAGTCGGTCCGCTGCTCGACACGCGTCGCCTCGACCTTGTAGGTCACCTTGAGGACCGGCGAGTAGATCGAGTCGACCGGCACGCGGCCGATCTCGGCATCGTAGGACTTGTTCTGGTTCGCCGAGACGTACCCGCGGCCGCGCTCGACCGTGAGCTCGATCTCGAGCTTGCCCTTCTCGTTGATCGTCGCGAGGTGGAGGTCGGGGTTGTGCACCTCGACGCCCGCCGGCGGGACGATGTCCGCAGCCGTGACGGCGCCGCCACCCTGCTTGCGCAGGTACATGACGACGGGCTCGTCGTTCTCCGAGGAGACCACGAGCTGCTTGATGTTGAGGATGATCTCGGTGACGTCTTCCTTCACGCCCGGGATCGTCGAGAACTCGTGCAGGACGCCATCAACACGGATGGACGTGACTGCGGCCCCCGGGATCGAGGAGAGCAGGGTCCGACGGAGCGAGTTGCCGAGCGTGTAGCCGAAGCCGGGCTCGAGGGGCTCGATGGAGAACCGCGAGCGGTACTCCGAGATGACCTCTTCTGTCAGGGTGGGGCGCTGTGCGATGAGCACGGTGTGATTCCTCTCAGCGGGCGTCCGCCATATGACGCCGCGCAGTACTGCAACCCGGCCGGGTCTCGGTCTACCCGGTCAGGCACGTCCGGGCGGCGCCGGTGCGAGGTCTCCCCCGCGCCGGGACCGCCTGCTGCGGATCAGACCCGGCGACGCTTCGGCGGGCGGCAACCGTTGTGAGCCTGCGGGGTGACATCCTGGATCGAGCCGACCTCGAGGCCGGTCGCCTGGAGCGAGCGGATCGCGGTCTCGCGGCCCGAGCCGGGGCCCTTGACGAAGACGTCGACCTTCTTCATGCCGTGCTCCTGCGCACGACGTGCGGCAGCCTCAGCAGCGAGCTGAGCGGCGAACGGCGTCGACTTGCGCGAGCCCTTGAAGCCGACCTGGCCCGACGAGGCCCAGGCGATCACGGCACCCGAGGGGTCGGTGATAGAGACGATGGTGTTGTTGAACGTGCTCTTGATGTGCGCCTGGCCGTGGGAGACGTTCTTCTTCTCCTTGCGGCGCGGCTTGCGAACTGCTGCACGAGTCTTCGGGGGCATCTGCGGTTTCTCTCTGATTCTCCGGCTGTCGCCAGGGTCGTGATGTCGGTGGTTCCGTCGCGTGGGCGGCGGCGCGTGACGCGCCGACCGGGCCCTGCGCCGGTGCTACTTCCGGCCGGCCTTCTTCTTGCCGGCGACAGTGCGCTTCGGACCCTTGCGGGTACGCGCGTTGGTCTTGGTGCGCTGTCCGTGCACGGGAAGGCCACGGCGGTGCCGCAGGCCCTGATAGCAACCGATCTCGACCTTGCGGCGGATGTCCGCAGCGACCTCACGGCGGAGGTCGCCCTCGAGCTTGTAGTTGCCCTCGAGGTAGTCGCGCAGGACGACGAGCGTCGCGTCGTCGAGGTCCTTGACGCGCAGGTCCGGGCTGATGCCAGTCGCGGCCAGCGTCTGGTGCGCACGGGTACGACCGACGCCGTAGATGTAGGTGAGCGCGATCTCGAGCCGCTTCTCGCGGGGGAGGTCGACGCCGACAAGACGTGCCATGTGTCTGGTGACTCCTGTACTGCAACGGAGGTCTGCCGCACCGCCTTCCCGCGTGCTTGCGGGCCTCGGCCTCCGACCGAGGGTTCACCGGCGCCGACCCAAGGGTCGATTCCGGAGTGGCGTTGCGCTTGCTGGTCCTGGCCGGGGCCTGGACCGGTGGTGCTGCTCGGTTGCGTCCCGAGCGTCAGGGCATCAGCCCTGGCGCTGCTTGTGGCGCAGGTTCTCGCAGATCACCTGGACGCGACCGTGCCGGCGGATCACCTTGCACTTGTCGCAGATCTTCTTGACACTGGGCTTGACCTTCATTGCATGTTCCTCCGCCGCCGCGGCACCCGGGTTCGGACCGACGGCGTGTTCGAGTGGCGGTTACTTGTAGCGGTAGACGATCCGGCCGCGGGACAGGTCGTACGGGCTCAGCTCAACGACCACGCGGTCCTCGGGGAGGATCCGGATGTAGTGCTGACGCATCTTGCCCGAGATGTGGGCGAGCACTCTGTGGCCGTTGGCCAGCTCCACGCGAAACATCGCGTTCGGCAAGGCCTCGACAACGCTGCCTTCGATCTCGATGACACCGTCCTTCTTTGCCATATCCTCCGCTAACTCTCTGATGGATGAACCAGTCCACGGCGCCCACGATGGGACCACTCGTGCGTTCCGTGGATTCGTGCAGGGTCGTGGACCGCGACGCGCAGCCACCAGCGCCGGGCCGATCACCGGGCCAGGACAGCACAGGGCACACACACCCAACGGACGATTCTACGCCATCAGCGGGCCCCGACGAAACGACACCGGGAACACGCCCGATCCCTCGGCAGGACCGCCCGAACCGCCTTGGGTGGCGGATGCTCCGGCGCGGCCGCCGACGTGCGAACGTCGCCGCCGCCGCCGGGGATCGAGGAACCTCGGCGGCGGCGACGACGTCATGGCGGCGCAGCGCGCCCGCCGGTCGGGGTCAGGAGTGCTGACCGGAACGGCGACGCAGCATGACGAGCAGGGCGCCGGCGACGAGAAGCACCACGGCTCCGACGAGCACCGGTCCGGTCGAGGAGCCGGTCGCGGCGAGGTTCGCCTGGGCATCGAGCACCTCGGAGACGTAGGTCGGCGTCGGCGAGGGCGTGGGGGTGGACGCCCCGGCACTGAGCACCTCCGAGAGGTACGTCGTGGACGGCGACGGGGTGGTGGACGGCGACGGGGACGGCGACGGGGTGGTGGACGGCGACGGGGACGGCGACGGGGTGGTGGACGGCGACGGGGACGGCGACGGGGTGGTGGACGGCGACGGGGACGGCGACGGGGTGGTGGACGGCGACGGGGACGGCGACGGGGTGGTGGACGGCGACGGGGACGGCGACGGGCTGGCGACGGGCGGGCAGACGCTGCCCTCCCGGAAGTCCCAGCCCACGTTCATGCCGCCGATCGGGTGGCTGTGGGGTGCGCTGGGCTGGCTCGGGCCGAAGTACAGGTCGGACTGCCAGTTGCACTCGGGCAACTCCGCCGTGAGCTTGTAGCTCCCCGCTCCGTACCGTGTTCCGTTCACGGCGGCGTGATCGAACGCTACCTGCGACTCGAACGGACGGACGAGACCGTTCTTCAGCGTGTAGGTCGAGAACGAGAGCGGCCGCGTCTTCCGCTCACACCCGTCCGGGCCGACCGTGAACGTCGCCGTGCCACGGACCACGGTGGATGCCACGACCTGGCACGGGACACTCCCCACCGTTGGGTCACCGCCGGATGGATCGTCATCCGTGCTCGTCGCGCTGGCAGGAAGCGCTGCGCTGGCGACGAGCGCCATCCCCAGCACCGTCATCACCGCCAGGGCGCCCAGGCGGGACCCTCGGCGTGTGCTCCGCTGAACCCTGTCGCCGACTGCCGTGTACAACTCGCGACGCATGTCTCACCCATCACCATGATGTGAGTCGACTCGGCGCAACGCTGCGCCGGCCGACCGGCCGATGGGCACTGCTGCCTCGGCGCGCGCGACGCCAGCGAGCGGGCGAACGCGCCCCTCGCCAGGCGTCACGGAGTGCGCGGTCAACGGGTGCCCGGTGCGCAGACTGGTCGCCGCGCGCACTTCGGAGCCTAGCCAATCGTTCGGACAAATGCGGGCGTTTCGCCCATCGTGATGCACGTCACATCTCGGCGTGAACTGCGGATGACCAGCGCGGGGAGACCTGACGGCATCGTGCGGGCAAGGGGATCAGCGCATCGGCCGAGAGACGCGGCGAGATGCGGTAGAACCGGGATGGTCAGTCGAGCCGTGCGACCGTGACACCGAGCTCCAGCAGCCGCGCGGCGCCACCATCCCGAGCCGTGAGGACCCAGATCCCGGACTCGAGAACGGCGACGGTGTGCTCCCAGTGCGCCGCACGAGAGCCGTCGGCCGTGACGACTGTCCAGCCGTCCTCGAGCACCCGGGTCGATTGGGTCCCGCGGGTGAGCATCGGCTCGACCGCCACGCAGAGGCCCGGGCGAACACGCGCCCCACGCGCCCGGGCGCGGTAGTTCAGCACGTCCGGGGGTTGGTGCATCGCGGTGCCGATCCCGTGGCCCACATACTCCTCCACGACCCCGTAGCGCATGCCGTCGTTGAGGGCAGTGTCCATCGCGTCGACGACTTCCTCCACGGCCTCGCCCACGGCCCCAAGGCGGTCAGCCAGTGCGAGCGCGGCGATGCCGGCCCACATCGCGCGCTCTGTCGCGTCGCTCAGCGCGACGTCCGCGGGATGAGCCTCGGGCAAGACCAGGGTCAGCGCCGAGTCGCCGTGCCAACCGTCGACGATCGCCCCGCAGTCGATCGAGACGATGTCGCCCGGCTCAAGCACGCGGGCACCGGGGATGCCGTGGACGACCTCGTCGTTCACCGACACGCACACCGTCGCGGGATACCCGTCGTACCCGAGGAACGACGGCGTGGCACCCGCTGCTGAGATGACCGCCCCGGCCACCGTGTCAAGGTCGGCGGTCGTCATCCCAGGACGGACCTGCGCACGCACCGCGTCGAGTGCGTCCGCCACGACGAGCCCCGCGCGGCGCATCACCCGCACCTGGTCCGGCGTCTTGAACTCGATGCGCTCCTGGCCGAACATGAGGACGGCTCTCTGCGTCAGCCGACGTACGGGGCGATCGCCGCGAGCAGACGCGCCGTCACGTCTTCGACCGCGCCATTGCCGTCCACCTGGGCCAGCACCTCGCGCGATGCGTACACGCCCGCGATGGGCGCAGTCTGCTCCGCGTAGACGTCGAGCCGGTGGCGGACGACGGACTCGGTGTCGTCGGACCGACCCTCGATCTCGGCGCGCTTGAGGAGCCGGGCCACGACCGCTGCGGCATCCGCGGTGATCTCGACCGCGACGTCGAGCGACCGGCCGGTCGACGTGAGGATGTCGTCAAGCTCCGCGACCTGCGCGACGTTCCGCGGGTAGCCGTCGAGCAGGAAGCCACCCTCGGCGTCGGGCTCGGCAAGCCGGTCCCGGACCATTGCGTTCGTGAGCTCGTCGGGGACGAGCGCGCCAGCGGTCGTGTACTCCTGGACCTTGCGGCCCAGAGCCGTGCCGCCCTTGATGTTCGCGCGGAAGATGTCACCGGTCGAGATCGCCGGGACGCCCAGGCTCGCGGCGAGCCGCACAGCCTGCGTCCCCTTGCCAGCTCCGGGCGGACCCAGGAGGACCAGACGTGCGCTCATCGCAGGAAACCCTCGTAGTGCCGCTGCTGGAGCTGCGACTCGATCTGCTTGACGGTCTCGAGACCCACGCCGACGACGATCAGGATGGACGACCCGCCGAACGGGATGTTCGTCCCCACGCCCAGCAGAATGAACGTGATCGTCGGGATCAGCGCGACGAGTGCCAGGTAGATCGACCCGGGCGCCGTGATACGCGAGATGACGAAGTCGAGGTACTCCGCGGTCGGCCGGCCCGCGCGGATGCCTGGGATGAACCCGCCGTACTTCTTCATGTTGTCGGCGACCTCGTCCGGGTTGAACGTGATGGCCGTGTAGAAGTAGCAGAAGAAGATGATCAGGAGCGAGTACAGGACGAGGTGCAGCGGTGCGCTCGACGTCGCCACGTTGTTGGTGAGCCAGACGACCCATCCCTGCGTCTTGTCCGCGAACTGGGCGATGAGGCCCGGGACCGCGAGCAGCGACGACGCGAAGATCACCGGGATGATACCGGCGATGTTGATCTTGATCGGGATGTAGGTGCTCGTGCCGCCGTACATGCGCCGCCCGACCATCCGCTTGGCGTACTGCACAGGGATCCGGCGCTGTGACTGCTCGACGAAGACCACCAGGGCCACGACGAGGATCACGACGGCCATGACGACGATGAACTTACCGACGCCGCCGGCGCCGCCAGCGATCGACCAGAGGGCGGTCGGGAAGCGTGCAGCGATGGATGTGAAGATGAGCAGTGACATGCCGTTGCCGACACCGTGCTCGGTGATCAGCTCGCCGAGCCACATGATCAGGCCGGTGCCCGCCGTCATGGTCAGGACCATGATCGCGATCGTCACCGCGGTGTCTTTGGGGATCACGTCGACCGTGCAGTTCTGGAAGAGGTTCCCGCTCCGCGCGACCGTGATGACGGTCGTCGACTGCAGGATCGCGAGACCGATCGTCAGGTAGCGCGTGTACTGCGTGAGAGTCGCCGTACCCGACTGACCCTCCTGGTGCAGCGCCTCGAAGTGCGGGATGACGACACGCAGCAACTGCACGATGATGCTCGCCGTGATGTACGGCATGATCCCGAGCGCGAACACCGACAGCTGCAGCAGCGCGCCACCGCTGAAGAGGTTGACGAGACCGAGCAGCGTGTTGCTGTCGGCGCTCTGCGCGATACAGGCCTGCACATTGGTGTAGGAGACACCCGGGGTCGGCAGGAACGAGCCTACCCGGAAGACGACCATGATGCCGATCGTGAAGAGCAGCTTGCGCCGCAGATCGGGCGTCCTGAACGCCCGCACGAATGCGCTGAACACCTGTCCTCCTGCTCCGCCGTGGCGGTGTGTTGTACGACCGGCTGACCCGGTCGTGAAGCGTCCCGTGGCACCGCGACCACCATGAGATCGTTCCGGGGTGCCCCGGGAACCCTAACGGAGAAACGCGCCGATGCGACAACGGGGTCGGCAGGAACTGTGTCCCCGCCGACCCCGTCGCGCGATCAGTCCTGCGCGACGCTCCCGCCGGCGGCCAGGATCTTGTCCTTGGCCGACGTCGAGTACGCGTCGACGTCGACGCTGAGCTTGACCGTGAGCTCTCCCGCACCCAGCACCTTGACGAGCTTGCCCTTGCGGACCGCGCCCTTGGCGACCAGGTCGTCAACCGTCACGGTGCCACCGTTCGGGTACAGGTCCGACAGCGCGTCCAGGTTCACGACCTGGTACTCGACGCGGAACGGGTTCCTGAAGCCGCGGAGCTTGGGCAGCCGCATGTGCAACGGCATCTGCCCGCCCTCGAAGCGGTCCGGGATCTGGTAGCGCGCCGCCTGGCCCTTGGTACCGCGACCAGCCGTCTTGCCCTTGGACGCCTCGCCGCGACCCACGCGGGTCTTGGCAGTCTTGGCGCCGGGGGCCGGACGCAGGTGGTGCATCTTCAGCGTCCCGCCGGACGACACCTCCCCGGCCGCAACCTTCGCCGCCGCCGCCTTGGCCGAGGCATTGGCGGGCTTCAACGCGACAGCGTCCTTGCCCGGAGGTGCCGCCTTCTCGGCAGCCTCCGCGACCACGGCCTTCGTGGCCGGCGCCTTCCTTGCCGGGGCCTTCTTTGCCGGGGTCTCCACCACGGCGTCGTCAGCGATCTTCTTGTCGGCAGCCATCGTCACTCAACCTCCTCTACCGCAACGAGGTGCGTCACCGTGGTCACCATGCCGCGGATCTCAGGACGGTCCTCCTTGACGACGACGTCGCCAATCCGCTTCAGGCCCAAGGAACGCAGCGTGTCGCGCTGGTTCTGCTTGCCGCCGATGGCGGACCTGGTCTGGGTCACCTTCAGGCGAGCCATCAGGCACCCGCCTTCGCAGCGATGCCCGCGGCCTGCGCCCGAAGCAGCGAGGCCGGCGCAACGTGCTCGACCGGCAGCCCGCGACGTGCGGCGACCTGCTCGGGCAGCTCCAGGCCGTGCAACGCCGCAACCGTCGCGTGCACGATGTTGATCGAGTTCGTCGACCCGAGCGACTTGCTGAGCACGTCGTGGATACCGGCGCACTCCAGCACAGCGCGCACCGGACCGCCGGCGATCACACCCGTACCGGGCGATGCCGGACGGAGGAAGACGACGCCGGCAGCTGCCTCACCCTGGACGGGGTGAGGAATCGTGCCCTGGATCCGAGGGACCTTGAAGAAGTTCTTCTTGGCCTCCTCGACGCCCTTGGCGATCGCCGCAGGCACCTCCTTGGCCTTGCCGTAGCCGACGCCGACCGTGCCGTCGCCATCGCCCACCACGACGAGCGCGGTGAAGCTGAACCGACGGCCACCCTTAACGACCTTGGCCACACGGTTGATCGTCACGACGCGCTCGAGGAACGCGCTCTTCTCGGGGGCGTCACGACGCCCGCCACCGTCACGGCGACCGCCGTCGCGGCGCTCGCCCCCGCCGGTTCCGGTGCCGCCCGCAGGCGCCCCGGTGTTGCTGCGCTGAGGAGCAGCCATCAGTGAGTCCTCTTCTTCGATGCGGAGATGAACAGCGTCGTCACAGGGCCAGACCGCCTTCGCGGGCCCCGTCGGCGACTGCCGCCACCCGGCCGTGGTACTTGTTGCCGCCGCGGTCGAACACGACCGAGTCGATGCCTGCCGCCTTGGCTCGCTCGGCGACGAGCTCGCCGACCTTGCGTGCCTTCGCGGTCTTGTCGGCGCCGAGGCTCCGCAGGTCCGCCTCGAGCGTCGAGGCCGAGGCCAGAGTGCACCCGAGGGCGTCATCCACGACCTGCGCCGTGATGTGCCGTGCGGACCGCGTGACGACGAGGCGCGGACGCGCCGCGCTGCCGCTGACCTTCTTGCGCAGGCGCAGGTGCCGCCGCGCGCGGGCAATCGCCTTGCCCTTGCCCTTGATGGAGATCGCCATGGCTTACTTCCCAGCCTTTCCGACCTTGCGGCGCACGTTCTCGCCGGAGTACCGCACGCCCTTGCCCTTGTAGGGCTCAGGCTTGCGGATCTTGCGAATGTTCGCGGCGACCTCGCCGACCTGCTGCTTGTCGATGCCGATGACCGAGAACTTCGTCGGGCTCTCGACGGCGAACGTGATGCCGGTGGGGGCTGCAACGGCGACCGCGTGGCTGAACCCAAGTGCGAACTCGAGCCCACCGTCCTTCGCGGCGACACGGTAGCCGGTGCCGACGATCTCGAGCTTCTTCTCGTAGCCGTCGGTCACACCGATGACGAGATTCGCCAGCAGCGTGCGCGTCAGTCCGTGCAGTGAGCGCGAGGCGCGCTCGTCGTTCGGACGCGTGACCACGAGAGCGCCGGCGTCATCACGCGCGACCTCGATAGGGGCGGCGACCGTGTGCGCCAGGGTGCCCTTGGGTCCCTGGACCGTCACGACAGCGCCGTCGATCTTGACATCCACGCCGGCCGGGACCGGGACGGGGATTCTGCCGATACGAGACATGGCTAGCTCCTTTCCGTCTCGGACTTACCAGACGTAGGCGAGGACTTCCCCACCCACGCCCTTCTTGGCGGCCTGCTTGTCGGTCAGGAGACCAGAGGACGTGGACAGGATCGCCACGCCCAGTCCTCCGAGCACCTTGGGCAGGTTGGTCGACTTGGCGTACACGCGCAGGCCCGGCTTGGACACGCGCTTGATGCCGGCGAGCGAACGCTCGCGGTTGGGGCCGTACTTGAGCTCGATGATGAGGTACTTGCCCACGGGCGCGTCCTCAACCTTCCAGCTCGCGATGTAGCCCTCGGCCTGCAGGATCTCAGCGATGTGCGACTTCAGCTTCGAGTACGGGATGGTTACCGCGTCGTGGTGCGCCGAGTTCGCGTTACGCAGACGTGTCAACAGGTCTGCGATCGGGTCGGTCATCGTCATGGGGCTTCAGCCCTTTCTCATCGGGTATCTGCACCGCGTCGCGAGACGCGGTGCAGACCTACGACGTCGTTGGTTACCAGCTGCTCTTGGTCACGCCGGGGAGCTCGCCGCGGTGCGCCATCTCGCGCACGCAGATGCGGCAGAGCCCGAACTTGCGATACACCGCGTGCGGACGTCCGCAGCGCTGGCACCGCGTGTAGGCGCGGACCTTGAACTTCGGGGTCGCGGCTGCCTTCTGGATCAGGGCGGTCTTCGCCATTGTCAGTCCTCCTTGAAGGGGAAGCCGAGACGCTTCAGAAGCGAGCGGCCCTCATCGTCTGTCGTCGCGGTCGTCACGACAGTGATGTCCATGCCGCGCACTCGGTCGATCTTGTCCTGATCGATCTCATGGAACATCGACTGCTCCGTGAGGCCGAACGTGTAGTTGCCGTGCCCGTCGAACTGCTTCGCCGAGAGCCCGCGAAAGTCGCGGATGCGCGGCAGCGCGGTCGACAGGAGACGGTCCAAGAACTCCCAGGCTCGGTCGCCGCGCAGCGTGACGTGCGCACCGATCGGCATTCCCTCACGCAGCTTGAACTGCGCGATGGACTTGCGAGCCTTGGTGACCTGCGGCTTCTGGCCCGTGATCTGGGTCAGGTCGCGGACGGCACCATCCATGAGCTTGGAGTCCTTCGCGGCGTCTCCGACGCCCATGTTCACGACGACCATCACGCGGCGCGCGACCGGGTTGACGTTGGCGTGCTTGAACTCCTCGTGCAGCGCCGGCACGATCTCCTCGGCGTAGCGCGTCTTCAGGCGCGGCTGGGAAACCTCGACCGCGGGGGTGTTCTCGTCGATAGCGGTCATCAGATGTCCTTACCGGAGCGCTTGGCGACGCGGACCCGGACGTTGCGGGTACGGCCGTCGCGCTCGACCTGCTCGGTGCGGTAGCCGACCCGGGTGCCCTTCTTGGTCTCCGGGTCCACCAGCATCACGTTGCTGATGTGGATGGGGGCCTCGATCGTCTCGATGCCGCCCGTGGTGGTTCCGCGCTGCGACTGGCCGACCTTCGTGTGCTTGGTGACACGCTGGACGCCCTCGACGACGACGCGCTGCGTCTCGATGAGGACCTGAAGCACGCGCCCCTGCTGGCCCTTGTCGCGGCCGGAGATGACGACCACGAGGTCGCCCTTCTTGATCTTCGCCATGGTCAGAGCACCTCCGGCGCAAGCGAGATGATCTTCATGAACTTCTTGTCACGCAGCTCGCGGCCCACCGGGCCGAAGATGCGTGTGCCACGAGGCTCACCGTCGCTCTTGAGGATCACGGCCGCGTTCTCGTCGAACTTGATGTACGAACCGTCGGGACGCCGACGCTCCTTCTTGGTCCGGACGATGACGGCCTTGACCACATCGCCCTTCTTGACGTTGCCGCCCGGGATCGCGTCCTTGACGGTGGCGACGATCGTGTCACCAATTCCGGCATAGCGACGGCCCGAGCCACCGAGAACACGGATGCAAAGAATCTCCTTGGCACCTGTGTTGTCGGCGACACGAAGTCGCGACTCCTGCTGAATCATCTGCTGAACTCCTGACGTCTGCCGGTTCTCGCGGTGCGAGCCTGGCCGAACGGATAGTTGCCGTCGTGCACACGTCGAGCGACCGAGTGCCTAAGCACCAGCCACTCCCGTGGGCAACTCTGAGTACTACTGGACTACTTGGCCTTCTCGAGGATCTCCACCAGGCGGAAACGCTTGGTCGCCGACAGCGGCCGAGTCTCCATGATGAGGACGAGGTCGCCGACGCCGGCTGTGCCGGCCTCGTCGTGCACCTTGACCTTGCTCGTGCGCCGGATGACCTTGCCGTAGAGCGGGTGCTTGACCCGGTCCTCGACCTCGACCACCACGGTCTTCTGCATCTTGTCGCTGACGACGTATCCGCGTCGCGACTTGCGGTCTTTGCGGTCCACGGCGGCTGCCGTGGTGTGCGCGGCCGTGTCGGTCTCGGTGTTTGCGCTCATCGTGACCTCACTCGCTCGCGCTCGGGGCAGTACGGATGCCGAGCTCGCGCTCGCGCAGGATCGTGTAGATCCGGGCGATGTCGCGGCGCACAGCCTTGAGCCGCCCGTGGCTCTCGAGCTGGCCCGTCGCCGACTGAAAGCGGAGGTTGAAGAGCTCCTCCTTGGCCTTCTTCAGCTCGGCGACAAGTCGCTCGTCGTCGAAGGCATCCAGCTCAGTGGGAGCCAGGTCCTTGGTGCCGATAACCATCAGTTACCACCCTCGCGAACCACAAAACGGGTCTTCATCGGGAGCTTGTGCTGCGCGAGGCGCATGGCCTCACGAGCCAGGGGCTCCGGGACACCGGCGAGCTCAAAGAGAACTCGGCCCGGCTTGACGTTGGCGATCCACCACTCCGGCGATCCCTTGCCGGAACCCATGCGGGTCTCGGCGGGCTTCTTCGTGATGGGGCGGTCCGGATAGATGTTGATCCAGACCTTGCCGCCACGCTTGATGTGCCGGGTGATCGCGATACGAGCAGCCTCGATCTGACGGTTCGTGACGTAGGCAGGCGCGAGGGCCTGGATGCCGTACTCACCGAACGAGATCTCCGTGCCACCAGTCGCGGCGCCGGAGCGCCCCGGGTGGTGCTGCTTGCGGTGCTTCAGCCTCCGCGGGATCAGCACGGTCAGGCCTCCGTTCCGGACTCAGGGGCGGGAGCCGCCTCGACTGCGGGTGCATCGGACGACGCTGCGCCGGCCGGGGCATCGCTGCGTTCGGCCCGACGCGGAGCAACGCCACGGGCAGGACGCTCGCCGGCACGCTCGGGACGCGGGCCACGCTGCTGACGCGGAGCCTGGGTCGCCTGCTCGCGGGCGAACTCCTTCTCCGTCATGTCGCCCTTGTAGATCCAGACCTTGACGCCGATTCGGCCGAACGTCGTACGAGCCTCGTAGAAGCCGTAGTCGATGTAGGCGCGCAGCGTGTGCAGCGGCACCCGACCTTCGCGGTAGAACTCCGTCCGGCTCATCTCCGCGCCGCCGAGGCGACCGGAGACCTGCACCCGGATGCCCTTGGCACCTGCGCGCTGGGCGCTCTGCATGCCCTTGCGCATGGCGCGACGGAACGAGACGCGGCTTGCGAGCTGCTCGGCGATGCCCTGGGCGACCAGCTGCGACTCGATCTCGGCGTTCTTGACCTCGAGGATGTTCAGCTGGACCTGCTTGCCAGTGAGCTTCTCGAGCTCGCCGCGGATGCGGTCGGCCTCCGCGCCACGACGCCCGATGACGATGCCCGGGCGGGCGGTGTGGATGTCGACACGGACGCGGTCACGCGTGCGCTCGATCTCCACCTTGGCGATGCCGGCGCGCTCCAGACCCGTGTTCATGAGCTTACGGATCTTCACGTCCTCGCCGACGTAGTCACGGTAGCGCTGCCCCGGCTTGGTGGAGTCAGCGAACCAACGCGAACGGTGGTCTGTCGTGATGCCCAGGCGATACCCGAGCGGGTTGACCTTGTGTCCCACTATCGGGCACTTCCCTTCGTGCGCTCGCGCTCTGCAACAACCACGGTGATGTGGCTGGTGCGCTTGAGGATCTGGCTGGCACGCCCCTGTGCCCGCGGACGGAACCGCTTGAGCGTGGGCCCCTCGTCGACGAAGACCTCCGACACAAAGAGGTCACTCTCATCGAGCCGCTCCCCCGCACGCTTGGCGGCCTCACGGGCGTTCGCGATCGCGCTCTCGACGACCTTGAGGACCGTCGCCCCAGCAGCCTGCGGCGCGAACTTCAGCACCGCCACGGCCTCGGCGGCCTGCTTGCCACGGACGAGGTCCACGACGCGCCGGGCCTTCTGGGGCGTGACGCGGACGAACCGCGCCTTCGCCTTGGCTTCCATTGCTGTCCTGCCTTCTTGTCTCTGCCGTCAGGGACATCACCTGGCTGACCCGGAGGTCAGCGGCGACGTCCCTTCCGGTCGTCCTTCTCGTGGCCGCGGAACGTCCGCGTGGGGGCAAACTCGCCCAACTTGTGGCCGACCATCGACTCGGTGACGAATACGGGCGTGTGCTTGCGCCCGTCGTGCACCGCGAACGTGTGACCGAGGAAGTCGGGCGTGATGACCGACCGGCGGGACCACGTCTTGATGACGTTCTTGGTCCCCTTCTCGTTCTGGACGTCGACCTTCTTCTGCAGATGGCCGTCGACGAACGGGCCCTTCTTCAGGCTGCGTGGCATCTCAGGCTCCTATCAGCGCTTGTTCTTGCCGGTGCGCCGACGGCGCACGATGAGCTTGTCGCTCGGCTTGTTCGGACGACGGGTGCGGCCCTCCGACTGTCCCCACGGGCTGACGGGGTGACGTCCACCGGACGTCTTGCCCTCGCCACCACCGTGCGGGTGGTCGACCGGGTTCATGGCGACACCGCGGACGGAGGGGCGCTTGCCCTTCCAGCGCATCCGGCCTGCCTTGCCCCAGTTGATGTTCGACTGCTCTGCGTTGCCGACCTCGCCGATCGTCGCGCGGCAGCGCAGGTCGACGTTGCGGATCTCGCCCGACGGCAGCCGGAGCTGCGCGAAGGGTCCGTCCTTGGCGACGAGCTGCACCGAGGCACCGGCCGAACGGGCGATCTTCGCGCCGCCGCCGGGCTTGAGCTCGATTGCGTGGATGACCGTACCGGTCGGGATGCTGCGGAGCGGCAGGTTGTTGCCGGGCTTGATGTCAGCGCCGGCTCCGGCCTCGACCACGTCACCCTGCGACAGCTTGTTCGGCGCGATGATGTAGCGCTTCTCACCGTCCGCGTAGTGCAGCAGCGCGATGCGCGCCGTGCGGTTCGGGTCGTACTCGATGTGAGCGACCTTGGCCGGCACGCCGTCCTTGTCGTGGCGACGGAAGTCGATCAGACGGTAGGCACGCTTGTGCCCGCCGCCCTGGTGGCGCATCGTGACACGGCCGGTGGCATTGCGCCCACCGGTCTTGTGCAACGGACGAACCAACGACTTCTCCGGCGTGGAGCGCGTGATCTCAGCGAAGTCGGCCACGCTGGCGCCGCGGCGCCCTGGCGTCGTCGGCTTGTACTTACGGATTCCCATGGGGACGTGTCCTCAATCTGCTCTCAGGTCCGGCTCAGCCGACCGGTCCGCCGAAGATGTCGATCGTGCCCTCGCGGAGGGTGACGATCGCTCGCTTCGTGTCCTTACGGCGGCCGATGCCGAACTTGGTCCGCCGGGCCTTGCCCTTACGGTTGATCGTGTTCACCGAGGCGACCTTGACCGAGAAGACTTGCTCGATCGCGATCTTGATCTCCGTCTTGTTCGCACGCGGGTCGACGACGAAGGTGTACTTCCCCTCGTCGAGAAGCCCGTAGCTCTTCTCCGAGACGACCGGCGCGAACAGAATGTCGCGCGGGTCCTTGGCGACGGCGGTCACTTGGTCTCCTCCTCAGCGGCCTCGGACTCGGTCGCGACGGCAGAGACCGACTTGCCCGTCACCGGACCGGCGAGGAACGCGTCGAGAGCACCCTGCGTGAACACGATGTCGTCCGAGATGAGCACGTCATAGGTGTTGAGCTGGTCGGCGACCAGCAGGTGCACCCGGTCGACGTTGCGCAGCGACTTCCACGTGATCTCGTCCTGACGCTCGACGACGACCAGGACGTTCTTGCGGCCCGACAGGTTCGCGAGAACCTTGACGGCCGACTTGGTCGAGGGCGCGGCACCCGGGGCGAACCCCGTCACGACGTGCACACGACCTGCGCGGGCGCGGTCCGAGAGAGCGCCGCGGAGCGCCGCAGCCTTCATCTTCTTCGGGGTCCGCTGGCTGTAGTCGCGCGGTGTCGGTCCGTGAACCACTCCACCACCGGCAAACTGCGGGGCGCGCGTCGAACCCTGGCGGGCGCGACCGGTGCCCTTCTGCTTGTACGGCTTGCGACCGCCACCGCGGACCTCGCCACGAGTCTTCGTCGAGGCGGTGCCCCTGCGAGCCGCCGCGCGCTGCGCGACCACTACCTGGTGGATGAGCGGAACATTCGTCTGGACGTTGAAGACGTCGGCGGGAAGGTCGGTCGTGCCGGCCTTCTTGCCGTCCGCGTTCAGGACGTCGACGGTAAGCGTTTCAGACATGAGGTCATGCCCCCTTCGCTGCGGAGCGCACGACGACGACGCCACCCTTGGGGCCCGGAACGGCGCCCTTGACAAGCACCAGGCCCTTCTCGACGTCGACCGCGTGCACGGTCAGGTTCTGGGTCGTCTGGCGGTCGACGCCCATACGACCGGCCATCTTCATTCCCCGGAAGACACGCGACGGGGTCGATGCCCCACCGATCGAGCCGGGCTTGCGGTGGTTGCGGTGCGCACCGTGCGAGGCGGAGTCGCCATGGAAGCCGTACCGCTTCATGACGCCAGCAGTACCCTTGCCCTTGGTGGTACCGATGACGTCCACCAGCGCGCCGGCCTCGAATGCAGCCGCGGTGATCTCCTGGCCGAGCGTGTACTCGGCGGAGTCGGACGTACGGATCTCGGCCACGTGCCGGCGGGGGGTAACCCCGGCCTTCTCGAAGTGGCCCTTCAGCGGCTGCGTCACCTTGCGGGGGTCGATCTGGCCGTAGGCCAGCTGAACCGCGCCGTAGCCGTCAGTCTCAGCGGAGCGGACCTGCGTCACGACGTTCGTCCCGACCTGCACGACAGTGACGGGGACGAGACGCCCGTTGGCGTCCCACACCTGAGTCATGCCGAGCTTGGTGCCGAGCAGCGCCGTGACGGGCCGCGCATTCTGCTGGGTGGTCATAGAAATCAGTTCCTTCCCAGCGTCAGAGCTTGATCTCGATGTTCACGTCGGCCGGCAGGTCGAGACGCATGAGCGAGTCGACTGCCTTCGGCGTGGGATCGATGATGTCGATGAGCCGCTTGTGCGTGCGCATCTCGAAGTGCTCGCGGCTGTCCTTGTACTTGTGAGGCGACCTGATGACGCAGAACACGTTCTTCTCCGTCGGCAGCGGCACCGGACCCACGACCGTTGCACCAGCGCGGGTCACCGTGTCGACGATCTTGCGCGCCGAGCTGTCGATGACCTCGTGGTCGTAGGACTTGAGCCTGATGCGGATCTTCTGTCCCGCCATGGCGTCGTCTGCTTCTCTCTCTCGAACCGCATCTGCCCGACCCCCGCACTCGGGCGTGTCGCTCTTGACGACACACCCTCGCGCTGCGCACCGAGCCGCAATGGGCCCGGGCGAGATCGATGGTTGCTGACTGGGCTCCGCCACCGGGTAACCCCGGGGCCTGCAGAGCTCTCAACGTGTTGGCGCCCGTGGTGTTCTTGCGAACACACGCGCATCTGCGCACGTGTGCGCACCCGCACCGGGCAACCTGGCAAGTGTGCCAGATTCCCCCGCGTAAGACCAATCGCGGGGGCGGGCACGCTGACCCCGACGAGCACCCCGACGAGCGGGGACCGGGGCTGACATGCGCAGGGCCCGGGCGCGAACGCCAGGGCCCTGCGTCACATCACTTGATGATCTCGATGACCTTGCCTGAGCCGACGGTGCGGCCACCCTCACGGATGGCGAAGCCGAGGCCCTCCTCCATCGCGATCGGCTGGATCAGCTGAACCGTGATCTCGGTGTTGTCGCCCGGCATGACCATCTCGGTGCCCTCGGGCAGCGTGATGACGCCCGTGACGTCGGTGGTGCGGAAGTAGAACTGGGGACGGTAGTTCCCGTAGAACGGGTTGTGACGCCCGCCCTCGTCCTTGGCCAGGATGTAGACCTGGCCGCGGAACTCGGTGTGCGGCGTAATCGAGCCGGGCTTGACGACGACCTGGCCGCGCTCGACGTCCTCGCGCTTGGTGCCACGCAGCAGCAGACCGACGTTCTCGCCGGCCTCTGCGTAGTCGAGCAGCTTGCGGAACATCTCGACGCCGGTGACCGTGGTCTTGATCGCCTTCTCCTTGATGCCGACGATCTCCACCTCCTCGTTCACCTTGAGCTTGCCGCGCTCGACGCGACCGGTGACGACGGTGCCACGACCAGTGATCGTGAAGACGTCCTCGATCGGCATGAGGAACGGCTTGTCGACGTCGCGGATCGGGTCCGGGACGCTCTCGTCGATCGCGTCGAGCAGCTCCTGGATCGACTTGGTCCACTCGGGGTCACCCTCGAGCGCCTTGAGCGCCGAAACCCGGATCACCGGGACGTTGTCGCCGTCGAAGCCCTGAGCCGTGAGCAGCTCGCGCACCTCGACCTCGACGAGCTCCAGGAGCTCCTCGTCGTCGACCATGTCGGCCTTGTTCAGCGCGACGAGCAGGTACGGCACG
>JABBOW010000073.1 GCA_012927595.1 Cellulomonas sp.
GCCTCGGCGGGGCGGGGCGGGTGAGAATTGCGCCTCCCGCCCCGCCCGGCCGGTTCGATCCGGTTACGGGCAGGTTGTGCCGGCTCCGAGTCCGTTCTGGCCGTAAGACCACGCCTGTGCACCGTTGAGGGTCGGCGTGACAGTGAAGCAGAAGTTCGTGCCGGTGGTGGCCGTGCCCCCAACGTTGTTGCCAGGGCTCAACTTGCCTGTTGTAACAACGGCGACCGGTGTCGTAGTGGAAAGCGTCCAGGTCCCGCCTGCAGCCGGGTTTGCAATGGTGAGACCAAGGGTACCGTCGACGTAGTACGACATGGCCTCCTTGCCGATCGTCGTCACATCCGCCTTGGCCGAGGTCTCCGTGGCCTTCTTCCTCTGGTTGAGGAACACCGGGATCGCGATGGCCGCGAGGATGCCGATGATGATCATGACGACGAGGAGCTCGATCAGGGTGAAGCCCTGGTCCTTCTCCTTCATGGACTTCTGAATGCGAGCGATCACGTGAGTGCTCCCGTTCGAGGTGTGCTGACGAGGTGGTCTTCTACTTCAGTTCGGCCTGGGCCGGATCAGGTGCTACACCGACTTCATCGGTGGTCCGGGTTCCGCGCTTGAGGCCCCAGGTCGGTATGAAGCGCATTTCACCCTGTCGGCCTAGCGGCTGCGAGCCGAGGCGGCAGGCACGCACTACTTGATGAGGTCGAAGACCCCGAAGATCGGCATGTACATCGCGATGATCATCGAACCGATGATGGATCCGATGACGACGATCATGATCGGCTCGATGAGGCTGGTCAGCTGGTCGGTCGTTGCCTCGACTTCCTGGTCGTAGAAGTCGGCGATCTTGTCCAGCATGGTGTCGAGCGCGCCGGTGTCCTCACCCACGGACATCATCTGGACGACCATGGGCGGGAACACCGGGTGCTGCGAGAGCGGACCGGTCAGGGACTCGCCACGTCGCACGGACTCTCCGACTGCCTTCGAGGCATTCTCGATGACCACGTTGCCGCTCGTCTCGCCGACAATGTCGAGTGCCTGCAGGATCGGTACGCCCGCGTGGATCATCGTTCCGAAGTTGCGGGTGAACCGGGACACCGCGATCTTTTGGAACAGCTTGCCGAAGACCGGTGCCTTGAGCTTCCAGGGATCAACGCGCGTTCGGACGGCATGATCGTTCTTGTGCTTGCGCCACCACGCCGTGAAGACGGCTAATGCAATAGCGAAGGGGACGATGGTCCACTTCATGAACGTCGACATCATCATGAGGATCCGAGTCGGCAGAGGCAGCGTACCGCCGAGGGTCGTGAACATCCCCGAGAACACCGGCACGATGAACAGCAGCATGCCGATGGTCGCGAGGATCGCGATCACGAAGACGACGACCGGGTAGGTCATCGCCGACTTGATCTTGCCGTGCAGCTTGACCTCGGACTCGAAGTTCTGCGCGACCGAGAGGAGCACCTGGTCGAGGAACCCGCCGACCTCGCCGGCCTTGACCATGTTGATCATGAGCGGCGGGAACACCGCGGCGTGCTTGCTGAGCGCAGCCGAGAACGAGATCCCCGTCTCGACGTCGTTGCGCACCTGCGCGAGCACCTTGGCGAGCGGCTTCGACTCGGTGTGAACGGCGAGGATGGCGAGCGCCCGGATCAACGAAAGCCCTGCGTTGATCATTGTGGCGAGCTGCCGTGCCATGATCGCCAGGTCCTTGAGAGTGATCTTCTCCCCGAAGCCGGGAATCGAGATCTCGCGACCCATCCCGGTGTTCTTGACCTCGGCGATCGAGACGGGCGCGAGCCCCATCCCCTTGAGCCGGCTGGCGACCGCGGCCTGGTTGTTCGCCTCGATGCGTCCCTTGACGAGGCTGCCCGAGCGGTCACGGACCGCGTACTCGAAGACCTTCGTGTCGGTGGCCATCAGAACGCCTGCATACCGACGCCCTGAGCGCCTCCGAGGTTCTGCATCCCACCGACGCCCGCGGCGCCCTGCGACCCGCCCGAGAACCGCCCGGTCAGCCGGTTGAAGTCCTCGATGTGCTGGCACTTCTCCAGACCGGTCTCATACGAGATCTTGCCGACCTTGACGAGCTCGGCGAGGTGCTGGTCGAGGGTGTGCATGCCGAGCTGCGCGCCGGCCTGCATCGAGGAGTAGATCTGGTGGGTCTTGCCCTCGCGGATGAGGTTGCGGATCGCGGGGGTCGCGATGAGCACCTCGGTCGCCACGACGCGCTCGGGTGAGTCGGCGCGCTTGCACAGCGTCTGGCACACGACGCCCTGGAGCGCGCTGGCGAGCTGGGTGCGTACCTGAGACTGCTGATGGGACGGGAACACGTCGATGATGCGGTCGATCGTCTGCGCGGCGTCCGACGTGTGCAGGGTCGCGAACACGAGGTGGCCGGTCTCGGCGGCCGTGAGCGCCACGGAGATCGTCTCGAGGTCACGCATCTCGCCGACCAGGATGATGTCAGGGTCCTGGCGCAGCACGTGCTTGAGCGCCGCAGCGAACGAGTGGGTGTCCGCACCGACCTCGCGCTGGTTGATGAGGCACTTCTTGTGCCGGTGGAGGAACTCGATCGGGTCCTCGACCGTCATGATGTGGTCCTCGCGGGTCCGGTTCGCGAGGTCGACGATCGCGGCGAGCGTCGTGGACTTGCCCGAGCCCGTCGGGCCGGTCACGAGGACGAGTCCGCGCGGCAGCCCGGCGAACGTCCCGACGACGGGGGGCACGCCGAGGTCCTCGAGCGCCTTGATCTCGTACGGGATGACGCGGAACGCCGCGCCGATCGAGTCGCGCTGCTGGTAGAGGTTGACCCGGAAGCGGGCCACGCCGCGGACGGCGTACGCGAAGTCGAGCTCGAGCTCGTCCTCGAACGCCTCCCGCTGCTTCTGGGTGAGGGTCGAGTAGATGCTGCGCTTGAGGGCCTCGCCGTTCAAGATCGCGAAGCCTTCCAAGGGCCGCAGCGAGCCGCTCTTGCGGATCATCGGCGGTGCGCCGGTCGTCAGGTGCAGGTCGGACGCGCCGGCCTTGACCATGGCGACGAGGGCCTCGTCGAGCGGCAGGTCGTCCGGCTGGCTCTCCTGCGACATCCCGATGCGGGCGGACCGATCGCGACCCGACACCGGTGCGTGGGGTGCCGCCGGTGCGGCCGGCGCCTCGGGCGCCCGCGGCGCGGGTGCTGCGGGTGGCACCAGCGCGGTGCCACCCGGCGGCGACATGGTGGGGACGTACGCCGACGGGATCGACTGGGCGTTCGCGGCGGGCGCGCGGAACGGCGGGGGCACGGCCCCGGTGCTCTGCGACGGCACCGGCGAGTACACCGGCGGGGTCGGCCGGTCGGGCACGGCGCCGACCTGAGGTCCGGCAGGCCGGTAGGGCGGCAGCGGCCGGGTCGGTTCCCCACTCGGGGCGTGGTAAGGGTCGCTCACGGTTCAGCCTCCACGTCGTCGCACTCGCGTCACGGGTCGTGCCGTGCCGCCGACGGCGACGCGGGCACACCCATGAGCATTCATCGGCCCGCAGGCGCCCAGCCTTGAGCGAATTCCCGGGAACGGGTCGTCGCGTTGAGCTCAGGCCACCACGCGCAGAATCTCCTCGATCGACGTCTGCCCCATGACGACCTTCCGCCAGCCGTCATCGCGCAGCGGGACCATGCCTTGACTGCGTGCCATCAAGGCGACCTCAGCGGCCGAGGCGTGCGACACGGCGAGCCGCTCGATCTCGTCGGACACCCGCATCACCTCGTGCAGCGCGATGCGCCCGCGGTACCCCGTCTTCGAGCACGTCGCGCACCCGACGGGACGGTGCAGGATCGGTATCTCCTCCCCCGGCGTCCACGGGAAGCGCGCCCCCACGAGCTCGACCTCGGTGGGCTCGTACGGCTCCTTGCACTTGTCGCACAGCTTGCGCGCGAGTCGTTGCGCGACCACGGCGTCAAGAGCCGAGCCGACGAGGAACGGCTCGATGCCCATCTCGATCAGACGGGTGATGGCCGAGGGCGCATCGTTCGTGTGGAGGGTGGACAGGACGAGGTGGCCGGTGAGGGCGGCCTCGATCGCGATCTGGGCGGTCTCGTGGTCGCGGACCTCACCGATGAGGACGACGTCGGGGTCGGAACGCAAGATGGAGCGCAGCGCGCTTGCGAACGTCAGCCCGGCCTTGGGGTTGACCTGGACCTGGTTGATCCCGTCAAGGCGGTACTCGACCGGGTCCTCGACCGTGATGACGTTGATCTCGGGGCGCGAGACGGCGTTGAGGGTCGCGTAGAGGGTCGTCGACTTGCCCGACCCGGTGGGCCCCGTCACGAGGATCATCCCGTACGGCTTGGTGAACGACTCGTGATACGTCTCGTAGTTGTCGTCGAGAAACGACAGGTCGCGCAGGTCGAGGCTCGCGGTGGAGTTGTCGAGGATTCGCATGACGATCTTCTCACCCCACACCGTCGGAAGCGTGGCGACGCGGAGGTCGATCTTGCGGCCGTTGTGCACGACCGACATGCGGCCGTCCTGCGGCTTGCGCTTCTCCGCGATGTCGATGTCCGAGAGGATCTTGACGCGGCTGATGACGCCGCCCTGGATCTGCTTCGGCGACCGCTGCATCTCGTGGAGCACACCGTCGATGCGGTACCGCACCCGCAGGTCGTGCTCGGCAGGCTCGATGTGGATGTCCGACGCGCGGTCGGTGATCGCCTGCGACACGAGCAGGTTGACGTAGCGGACGATCGGCGCGTCGTCGTCGACGTACTCACCGACCTTGGCGGCCTCCGCCTGGGCGAGCGAGGCCTCCTCCTCGAACGCCGACGAGAGGTCCTCCATCTCACCGTCGGAGCGGCAGTAGCGATCGATCGCTCGGGTGAGGTTCTCGTAGGTCGCAACGACAGGTGTGACGGGCATCCGCGACATCGTCCGGACGTCGTCGACCGCTACGACGTTGCCGGGGTCGGCAGTCGCGAGGATCAGGGTGCCGTTCTGGATCGCGATCGGCAGCACGGTGTAGCGCCGACACAGGGAGGCGGGGACCGTCGCGACCGCCATCCGGTCCACCGGGTAGTCGTCGAGGTCGATGAACTCCATGCCGACCTGCCGTGCGAGCGCCGCGACGAGCTGGCCCTCAGACAGGATGCCGATCTCAACGAGGGTGCGGCCGAGCGACTGCCCGCGCGCCACCTGCTCGTCCAGTGCTGCCATCAGCTGACCCTCGGTGACCAGCCCCTCGTCCAGCAGGATCTCGCCCAGTGCCTTCACGGTGGGTCCTCTCGTCACGGTGCCGTGCTCCGACCGCACAGGTTCACCACTGAAGAGATCGGCACGCGAACGGGTGTGGGTAAGGATCCGCGACGAGTTTCGGGATCGCTTCTGTCAGGAGCGCGGCGTGGCGTCTGCCGGCGTGGTGCCGTGCTCGAGCGCCTCGGCCAACGCAACCGCCATGGCGTCGACGGGCCCGGGGCGACCCGTCATGAGCCGCACCTGCTCTGCGGCCTGGTGCAGAAGCATGCGTTCACCGCCGACGACGACGCCCCCGCCGTGCGTCCACGCAGCTGCAAGAGCTGTGGGGCGCGGGTCGTAGGCCACATCGAGGAGAACGCCGCTCGGCGCGACGGCGCCCTGCTCGGTCGCGCTGCCGACGAGCTGGCCCGCGAGGACGTCCGCGGCGTGCGGCGGCAGCGTCGAGACGACGAGGTCGGCCGACGTGATCTCGTGCGCCGCGGCGTCCGTGCTGACGTAGCGCGGTTCGAGGCCCATCCGGTGAGCTGCACGCATGAGGCCGCCGATCCGGCCGAGCGAGCGCACGTACACGACCGGCGTCGTGCACCCGAGCTGTGCGAGTGCGGCGAGCGTCGAGGCTGCCGTCGCGCCACCGCCGATCACCGCGGCAGTCCGCCGGACCGACGGGACGGGGGCCGGCCCGAGTGCCTCTCCCAGCGCGGTGACGATGCCGTACACGTCCGTGTTGGCGCCGGTGAGCACGGGCCTTGCGCGCCCGGCTTGGACCAGCACGGTGTTGACGGCGCCCACCACCTCGGCGAGCGGCTCGATGTGGTCCAGCAGGGCGATGACCGTCTGCTTGAGCGGCATCGTCAGGCTCAGGCCCGCCCACTCCCCCGTCAGCGACTCGAGGAACGCGCCCAGCTGGTCCGCGGCGAGGTCCACGACGTCGTACCGCCACGCGTTCAGCCCGAGCGCCGCATAGGCCGCGCGGTGCAGCGTCGGCGAGAGCGAGTGTGCGATCGGGTGCCCGAGGACGGCTGCCCGCCGCCCCTCGCGCGCCTGGGTCACTTGCCGTTGGCCTTCTGCCACGCCCGCAGCTCGGCGACGTTCACGTTGTGCTCGGCGAGCGTCGTCGCAAACTTGGTCTCCCCCGTGTCCAGGTTGACCGCGGTCCAGAACAGCCAGTCCCCAGGCGTCGGGTTGAGCACCGCGCCGATCGACACCTCGCTCGGCGAGGCGATCGGATACGGCGGAAGGCCGACCCGGTTCTCGAGGTTGAACGGGTTGTCGACCAGCTTGTCGTCGTTCGTCAGCGTGGTGCCCGGCTTGCCCAGCCCGTAGGCGAGCGAGGCATCGATCTGCAGGTGCATGTCGATCTTGAGCCGGTTCTGGATGGCCTGCGCGATCTTGGCCCGGTCCTCGGGCGACTTGCCCTCCTCCTCGACCAGCGAAGCGCGGATCAGCACGTCCTCCCACGTGGCCTGAGGAACCTGCTTGGCCGTGAGCACCGCGACAGTCTTGGCCACCATCGGCGCGAGCACCGACTTCGCTGTCGCGCCCGGCTCGACCTGGTAGGTCAGCGGGAACAGCCAGCCCTCCAGGTGGCCGCCAGCCTCCGCGGGCAGGCCGAGAGACGCGGTATCTGCTGCGGCCGCGTCGAGGTCCGCGGCGGGGATGCCGGTCGCGGTGACGATCTTCGCGAGGATGTCCTTGACCGAGAGCCCCTCCTGGATCGTCACCTTGAACGACACGCGACTCGTCGGGTTCAGCAAGGCCGAGACGGCATCAGACGCCTTCATCTGCACGAAGAGCCGGTAGGTTCCGGGCTGGATCCCGGCCGCACTCGGGTTGGCGTTGAAGGCCTTCGCGAAAGCTTCGGCGGTCGCGACGACATCGGCCTTCGCGAGCGTCGCGCCGATCGCGGCGCCACTGTCCCCCGCCGCGACGACGATGTCGACTGAGCCCTGGCCTGGGCCCGGGTAGTCCGTGACCGTCTTCTGGGTGCCCGTGGACGAGAAGTCGAGCCCGAGCACGCTCACGACCACGTACCCCGCGCCGCCCACGAGGGCAAGCGCCATGAGCAGGACCACGATGCTGCGGAGCCGACGCTTGCGTCGTTCCTTGACCTTGCGCGCCTTGCCTCGCTGGTGGGCCCGGCGGGATGGCAAGGGCTCCTCCTGGTGGTGAGCCGGGGCCCCGAGAAAGAGATCACTCATCTCCTCGTCCCTCCGTTCCGTCGTGCAGGTCGTGGGCGATGCGGCGCAGATCCGGAGCGCCCGGGGCGAGTTCGACCCGTTCACCGGATCGCAGCCCGGTCGCACGTTCCGCATCCAGCGCGGCCTGCAGGATCACCACCGCGGCCGCCTGATCGATGACCTGCCGGTGGTGCCGCCCGGACCTGCCGGACGCATGCAGCGCTTGATGGGCGGTCACCGTGCTCAGCCGCTCATCGACGAGCCACACCTCCACGGGTGCGACCGCCTGCGCCAACGCCACAGCGTACCCACGTGCCGAGGCCGATGACGCCCCTTCGAGGCCCGAAAGGTGACGAGGCAGCCCGACGTACACAGCAGCTGCACCCCGCTGACGCACCTCGATCACGATGCGCGCCAGATCGGTGGGGAGCTTCCCACGCCCTGGCCGCACCGTGTCCCGCAGCAGGGTGTCGACGGGCGTCGCAATCAGACCGTCCGGATCGCAGCTCGCCAGTCCGACGCGGACGCTGCCCACATCGACGGCCAGGCGAGGCCCTCGCATGACAGTCACACCCGGCACCTCAGGCCGCCGCGCCGATCGCGGTATGGATGCCGTCGAGCGCCTCGCCGAGACGGGTCGCATCGGTCCCACCACCCTGTGCGAGATCGTCCTTGCCGCCGCCGCCGCCGCCGAGGACTGCTGAGGCGACCTTGACCAGCGCTCCGGCGCGCACGCCGCGTTCACGTGCCGCGGCGTTCGTCGCAACTACGACGAGCGGACGGCCCTTGTGGACGCCTCCGATGGCGACGACGACGGGGACCGACTCGCCCAGCCGGGCGCGCACATCAAGGACGACCGTGCGCAGGTCGTCGGCCGAGCCGATGTCTCCTGCGTCGTGCGTCACGACGGTGACGCCACCAGCGTCCACCGCACCCTCGGCCAGCGCGCCGGCGCCGGCGAGCGCCTGCGCCTGCCGCAGTGCGCTGAGCTCCTTCTCCGAGTCCTTGATGCGCGTCAAGAGAGCCGAGACGCGGTCGCTGAGCTCGTCGGGTCGTGCGCCCAGCAGGCCGGACAGCTGCCCGACGAGCGCGTGCTCCTTGGCCTGGAACCCGTACGCGCCGTCGCCGACCAGCGCGTCGACGCGTCGCACGCCGGAACCGATCGAGGACTCGCCGAGCAGCGTCACGAGGCCGAGCTGCCCCGAGCGCCGCACGTGCGTTCCCGCACACAGCTCACGCGACCAGTCGCCACCGATCGACACGACCCGCACGCGGTCGCCGTACTTCTCCCCGAACAGGGCCATCGCACCCAGCGCACGCGCCTCGGTGATCGCCATGACCTCGTCGGTGACGTCGA
This sequence comes from Cellulomonas sp., assembly GCA_012927595.1. Classification (GTDB taxonomy): domain Bacteria; phylum Actinomycetota; class Actinomycetes; order Actinomycetales; family Cellulomonadaceae; genus Cellulomonas_A. Next base: position 8,751 of record JABBOW010000073.1, read on the forward strand.
GGTTCTCCGCGAGCTGAGTGTTGACCCGCTCCTCGATCTCGGCCAGGACGCCACCAGGCACGGCTGAGCCGGACCGGAAGTCGAAACGGATCCGGCTAGGGGCGTTCTCGGAACCGGCCTGGGTCGCCGTCTCGCCGAGCGACTCGTGCAGGGCCTTGTGGATCATGTGCGTCGCTGTGTGGGCGCGGCTGATCGCCTTGCGGCGCACGACGTCGATCGTCGCGGTACCCGACTCGCCGAAGCTCACCGTGCCGTCGACCAGCCGGCCGTGGTGCACCGACAGACCTTTGACGGGCGCCTGGACGTCGTCGATCACGATGCGCGCGCCGCCGTCGAGCAGGATCGTGCCCTGGTCGGCGAGCTGCCCGCCGCCCTCCGCGTAGAACGGCGTGCGGTCGAGCACGACCTCGACGTCGGCGGGCGCCGTCGCAGCCGGAGCCGGGACGCCGTCGACCAGGAGGCCCACGACGCGCGAGCGCGACATCGACTCGGTGTACCCGACGAACTCGACCGGGCCGGCCGTGTCGGTGCTGAGAGCGGCCTTGAGCTGCTGATACGCCGTCGTGTCCGCGCGTCCGGCACGCTTTGCAAGCGTGTCCGACCGCGCCCGGTCGCGCTGTGCCTGCATCAGCGAGCGGAACGCGGTCTCGTCGACCTCGACGCCCTGCTCCGCCGCCATCTCGAGCGTCAGGTCGATCGGGAACCCGTAGGTGTCGTGGAGCTGGAATGCCTTCTCGCCGGACAGGACGGGGGTCGACGCTGCAGCCGTCGGCGCGGACTTGACCGCCTGGACGGCCGTGTCGAGGATCGTCGTGCCAGCGACGAGGGTGCGCCTGAACGCGTCCTCCTCGTTGTACGCGATCGCGCTCAGACGCTCGAAGTTCGCCGCGAGCTCCGGGTAGGACGGGCTCATGGCGTCCCGGCTCGCCGGCAGGAGCGACGGAAGCGCGAAGTCCTCGACGCCGAGCAGCCGCATCGCGCGCACCGAGCGGCGCAGAAGACGCCGCAGGACGTAGCCGCGCCCCTCGTTCGACGGGGTCACACCGTCGCTCATGAGCATCAGACCGCTGCGCACGTGGTCGGCCACGACGCGCATCCGGACGTCGTCGGCATGGTCGGCGCCGTACCGGCGACCAGAGAGCTCCTGCGCAGCCTGGATGACCGGGAACACCTGGTCGATCTCGTACATGTTGTCGACGCCCTGCAGGAGGTACGCGACGCGCTCGAGACCCAAGCCCGTGTCGATGTTGCGCTGCTTGAGGTCGCCCAGGATGGGGAAGGACTCCTTGCCACCACCGTCGCCGCGCTCGTACTGCATGAAGACAAGGTTCCAGATCTCGATGTACCGGTCCTCGTCGACGATCGGCCCGCCCTCGAGGCCGTACTCCGGGCCGCGGTCGACGTAGATCTCGGAGCACGGGCCGGCCGGGCCGCGTGCGCCCGTGGACCAGAAGTTGTCTTTCATGCCGCGCCGCTGGATGCGCTCGTCCGGCAGGCCGGCGATCTTCTTCCAGAGCCTGGCCGCCTCGTCGTCGTCGTGGAAGACGGTGACCCAGATCGTGTCGGGGTCGAAGCCGTACCCACCGTCGGCCTGCGAGCCCGTGATGAGCTCCCATGCGTAGGTGATCGCGCCTTCCTTGAAGTAGTCCCCGAAGGAGAAGTTGCCGTTCATCTGGAAGAACGTGCCGTGCCGGGTCGTCTTGCCGACCTCCTCGATGTCGAGGGTGCGCACGCACTTCTGCACGCTCGTCGCTCGCGGCCACGGGGCCGTCTGCTCGCCGAGCATGTACGGGATGAACGGCACCATGCCGGCGATGACGAACAGCGTCGAGGGGTCGGGCGAGATGAGCGGGGCCGACGGGACGACGGTGTGCCCGTGGCCCTCGAAGTAGTCGAGCCAACGCTGGCGGATCTCGGCGGTAAGCATGATGTCCTCGGTGTTCGGCGGTGCTCGGGTGACCGGGCGACGTCCGCCGGTCGGGCTGGGGTCTGCGTGCTGGGTCTGGGGTGCTGGTGGCGCGAGGGTCAGAAGAACGAGTACGGGACGCCGTCGTCTCCGTCGTCCTCGGGATCCTCGGTCGCTCCGTCCGCCCACCCGCGGCCGGCTCGGGTGGCTCGGCCGGCTCGGAGAGCATCCGCGCGGTCCCGCGCGCGCTCGGAGCGGAGCGCCTCGACGTCGACGTCGCCGATCAGGTCGTGGCGCAGCTCGGCCTCGCGTTCGGCGAGACCTGCGAGGAACTCGGTCTTGACAGTCCGTGCGGCAGTGGTGACCCGGCCGAGCGTCCCGGCGGCGTCGCGCGCGCCTGCGGGGAGGTAGCGCTCGCTCAGCGCGGCACCCTTGCGGATCACGACGACGGTGACCGCTGCCCCGATCGCAATCCAGAACAGGCGCTTCATCCCTTGCTCCTCGAAGCGCGAGCGCTCGCGCCCAGTCCAGACAGGGCGCGTCGGGCGCCGTAGGAGAACGCCGCGACCTTGATCATCGGAGAACCGACGGTGGCGGCGAAGAGAGACGAGAGCGCGGAGACGTTCTCCGAGACCTGCGCAGCCGACGACGTGATCGCATCCACGCGTTCGATCTGGACGTTCGTCGAGGCGACAGCGGAGGCGGCCTCGTCGAGAACGGGCACCGTGTGGTCGGTCAGCGCCTTGACCGAGACGCGCGCCTCGTCGAGCACCCGGCCGAGCTTGACCAACGGAACCGCGAGGAAGCCGACGAGCAGCACGAATGCGATTGCCGCGATGAGTCCTGCGACGTCTCCGACCGACATGTCCCGTCCTTCCCCGATCCGTGGCCACGGATCACCTTTGCCGACACTACCTGGACAGCGCAACGCCCCGTGCCCGCCGCAAGCGGCGCACACGGGGCGTTGCGGTAGCTCCAGTGGCTCGCGTCAGCGGGCGTAATACTCGACGACGAGCTGGACCTCGCAGGTCACGGGGACCTCGGCGCGCTTCGGGTGGCGGACCAGGACCGAGCTGAGCTTCTCGAGCTTGACCTCGAGGTAGCCCGGTACGGCCGGGAGCACGTCGCGGTGGGCGCCGGCAGCGGCAACCTGGAACGGCACGGTCGCCTGGCTCTTGGGCTTGACCTGGATGGTCTGACCCGGCTTCACACGGAAGGACGGGCGGTCCACGATCTTGCCGTCGACCAGCATGTGGCGGTGCACGACCACCTGGCGGGCCTGGAGGATCGTGCGGGCGAAGCCGGAGCGCAGGACCAGCGCGTCGAGACGCGTCTCGAGGTTCTCGACGAGCGCCTCACCGGTCAGACCCGGGGCCTTGCGGGCGTCCTCGAACGCACGGGCCAGCTGCTTCTCGCGGATGCCGTACTGGGCGCGCAGACGCTGCTTCTCCCGGAGGCGGACCGCATAGTCCGACTCGGTGCGGCGACGCGCACGGCCGTGCTCACCGGGCGGGTAAGGACGCTTCTCGAAGTGCTTGACGGCCTTGGGCGTCAGCGCGAGGCCGAGGGCGCGCGAAAGGCGCACCTGGCGACGTGCACGGGTCACACTGCTCACAGACGAACTTCCTGTCGTTGTAGACGTCACACCCGGACGCGGAGGTCTCCGGCGGGCGTGGGGCCGACCATGGTGCGTTCCCGGCGTGCGGAACGCGGCGGCTGAGGCCCCAGGTGGTCATCCGACCGGCATGTCCGTGCTCGCGCACGCCCATCACCCGCCAGGCAACTTTTCGATCATACCGTCTCGGGATCGCCACCCGAACCTCGCCGGTCGGGACCTGCCGATTGCCACTCGCGGGCTCAGCGGTCCCGGGTCGGGGCGTGAGCCTCGCCCGCGGACAGGATCGCGCGGATGCGGTCCAGCCGCTCCGCGACGAGGCGTTCGTAGCCGCGGTCCGACGGCGTGTAGTACCGCGTGCCGACGAGCTCGTCGGGCAGGTACTGCTGCGCGGCAACCGCGTGCGGCTCGTCGTGCGCGTACAGATAGTCCTGACCGTGCCCGAGCGGGCGTGCACCGGCGTAGTGGGCGTCGCGCAGGTGCAGGGGGACGGTGCCGATACGACCGGCTCGCACGTCGGCCAGCGCGGCGTCGATCCCCTGGTACGACGCGTTCGACTTGGGTGCTGTCGCCACGTGCACGACGGCCTCCGCCAGGATGATCCGGGCCTCCGGCATGCCGATGAGCGCCACGGCCTGGGCCGCCGCGACAGCTGTCTGGAGCGCGCTCGGGTCGGCCATGCCGACCTCCTCGGCCGCGGCGATGACGATCCGTCGCGCGATGAACCGCGGGTCCTCCCCCGCCGCGACCATCCGCGCGAGGTAGTGCAGCGCGGCATCGACGTCGGAGCCGCGCATCGACTTGATGAACGCGCTGATCACGTCGTAGTGCTGGTCCCCGTCACGGTCGTACCGCACTGCTGCCACGTCGATCGCGCGCTCCACGGTCTCCAGGTCGATGACGACGGGGGTCGCGCCCGACGGGTCGTCCGCCGGACCCGTGAGCGCGGCGCCCGTGGCGGCCTCGAGGATCGTCAGCGCCTTGCGCGCATCCCCACCAGCAAGTCGAAGAAGGTGGTTCTCAGCGTCGTCGGTCAGCACCACCGTACCGCCCAACCCGCGCTCGTCCTCGATCGCGCGCCGCACGAGCAGGCGCACGTCCTCGACGTCGAGCGGCTGGAGCGTCAGCAGCAGCGACCGCGACAGCAGCGGCGAGTTCACCGAGAAGCTCGGGTTCTCAGTCGTCGCAGCCACGAGCGTCACCCACCGGTTCTCGACGCTCGGCAGCAGCGCGTCCTGCTGGGCCTTCGTGAACCGGTGGACCTCGTCGATGAACAGTACCGTCTCGCCGCCATCCGTCGCGAGCCTTCGCCGAGCCTCCTCGATCACCGCGCGGACGTCCTTGACCCCCGCGGTGACGGCGGACAGCTCGACGAACCGGCGGCCCGACGTCGCAGCGATGAGGTACGCGAGCGTCGTCTTGCCCGTCCCGGGAGGACCCCACAGGACAACTGAGGTGGGTGCCACGCGGCGCGCATTCGCCTCACCGGGCTCGACGAGGCGCCGCAGCGGGGACCCCGGCACCAGAAGGTGCGCCTGACCCGCGACCTCCTCGACCGTCCTGGGTCGCATCCGGACCGCGAGCGGTGAGCCCGCCGACGCGACGGGAAGCCCCTGCGCCGTCGAGCTCCCGGTGTCGAACAGGTCCATGCGTCGAGCCTACGCACCGCCCGGCGAACTCTTCGCCCCCGCTGGGTGCGCGCGACGGCCCGGAGTGCTGGGATGCTGGTCAGCGTGTTCGAGAGCCTAGGTCGCGCAGTCGCCCATCATCCCCGTCGCGCCCTGCTCGCGTGGCTCGTCATCACGACGCTGGGGTTCGGGCTCGCACTGTTCGGGGTCCAGGGTCAGAACCTGTTCGACCGGCTCACGATCGGGGAGCCGTCGGTGCCCGGCTCGCAGAGCGCGACCGCAAACACAATCCTGCGTGATGCGAGCACGAGCGGTAAGTCGCTCACGCTCGCGGTGCAGAACATCGACCCGTCGACTGTCGGTCTGGCCGACGCCATGACCCCAGCACGCACCGCGCTCATGGCGATCGGCGGCGTCGCGTCGGTCATCGACCCGCTCGCCCTGCCCGGTGGTGCCGCCAATCCGGCGGCCGCGCCGCTCATCGCCCAGGACAAGCGCGGCTTCCTCGTCGTCGTCGAGCTGACGCCGGGTCTCACGTCGTCAACCGAGACGACCGCACTGGCAGCGGTCGAGCGCCGGCTCAACCAGGTCCCGGCCGAGCTTCGAGCCGTTGCGCCCGAGGCGACCGGGCAGGTCGGCGGCGCGACCCTCATTTTCGACGCCATCACGTCCCAGGTGGAGAAGGACCTCCTCACCGGCGAGACCATCGCACTGCCAGCCGCGCTGCTCGTGATGATCATGGTGTTCGGCGGATTCCTGGCCGCCTCGATGCCGATGGTTGGCGCGATCGCCTCGATCGCCGGCGGGCTCGGTGCCCTGCTTGGCCTCTCCTACCTCATCGACCTGGACTCGTCGGTCGTCAACGTGGTGACGATCCTCGGACTGGGGCTGTCGATCGACTACGGCCTGCTCATCGTGTCCAGGTTCCGCGAGGAGCTGCACCACCTCACCGACGGGGACGGGGGCCTCGCAGCCAGGCGCCGGCGCGGAGACGGCGCGGTCGTCACCGCCCTCGTCCGCACCATGTCGACGGCCGGGCGCACCGTCACGTTCTCTGCTCTGACGGTCGCGATCTCGATCGCCGGCCTGCTCGTGTTCCGTCCCCAGATCTTGCGCGCCGTCAGCGCCGCCGGCGTCGCAGTGATCGTCGTGGCAGTGGCAACGGCCCTCACGCTCGTGCCAGCGATGCTCGTCCTGTTCGGACGCCGGCTCGTGCGACCGGGGCTCATCTCACGCGTGCCCGGTCTGCGTGCGCTGCTGGCACGTACCGCCGACGTCCAGTCCGAGGAGGGCATCTTTTCCCGGCTGACCGGCCGCGTGCAACGCCACCCGTGGTGGGTCATGCTCGGCGCGCTCGCGCTGCTCGGCGCGCTCGCTGTGCCACTGACCCACCTCGAGCTGCGCAACTCCACGACCCAGCTGTTGCCGCTCGGCAGCGACCAGCGCGGCTACGTCCAGCTCCTGGCGCGCGAGTACCCGGCGGCGACGACCGCGCCCGTGATCGTGGTCGCCCAGACCTCCCTCGAGGCGGCCACTGCATGGGCCGCTCAGCTCGGCGATCTTGCGGACGTCGTGTCGGTCGACCAGCCCTCGCCGACCGGCTCGCACGTCGTCATCGGCGTGCGACCAGCGGGCACCGACCCCGGCGGCGCCGTGGCGGAGCATGTCGTCACCGAGGTGCGCGCGCTCGACGCACCGTTCCCCGTGTGGGTCACCGGCCAGGCCGCCGGACAGCTGGACTTCACTGCGTCGCTGATGTCGCGGGTGCCCTGGGCCGTCGCGATCGTCGCGCTGGCGACCTTCGTCCTGCTGTTCCTCATGACCGGGTCCGTCGTCATCCCCGTCAAGGCGCTGCTCACGAATGCCATCTCGATCGCGGCCTCGCTCGGTGTCCTGGTCTGGGTGTTCCAGGACGCACACCTGTCCAGCCTGCTCGGCTTCGTGTCGACGGGTGGCATCGAGACCTACGTCCTCGTCCTCGTCATCGCCTTCGCGTTCGGGCTGGCGATGGACTACGAGGTGTTCCTGCTGTCGCGGATCAAGGAGCTGCACGACGCGGGCCTCTCCAACGACGACGCGGTTCGGCTCGGTCTGCAGCGCTCGGGACGCATCATCACGTCCGCGGCGGCGATCATCATCGTGGTGTTCGCCGGGTTCGTCGCGGGCAAGCTGCTGGTCATCAAGGAGGTCGGCTTCGCGCTGGCTGTCGCGGTCCTCATCGACGCGACGGTCGTCCGGCTGCTGCTCGTCCCGGCCACGATGACAGTTCTGGGGCGCGGCAACTGGTGGTCGCCACCGTTCCTTCGCAGGCTCTACGCGCGCCTCGCGATCACCCACTGACGCGCGATCACGTACTGAAGAGATCTGGCCCCGATGGTTTCGCCACCGCCGATCGACCGTGTCGCCCACCTGCGGCTGCGTCGTCGAGCAAGAGTTGCCTCAGGGTCGTTCCTCATCGTCGCCGTCTGGCTCATCTACCGCATGGTGAGGTTCGCCGGCGATCCCTTCGCCATCATCCCGTTCCTCGTGCTCTTCGCCGTCGGCGCCCTGGCCTGGGTGGTGCTGCGCGGCATGTGGGGGCGAACGTTCGCGGCCCGGCCGGTGACACTGCGCCTCGACCCTGACACGGGCGAGCTCAGCGACCCGGCCACCGTCGAGGAGCCGCCGAGACGGCATCAGGCGTTCACCGGCGAGGTGCGGCCTCCCCGTCGATGGTGAGACCGCCCCGCCGGCGAGCGCGTGCTACTGCGACGCGACTGCGACGACCTTCGGCTTCGCGTCCACACCGGCGTCACGGCGCTGCTCGGGCGTGATCGGCGCCGGGGCGCCGGTCAGCGGGTCGTACCCGCCGCCCGACTTCGGGAACGCGATGACGTCGCGGATCGACTCCGACCCCGTGAGCAGTGCGACGACGCGGTCCCAGCCGAGCGCGATCCCGCCATGCGGTGGGGCCCCGAACGCGAACGCGTCGAGCAGGAAGCCAAACTTCTCCTGGGCTTCGACCTCGTCGATGCCCATGACCCCGAAGACCCGCTCCTGGACGTCGCGGCGATGGATACGGATCGAGCCGCCACCGATCTCGTTGCCGTTGCAGACGATGTCGTAGGCGTAGGCGAGCGCGGCCCCGGGGTTCTGCTCGAACGTGTCGATCCACTCCGGGGTCGGCGACGTGAACGCGTGGTGCACTGCCGTCCAGGCGCTCGTGCCGAGCGAGACGTCGTCGTCCTCGCCTGTGGGCTTGAAGAGCGGTGCGTCGACGATCCAGACGAACTCCCACGCGGCCGGGTCGATGAGGCCGCCGCGTCGTGCGATCTCGAGCCGTGCCGCACCGAGCAGCGTCTGGGCGCCGGCGCGCTTGCCGGCCGCGAAGAACACGGCGTCCCCGGGGTTGGCGCCGACGGCCGCGACGAGCCCGGCGCGTTCGGCCTCGGAGAGGTTCTTGGCGACCGGTCCGGCGAGCTCGCCGTCCTCGGAGACCGTCACGTACGCGAGCCCCTTGGCACCGCGCTGCTTGGCCCAGTCCTGCCACGCGTCGAACCCGCGGCGAGGCGTCGACGCGCCACCTGGCTGCACGACGGCACCGACGTACGGTGCCTGGAAGACGCGGAAGGGGGTGTCGGCGAAGTACTCGGTCATCTCGATGAGCTCGAGACCGAACCGCAGGTCGGGCTTGTCGCTGCCGAACCGGTCCATCGCGTCCGCGAACGTCATGCGCGGGATCGGCGTCGGGATGGTGTACCCGATCAGGTCCCACAGCGCGACGAGGACCTCCTCGCCGAGCTCGATGACGTCGTCCTGCTCGACGAAGCTCATCTCGACGTCGAGCTGGGTGAACTCCGGCTGCCGGTCGGCGCGGAAGTCCTCGTCGCGGTAGCAGCGGGCGATCTGGTAATAGCGCTCCATGCCGGCGACCATGAGCAGCTGCTTGAACAGCTGCGGCGACTGCGGCAGGGCGTACCAGGACCCGGGAGCGAGTCGCGCGGGCACGACGAAGTCGCGTGCACCCTCCGGGGTCGAGTGCGTGAGAGTCGGCGTCTCGATCTCGACGAAGTCGTGCGCGTCGAGCACCCGCCGCGCTGCCTGGTTGACCTTGGAACGCAGGCGCAGCGCGTGCGCGGGGGCGGGACGACGCAGGTCGAGGTACCGGTACTTCAGCCGGATCTCCTCGCCGACGGTCTCGTCGAGAGCCGAGGACACCTGGAACGGCAGCGGGGCGCACTCGTTGAGCACCACGACCCTCTCGGCGACGATCTCGATCGCTCCGGTGGACAGGTGCGCGTTCTCGTTGCCCGCGGGGCGGGCACCGACGACACCGGTCACCTGGAGCACGTACTCGTTGCGCAGCCCGTGCGCCACGGCCTCGTCGCGGATCACGACCTGGGCGATCCCCGACGCGTCCCGGAGGTCGATGAACGCCACCCCGCCGTGATCCCGGCGCCGGTCCACCCAGCCCGTGAGGGTGACGGTGGTGCCGATGTGCTCGACTCGCAGCGAGCCGGCCGTATGGGTGCGAAGCACGAATGAGTCCTTCCGGGACGATCAGGGGCGCGCGGAGACCGGCGCCCTGGAGATTCTAGTCAACGGCGGCGACGATCAGGCCGCGGGGACGACCCGGGGCCACCAGTCGTCCGACGACGGCTCCCAGGTCATGGCGTCGGCAGCCTGCTGGTCGCCCGAGCGGATGTCCTTGACCTGGTCCGACGTCGGAGCGCCATGCTCGTCCGGCGCCCCGACGAACCACACGAACGGGATGCCGCGCCGGTCGGCGTGCCGGATCTGCTTGCCGAACTTCGCCGCCGACGGCGCGACCTCCACGGGGATCCCCCGCGCGCGCAGTGCAGTCGCCACGGCATCCGACTCCGGGCGCTGCTCCTCTGAGGTGACAGCGACCAGCACCGCGCTCGGTACCGAGCGCGTGGCCCGCACGAGCCCAGCCGTCAGGAGCCGTGAGACGAGGCGCGAGACGCCGATGGACAGTCCGACCCCGGGGTACGTGGTCGTGCCGTCGGAGGCGAGCGTGTCGTAGCGGCCGCCTGAGCAGATCGACCCCAGCTGCTCGTGCCCGACGAGCAGCGTCTCGTAGACCGAACCGGTGTAGTAGTCGAGACCGCGGGCGATCTTCAGGTCAGCCACGACGACGCCGGGCGCACGCGACGCCGCGGCCCGC
>JABBOW010000065.1 GCA_012927595.1 Cellulomonas sp.
CCACCCCCCCCCCCCCGACATGCGCGAGCGGTTCTCCGCGTACCACGACGCGCTCGTCGAGGCGGGCCTCGGGCCTCGGCCCGAGGACTACTTCCCCTCGTCGAACAACGTCGAGGACGGCGGTGAGGAGAGCGCGACTGCGTTCCTCCAGCAGAGCGAGCGGCCGACGGCCGTCGTGGTCGCCACCGACCTGAACGCCCTCGGGTTCATGCGCACCGTGATCGCGGCCGGGCTCAACGTCCCCCGCGACGTCGCCGTCATCGGGTACGACGACATCGAGGCCGGGGCCTTCAGCACCCCGCCGCTCGCGAGCGTCAACCAACGCTTCGACACGATCGGCGCGCTTGCAGCCCGGCTCCTGCTGGCCCAGATCCGCGGCGAGGCGCCGAGCGCCGACACCCACGCGCCGCCGTCGCACGTCGTGCCCCGCGCGTCGTGCGGGTGTCGCAGCCTCGACGACCGCGCTCCCGGCCCGGCGGGATCCATGGGCGACGACGCGCGTGAGGTCCTGCGCGGCCGGCTAGAGTCCGCGATGGTGACCGCCGCCAACGGTGCGTGCATCCGCCAGTCCGTCGCGACCGCCGTCGCCGCGATCTTCGAGGTCACCGAGCACCTGCTCCACACCGCCCACGAGCACACACCCGAGCGCCTCGTCGAAGCGCTCACCCCGCTCGCCGCCCTGGTCACGCGGCCCGAGGTCCTCCAGGTGGTCGACACCGCCGTCAACCTGTACCTGCAGACCGTCGCGGACCACCTCCCCGACGAGGCCCGCACGGCGCGGGCCGCCCTCGCCCAGGTCGGCGCGCAGGCGTCGAGCGTCCTGTGGCACATGCAGACCGTCTCCTACCTCGATCGCGTCGATGGCCTCGAGGCGGCCCTCATCGAGGAGCACGAGATCGGGCGGGCCCTGCTGCGCCACGGGACCGCCGACCCGCGCCGCCTCGGCTGGCTCGCGGGCTCGCACGTGCGCACCGCGGTGCTCGCACTCTGGCGCGGCGACGAGCTCGTCATCGAGGGCGTCCGCGACGCCGACGGCATCCTCGGCGACCTCACCGGGACCGTCACGACCCCCGAGGCTTTCCCGCCGCTCACCGTCGTCCGGTCGACCGACCCGAGCGCGCGCGAGGTGGTCTTCGTGATCGCCGTGCGCGCCAACAACCGCGACTGGGGCATGCTCGCCGTGGTCGACACGATCAACGAGACCTCGGGGCGGGAGCCGTTCAGCCACTGGGCCGCGCTGCTGTGCGCCGCGTTCGAGCAGGAAGCCCTCGCCGCGACACTGCGCACCAGCGAGGAGCGCTACGGCCTGCTGGCCCGTGCCATGAACGAGGGTCTCTGGGAGTGGGACGGCGCCTCCGGCCGCTTCACGCTCTCCGAGCGGTGCGTGGCGCTCCTCGGCATCGACCCTGCGGTCGCGGACCCCGGCGAGGCCTGGACCGCTCGTGTCCACCCCGACGACACAGAGAACATCCGCGCGCAGTTCGGGCGCGTCGCGCGCGGGGAGCTCTCGCTGGTCGAGGTCGAGCACCGCTACCGCCGGGCCCCGGACGCCGAGTACCGCTGGATGCTCGCGCGCGCCATGCCGGTGCATCACGACGGTCGGGCAGCGCCGATGCTGCTGGGCTCGATCACCGACATCGACGACCGCAAGCAGCTCGAAGAGACGTTGCGGCACAACGCGCTCTACGACGCCGCGACCGGCCTGCCCAACCGCAGGATGTTCCTCGCCGAGCTGACCCGCAGCGTCGAGCGGTGGGTCGTCGAGCGGACGCCGTTCGCGGTCGTGTTCCTCGACCTCGACCGGTTCAAGGTCGTCAACGACTCCCTCGGGCACCAGGCCGGTGACCTCCTGCTGCAGGAGGTCGCCGAGCGGCTGCTGGGCGCGCTGCGTGCCCACGACACCGCTGCCCGCTTCGGCGGCGACGAGTTCGCGGTCCTGCTCGACGACATCGGGCCCGACGACGTCCCGACAGTCGTCCAACGGATCCAGGACGCCCTCGCGCGCCCGGTCGAGATCGACGGGCACGCGCTGTGGGTCACCGCGAGCATGGGCGTCGCGTCGTCCGCGATCGACTACACCTCCGCCGAGGACGTGCTGCGAGACGCCGACACCGCGATGTACCACGCGAAGTCGCAGGAGCCCGGGACGCTGTCGTTCTTCGACACCGCGATGCACGACGACGCCGTCCGCCACGTGCACCTGCAGGCCGCCGTCCAGGCGGCGCTCGACCTCGGCCAGTTCGTCGTCCACTACCAACCGATCGTCGACCTCGTCGCAGGGCGCGTCGACCGGTTCGAGGCGCTCGTGCGGTGGCAGCACCCGGAGCGCGGGCTGATCGGGCCGGACGAGTTCCTCCCGCTCATGCAGGAGACCGCGCTGATCGTGCGTCTGGGGCGCTGGATCATCGGCGAGGTCTGCCGCCAGATCGCGGCCTGGAGCGCGGTGCACGACGGGGTCGTCAACGTCAGCGTCAACGTGTCTGACCGCGAGTTCTGGCACCTCGGGCTCGTGCACCACGTCCTGGCCTGCCTCGCCGCCAACGATCTGAGCGCGGACAACCTCACGCTCGAGATCACCGAGGGCGTGATCATGCGTCGACCCGAGATCGCCCGCCACATCATGGACGAGATGCACGCGGCCGGCCTGCGCCTGCACATCGACGACTTCGGCGCCGGGCACTCCTCGCTCCAGACCCTGCACCACTACCCGGTCGAGGCCCTGAAGATCGACCGTGCGTTCATCAGCGGCGTGACCGAAGGGGTCCAGAGCCTCGAGCTCGTGCGGGCAATCATCGCGATGGCCGACGCGCTGGGGCTCGAGGTGATCGCCGAGGGCATCGAGACGACTGACCAGCTCGCAGTTCTGCGCGCCCTGGGGTGCGGCAGCGGGCAGGGGTTCCTGTTCGACCGAGCCGTGACCGGTGACCGCGCCGCGGTGCTCCTCGGCGGCTCGTTCGCGACCGACCTTGACCTCACGCCGGACAACCTCGTGGTCAACAGCCTGTGGGCCCCGACCTCGACCTCGGCCGGCGAGAGGCAGCGCTAGAGCCGGAGCCGCTCGCGGCGCTGGTCGCCCTGCGTGCGCAGCACGTAGCCGAACAGCGCGTCCGTCTGTCTCACGGTCATCCCGACGAACCGGCAGCCATAGTGCGTCCCGGTGCGCGACCGCTCACCGCGCACGACGACCGCGTCGATGACGAACGGCGCGTGGAGCTCCTCGAACCGGAACCGGACCACGCTCCCCGCAGCGAGCTCGACGTGGGCGAGCACCCGCATGCCGTGGGCGCTCACGTCGAGCATCGTGAAGTCGATCCGGTTGCCGGTGGCCGTAGCTGCCTCGGTCACGGGGGCCATGGCGGTCGTCGTCGTGCCGGTCCACCCGCCGGTCCCACGGTCGACCCCACCGTCGCTCCGGGCCTCGTCGTCGTCCGGCGCGGGCGCCGCTGCGCGCAGGACGACAGTCCCCCGGCACGGGATCGCGACCCGTACGCGCACCACCTCACGCTTCTGCAGCGTGGAGACCAGCGCCGGCTCTGCGATGTCGACCTGGTCGGGTGCGACTCGGGACACAAAGCCCCCGTAGAGGCACTCGCCGCGCACCTCGTCGAGTACCTGGACCGTCACGTCGTCCCCTGGGCTCAGCCCGACAGCCAAGCGCGACGTCGCGATCGTGAGCACGTCCCCGGCGAAGTCCAGCACGAATCCGTCGACGATCACCTCACCGTCGACGTGCACCGTGCAGAGAGACAGGTCGTGCATCGTCGCTTCGTCCGTCCAGGGTCCATGGGCCGTCCGCGGCCGCGGGAAGGGACACCCTTGCCGACGTTATCGACCGCCGCAGCGAGTTCTGCAGACTTCGCGGGGTGAACTCACCCGAGCCGGGCACGGTTGCCACGCCTCCTCGGCAGGGCGCGCCCACAACGTGCACCGTGTCCTGCTGTCACACTCAGCTGTCACACCCAGGGCCGGGCGCAGGTCGCCCGCTGCCGTCACTCGTCACCGTGAGGTCCCGCTGTCGAAGGCACGCCGTCGTTGGTCGCTGAACCGGTACTTCGTTGCCGTCAGCGTCATCGGCATGCTCGCGCTCGGGATCGCGCTGGTGCTCACGATGTCGAACATCATGCAGACCCAGGCTCTGCGCGACGGCATCGCCTCGGCGCAGACGGTCGGTCGCTACGCGAGCGCTGCGGTCCCGCCTGACGCGTTCACCCGCGGCGTCGTCGACCCCGCGCAGCACGCTGACGTCACCGCGGCGATCGACGGGTTCTCGGGTCGCCTGGTCGGGCTGCGGCTGTGGACCCGCGACGGCGACGTCCTGTACGACTCGCAGAGCGCCACGACCGGGTTCCCGGATGGGGAGCGCCTCGACGCCGCCGTGGCCCGGGGCACCTCGGATGCGCGGATCATCACCGACGTCCAGGGCGAACGGGCCGGCGGGACCGAGCGCCAGGTGCTCGACGTCTACGTCCCGGTGCGCGACGCCGGGGAGATCGTCGGCGCGGCCGAGGTGATGCTCGACTACACCCCGACGACCGAGGCCCTGCGCGCCGCGATCCGCACGGTCGCGCTGGTCGTCGCGGGGGGACTGCTGGCGCTGTGGATCGCGCTGTTCCGCACGGTGCTCACGTCGTCGCAACGCCTGCAGGCGTCGGCCCTCGACAACGCCCGCCTCGCCCTGCTCGACTCCTTGACGGGACTGCCGAACCGGCGCATGCTCGCCGACCGCATGCGACGCACGATCCTCGAGGCCAAGCTAGCCGGCACGCGCGTCGGCCTCGTGCTGCTCGACGTGGACCGGTTCAAGGACATCAACGACTCGCTCGGTCACGACCGCGGTGACGAGCTGCTCGAGCTGGTCGCGGACCGCCTGCGCGGCGCGCTGCGCGACAACGACATCGTGGCGCGGCTCGGCGGCGACGAGTTCGCGGTCCTCCTGCCCGATGTGCGCTCGATCGAGAACGCCGAACACCTCGCGCACCGCGTTCAGTCGGTGTTCGCGACCCCGTTCATCCTGGGCGAACTGCCCCTGCACGTCGAGACGTCGATCGGGGTGGCGTGCCTGCCCGACCACGCCGACGACTCCTCCGACCTCATGCGCAAGGCCGACGTCGCGATGTACACGGCCAAGACGCACCGCCTGGGTGTCGCGGTGTACTCGCCCAACGAGGACGACTCTTCCCCCGCCCGGCTCGTCCTGCTGGGCGACCTGCACCGCGCGCTCGCGGTCGGCGGCGAGCTCGAGCTTCATTACCAGCCGAAGGTCGACCTGCGCACGCGCCGGACGGTCGGCTTCGAGGCGCTGATGCGGTGGCGGCACCCGACCCGCGGGCTCCTGCCCCCGGACCTGTTCATCCCGCTCGCCGAGCAGTCGGGCCTCATCCACGACCTCACGCGGTTCGCCCTGACCACGGCCGTCGCGCAGCTGGCCGTGTGGCGCGACGCCGGGCGGAACGTCCCGGTCGCGGTGAACCTCTCGGCGCACGACGTGACGTCCCAGACGGTGGTCGAGCTCATCGAGCGCCTCCTCGGCGAGTACGACGTCCCCGCCTCGCTGCTCGAGGTGGAGATCACCGAGACGGCGCTCGTCGCGGACCGGTCGCGCGTCGTGCCGGTCCTCGAACGGCTCAGCGCGCTCGGTGTACGAGTGGCGATCGATGATTTCGGAACCGGCAACACGTCGATCTCTCAGCTCCTCGACCTGCCGGTCGACCTGCTGAAGATCGACCGCATGTTCGTGACCGACCTTGCGGCCGACAAGCGGGAGGGCTCCGAGCTCGTCGTCAAGGCGATGGTCGATCTCGCGCACTCCTTCGGGCTGCACGTCGTCGCGGAGGGCGTCGAGGACGCCGCGACGGCGGACCTCCTGCGAGAGCTCGACGTCGACCACGCACAGGGCTTCTTGTTCGCGGCCGCGCTGCCGCCCGACGACCTCCCGCCGCTCGAGGGACCGCCCGGGCGGTGGGCCGGCCGGGTCCGGCGCACCCAGCCGCACGCGGCCATCGGTGGTGAGGTGGGCGGGTAGCTCGTCCAGGCTGCGCCATGATGGTCCAATCGGACGAATACCCGATCCGGGCTCAAGTCCGGACGGCAGACTGCCGATAGAGGATGTAACTGACTGCTCTCGAAGGACCCTGATGGACGAGCTCTTGCAGGAGATGATCGCTCCAGCGCCGTCACGCAGCGACATGGCACGGCGGCGGCGGCTCGTCTCGACGTTCGTCATCGTCGCCCTCGCCGTCGTCGGGATCACGTCGTTGACGACGTCAGCGCTGTTCACCGACAACGAGACCATTGTCGGTGGGGCCATCACGACCGGGACGGTCGACCTGAAGACGAGCGGAGTGCTCACGTTCGCCGTCCCCGCAGCCGGGCTCGCGCCGGGCGACGCCGCATTCGCGGCGGTCAATGTGACGAACTCCGGCTCACTGGCCTACCGCTACGCGGTCCAGTACCAGGCGACCGACGTCGCCGTGCAGCCGGCCACCGCGCCGACCGCAGCCCTGTCGTCCCAGCTGAAGCTGTCGTCGTACGTGCTCGATGCCGGTGGTGTCGCCTCGTGCGACCACCTGTCGACCGACGCTGCGACCCCGCTGGCGTTCGCCCTGGCCCCGCTCACGACGGGCAGCCTGGCGAAGTTCATCGGCGACGCAGCGCCGGGCGCCCAGGCCAACGACCAGACGCTCGCGGCGAGGGCCGTCCAGACGCTGTGCTTCCGTATCGACCTGCCGACCGCGACGACCAACGACTACCAGAACACCTCGACGACGATCACGCTTCGCTTCGACGCGGAGCAGACGGTCAACAACTGAGCACGGACGCGCACACTAGATCCTGATGTCCAGGATCCGAAGCGCTCTGCACCGCGAATCGCCCGACCGTCGGGCCACCCCGACGCGCGGGCGCCGCCTGCCGCGTCCGCGTGTTCCGACCTGGCGGCGCGTGCTCGCCGTCACGCTCTGGACGGTCGTGGCAGTGTTCGGTCTCGCCTATGCCACGTCGCTCGCGGTCCCGCTGTGGTTCCAGGTCCACGGGCAACGGCTCCTGATCGTGACCTCGGGTTCGATGTCGGGGTCCGAGTCCGGCGGGTTCGACGCGGGTGACGCCGTCGTGATGCGCAAGATCACCGACGCGTCGCAGCTCAAGGTCGGGCAGGTCGTGTCGTTCGTGCCGCCAGGGTCCGACCACCTGGTGACCCACCGGATCGTGTCGTTGCACCAGCTGCCCGTGATGCAGCAGGACCCGACGACAGGTCGCATGGTCGAGACGCTCGACCCCGCGACCGGCAAGACCCTCAAGAAGCCGTACATCATCACGCAGGGCGACGCGAACTCGGCCCCCGACCCCGACGCGACCCCGTTGACGCGCGTCCGGGGTGTCGTGCTGCACGTCTACCACAAGTGGGGCTGGGTGCTGCAGTGGGCCCGCTCCGCCGAAGGCCGCCTCGTGATGCTCGCTCCCCCGCTGGCAGCCCTCGTGGTCATGGAGGTCCTCTCGCTGGTCGACGCGCGGCGCATCCACCCCGAGCCCCCCCGCGAACGACACCCGAACGAGGTGGCGGTCGATGACCTACTCCTCGACTGACACCCGGGGGCACGACGAGCACGCCCGGTCGCGCGCGCGCCTCAGCCGGCTCGTCGCCGCGCTCCTGCTCGGGCTCGCGGCGGTGACCGGCGTCGTTCTCGAGTCGACCTCGTCCGTCCTGACCGACGAGGTCCAGGTGAGCGTCGGCGTGACGACCGCGCCGAGCTTCGCGAGCACCCCGACCCCGACCCCCACCGCCACCGCCACCCCGACCCCCACCGCCACTCCGACTCCAACTCCGTAGGGCGCGCCCCTCGAGAGCCGCAGCTAGTGTGCGGAGCATGCGATCCGGGCATCCGACAGACCCCGCCGGCACCGGCCGGGCCGGGCGGCCCACCAGTCCTGACGAAGTCGGCGTATCGGCGCGCACGCGGCTGCTCACCTCCCTGGTCGTGGGGCTGGCGGTGGCGGTCGCGCTGACGCTCCTCGCGACATGGCGGGTCGGGCTCCTCGCCGGCTGGATGGCCGCTGCCGCGTGCTTCGTCACGTGGATGTGGCTGACGATCGCGCGCATGGACGCGGCGTCAACCCGGGCGCATGCGGAACGCGAGGACTCCGGTCGCGCCTTCACCGACGCGGCGTTCCTTGTCGCTGCTCTGGCGAGCCTCGGCGCGGTCGCCCTGCTGCTGCTGAGCGACGCCTCGATCGTGGGTGGCAAGCCGGCCCAGGCCGCGATCAGCCTGGTCAGTGTGGTGCTGGCCTGGGCGACCGTGCACACGATGTGGACGACGCGCTACGCCCGCATGTACTACGTCGGCGGCGACGGCGGGATCGACTTCAACACGACCGAACAGCCCCGGTACTCAGACTTCGCCTACCTCGCGTTCACGATCGGCATGACCTACCAGGTGTCCGACACCAACTTGCTGACCGCCGAGATCCGCGCGGCGGCCCTCCGCCAGAGCCTGCTCTCCTATCTGTTCGGCACCGGGATCATCGCGGCGATGATCAACCTCGTCGTCGGGTTGGGCAAGTAGGACCGCACCTCGACCTCGCACGCCCACACCCCCCAGGACACCCTTGTGTCGCGCGTCGTCGTCACCGGCGCGACCGACGGCATCGGCCTCGAGTCGGTCCGGCAGCTGCTCGCCGCCGGCCACAGGCGCTACGTCAAGCGGTTCGAGGTCCAGGTCGCCAACCTCGAGGCGTCCGACCTCGCGGTCCAGGGCGGGCTGCTCGCCCGGCTCGCGGAGATCACCGGCGTCGAGCTGCCCCGCTGAGCCCAGCTGCTCGAACGGACCCGGCTACCGAGCCGACCGGGCCCAGGAGCGGCCCCGTCCGCCCGGTTCGGGCCGGCGGGGCCGTTCGTGTCCGACGGTCGGTTGTGGTGACGGGTCAGTCGATCGTGATGCTCAGAGGTACAGCGGCGTGAGCGCCACGTAGTCGTCGATCGAACCGTCCCGCAGGCAGACCTCGATGATCTGGCGGCCCAGGGGGTCCAGGTCGTCGGTCAGGAACTGCGCGAGCTCGCTCTTGAAGAAGTCGGTGATGATCTTGGCCCCGGCGTCGTACGCCTGCTCGCCGACCTGCGACTGCTGGTCGGGACGCAGGAACGTCGGCCGGATGAGCTGACCATCGATCTTCATCTCCTTGAGCGTGTAGCCGAACAGGCTGCAGCGCGAGGCAACGAGCTCGTCGGCGCGGATCTTGCCCCCGCCGCGTCGCGCGAGGTACTCCCGGGTCAGCCACTCGGCCGCGAAGCCGACCTTGTACGCACCGATGTGCTGGTTCGGGGTCAGGACGTAGCGCGTGCGGTAGGAGTCGACGAGCTGCTGGAGCAGCAGGTTCGCGGCGGCGACCTTGGTGCCGGTCGAGAACGGCCAGTACGAGCCGACACCCTCGGCGACCATGCTGCCGTGGAGAAGCTTGTCCGTCGCGGCCTTGCTCTCGCCGATCGACGGGTTCTTGTCGCCGCGCGGAGCGATCAGGCGCCACAGCCACGCGAGCGACGGCGGGACGACGTGCATCATGCCCATGATCCCGTAGGTCGGCTCATGGCGGGTGCACGCCGGCATCCGAGCGCCGAACGTGCGGACGTCGATCGCCTCGGGGGTGTTGATGACGCCGCGGATGAGGCGGCGCGGCACCACGACGCGCGGGTTGGGGCACGGCTTGCCGTTGGAGTCGAGGATGTGTTCCCACGGCAGGCACGTCGCGTCGGGGACGCCCTCGATGTTGAAGAAGACGAGCGGCTCGTCCGGGTGGATGCAGACGCGCTCGAAGTTCGCGTCCTCGCCGTAGAGCTTGAGGTTGTCGACGCGCACGAACCAGCCGTCCTCGGCGTCGGCCACGACGAGCTTGCCGTCGCCGCGCTGCAGGTCCTTGTGGCACAGCGTCATGTCGTCGGTGATGGGCGCGAGCGCGCTCGTCTCGCCGAGCGTGATGACGTACGGCTCGTCGGTGACGACGTTCGTGCCGAGCAGGATGCGGCCGTCGTCCTGACGGCGGATCTCCTGGCACATCTCCGACTTGCCGCCGCCGGATGCGCCCTCGTGCATGATGACGGTCTCGTTCTCGTACGGCGTGGTGACGCGGACCGAGGACGCGTGAGCGGTGACCCAGCCCTCCTGCTCGCCGATGTCGAGCAGGACCGAGAACACACCCTTCTTGGCGCTCGGTCCCGGGTACAGGTTGTAGGCGAAGACCTCGTGCAGCGTCGTCGAGCGGTCGTGCACGACGACCTGGCGGCCCCCGAACTCGGTGTGCCGGAACGGCGGCGCGACGTAGATGATCGAACGCGGTGTGAAGTCGCCGATCTGCTCGAACGTGACCCAGCCCTGCAGGTCGACGAGCGTGAGCGCGAAGAACGCGGCGTTGACGGGACAGATCGCGATCGACGGGTACCCGTGCTTGAGCCCGCCAGCCATGAACGGCACGACGACAAGCTCCTGGCCGGACAGCCAGTCCAGCGTGTCCTGCTTGACGGGGGCGAAGTCGGAGCCGAAGACGTCGCGGTAACGCGGCTTGTCCGTCGGCAGGTCGTCGGCGATGCGCATGCAGTCCGGGTCACGCCGGCGCATGTAGTCCTCGGGGTAGTTGACCGCGATGCCGTTCTTGCAACGCACGACCGTCGCCTCGGTCACCGGGACGCCGTCGACGTCGTAGTCGACCGAGAAGATCGGGCCGCCGTCGGGCCCGAGGCACAGCTGGTAGAGCTCGGCGCGGGAGGCAGGGACGATGGTGTTCGCGCAGGTGTCGAGCGCGGCCTGCACGTCGACCGGCAGCGTCACGTTGGCAGGCAGGGTCAGTCTGGACACAGTCTGGCTCACGGCTTCTCCTTCGTCGGACCACCTGATCGAGTCGGCAGCGGGTGGGCCGGGCCCCCGGATCGGTCCACGTCTCGGGGCCAAGCGCGCCGTACTCTTTGCCGGGAGATTACGACTCGATGGCCCGGGGCGTCTGGGACCTTTGGGTGAATCCGGACGTGACCAGGGCGGGCCTCCGCGGCGCGTCTCACCATGCGGTATAGGAGGCGTGCCGTACGATACGTTTGTTGATCTTCCCGCCAGTCGGGAGGCAGCCTTACGCATTCGACTGAACGCCAACGACGCCGGTCAGTTCGCCTGCCCACGCTTCACTAGCAAAGGATCGACCGATGACGCTCTTCACTTCCAGCCGGGGTGCGGGCCGCACACGTGCGGCCGTGGCACCCGCCGCGACGCTCGTTGCCATGACGTCGGTCGGGCTGCTCATCGCGCTTGCGGGTTCCGCCCAGGCCGCGACGCCTGCACCCCCGCTCGGGACCGCGGACAGCTTCGCCGTGCTCGGTCAGTCCGCCGTCACCAACACGGGCCCGACGACCCTCAGCGGCGATCTCGGGTCGTACCCGACCACGACGATCACGGGAACCGGATCGGTCGTCTTCGCCAGCGGCGTCAACCACGCCGGCGACGCGGTGACACAGGGCGCGCAGACGGACCTGACCACGGCCTACAACGCCGCTGCGGGCGCAGGGTCAACGGCACCGATCACGGCGGACCTCGCCGGCAAGACCCTCATCCCGGGGGTCTACACCGCGAGCTCATCGATGGGCCTCTCGGGTGAGGTCACGCTCGATGCCGGCGGCGACCCGTCTGCCGTCTTCATCTTCCAGGCCGGTTCGACGCTGACGACCGCGCCGGGCAGCCGGGTGACGCTCACCGGTGGGACGCAGGCATGCAACGTGTTCTGGCAGGTCGGCAGCTCGGCGACGCTCGACACGAACTCGGTGTTCCGCGGCACGGTGCTCGCCATGACGTCCATCACGGCCAACACCGGCGCGACGATCGAGGGCCGGCTGCTCGCCCGCGGCGGCGCGGTCACCCTTGACACGAACACGATCACGCGGCCGTCCTGCGTGACGGTCCCCACCGCGGCGGCGACAGTCGCTGCGGCGGCAACCGCGGCCCCCCAGGTCACGGCGGTCCCGTCCGGTCCGGTGAGTGCCGGTGACGGCAGCACGGCTCCCGGCACGACCACGAGCGGCGCCGGCTACCTCGGCGCTGGTGCGGCCATCGTTGCCCTCAGCATCGCAGCGTTCTTCGTGGCGCGTCGCCGCCGCGTGGACCTCTGACCGCCCGCACTCATTTGCCCGCACGCATCGAGAGCCGTCGCCCCCGCAGGAGCCCGTCTCGGGTCCTGACAGCGGCGGCGGCTCTCGCCGTCGCCGCTGTCGTCGGCGTCGCCGGATGTTCGACGCCCGCCGCGACCGTTCCGCCGGTCCCGTCGCCGACCTCCGCCGCGACCGCTCCGCCGGTCCCGTCGGTCCCGTCGGCCGCGGCCAACCCGGCACCGGCACCGGCACCGGCACCGGCACCGGCAGTCTTGTCTTCGGGCATCGCGCTGGCCGCCGCAGCGACAAAGCCCCTCGCCAGGTCCGTGCCGGTCCGCCTGCTGATCCCGGCGATCGGCGTCGACTCGAAGCTCATGGAGCTGGGCCTGCTCGACGACGGGACGATGGAGGTGCCGCCCACCGGCTTCCCCGCCGGCTGGTACACCGGTTCGCCGACGCCGGGCGAGCTCGGTCCCGCGGTCATCGCAGGGCACGTCGACTGGACCGGACCTGGGGTCTTCTACAACTTGCACAAGCTCGTCGCCGGCAACGCGGTCCGCGTCGAACGCGCGGACGGCAGCACGGCGGTGTTCCGCGTCACCCGGGTCGAGGAGTACCGCAAGAGCGCGTTCCCGACCGACGCGGTCTACGGCGACATCCCCTTCGCCGGACTCCGGTTGATCACGTGCGGCGGCTCGTTCAACAAGCGCACCGGCCACTATGAGGACAACATCGTCGCGTTCGCCGAGCTCGCCACGTAGCCCGCAGGCTGAGGCGCTCGGCGGCGTCGGGCACGACGACGCCGGCGTCGGGGATCTCTTCGAACCCGCTGACTGTCACGGCCGGCGTGAGGTCACTGGAGCCGATGCGCTCGTAGACCGCCGCGATGTCCTGCTTGGTCCTGTCGAATCGAGGTCCAGGACCTCGGTCCGGGTTCGGCGTGAGCGTGCACGGGATCCGGCTAGACGACGTCGACCGCCGCGTCGAGCGCGCCCTGAAGGACGACGAGGTTGAGGATCGCGACCGCGATCTTGGCAGCGCCCAGGAGCGCCAACGCCCACCACAGCATGCGCGTCGGACCGTTCACCGGGCGCACGGCCAGGACGGTCAGGAGTCCGGTCACCAGCAGGGTCGTGGCGACCATGTACACCAGCGTGGAACCGAGCAGGGCTTGGCCGGCCGCCGAGAGCGGGTTGCCCTCCCGGATGCGATCGGCGTGACCGACGGCGGACGTCGTGAGCATGTCGACCGCGGCCCCGGCGATCGACCACCTCGACAGGGTGCGCCGCCAGCTCGGCCGCGCCCACGACGCACCGGTCCGGCCCACCCAGGCGCGCAGCGTCGGGCTCGGCAGCGACACCTCGGTGTCGGTGCTCGGCGGCTGGAGGTCGGTGGAGTCGATACCCGCATCGTTCGGCACCGGACCAGCGGTGATGAGGGTTTGCGCGTCATCGTCCCGTCGAAGGTCACATGGCTGACGGTGAGGTGGCGCAAGTCCGCGAGAGGCACCCGGGCACCACGAGGCCGGGGTCATGCGCGCGGCGAGCTCGGGCGTGATGGGACCGACCGCCGACGCGAAGACCGGCGGCGTCGGTGCGGGCGCGGGTGCCAGGCGCCGTCGTCGGCCGGATCGTCGCAACGACTGCAGCATCGGGGCGAGGCGGGTCACCTGCCAGGCGTCGGGCGCGGAGTAGCCTGCGCATCGTGCGCAGGATCACCCCGTCGAACGTCGTGCTGATCGGTCTCACCAGCATGTTCGTGGACCTGAGCACCGAGATGGTGTATCCGATCATCCCGCTGTTCCTCACAGCGACCCTGGGCGCGACCCCCATGGTCGTGGGCGTCATCGAGGGGATCGCGGAGAGCCTCGCGTCGCTGCTCAAGGCGTTCAGCGGCTACATCGGCGACATCTACCAGCACCGCAAGCGGCTGACGTTCATCGGGTACTCGGGCGCCGTCGTCTACAAGGTGCTGCTGCTCATGGCCGGCTCGTGGGGCGGCGTGCTCGTCGCGCGGGTCGTCGACCGGGTCGGCAAGGGGGTCCGCACGGCACCGCGGGACGCCCTCATCGCGCAGTCGAGCGACCCGAACAAGCTGGGCGGCTCGTTCGGGATCGCCAAGATGCTCGACATGGCCGGCTCGTCGGTCGGCGCGCTCCTCGCCGTCATCGTCGTCGCCACGGGGACCGCGTACCGCGAGGCGTTCGCATGGTCGATCGTCCCCGCCGTCCTCGGCATCCTCATCATCCCGGCCGTCCGCGAGAAGCGCGTCGCGCTGCCCGACGGTCCCCGCACGAGGCTCCTCGGCGTCCACCTGGGGCTGCGCGTGCGGCTGTACCTGGTCGCCGTGCTCGTCTTCTGCATCGGCAACTCCTCGAACGCGTTCCTGCTGCTCAAGGCCTCGTCGCGCGGCTTCTCGGCGACCCAGGTGATGCTGCTCTACCTGGTCTTCAACGTCACGGCCTCCGTGCTCGCGATCCCGGCGGGCCGATTCTCCGACCGGTTCGGTCGCAGGTCCGTCCTGGTCGCCGGATACCTGTTGTCGGGGCTGGTGTACCTCGGCTTTGCTGCGATCACGTCACAGCCGGTCGTGGTGGGACTGTTCGCCGCGTACGGCGCCTGCACCGCGTTCCTCAGCGGTGCCGAACGCGCCCTCATCGCCGAGGCGGCCCCGCCGCACCTGCGCGGCACGGTGCTCGGCATCTACGGCACGCTGCAGGGCATCGGGCTGCTGCTCGCCTCGATCATCGCGGGCGCGCTGTGGGACGGGGTGGGCTCGGACGCACCGTTCTGGTTCGGTGGGGCACTGGCCCTGCTTGCCGCGGTCGCCGTGGCGGCGATCCTCGACCCGCGCGTGCGTCGGCGGCAGCCCGCCGCCGTGTGACGAGGTCCGCGGCGTCGTGCTCGAGGAACGTCCGTCGCGGGAATCCATCGCCCAAAACGCCCCCGAGCCGGCCCCGTCGCCCCTAGGCTGTCGACAGTCCTGAGCACTGGCTGTATGCGTCGGGACGCCACACTGCCCCCTCCTGACTCGGAGAACGCCATGAGCATCCAGCCCCCGCCGCCCGGCAGCTACCCCTCGATGCCGCCCCCGCCCGGCAGCTACCCCTCGATGGCCCCGCCCGCGTGGGAAGCGCCGGCCGTTCAGGGCCCGCCGCCCAGCACCGTCGTCAACGCCTTCAAGCTGATCCTGGTCCAGGTAGCACTCAGCCTGGTCAACATCGTGGTGGCGCTGCTGACGACGAACACGATCAGGGAGCAGGTGCGTACCTCCTCTCCGGCGCTCGACCAGTCCATGGTCGACGCCGCGGTGGGCGTAGCCATCGCCGTCGCCGTCGTCTTCGGCCTCATCAGCATCGGCGTGTGGATCCTGCTCGCGTTCAAGGTGCGCGCGGGCAAGAACTGGGCGCGCATCGTGACCTTCGTGTTCGCCGGTCTGGGCCTGCTCAGCGGCCTGGCCTCGTTCGCGCAGCCGAGCTCGGCCTTCAGCCACATCGTGCTGCTGCTGGCGGTGGCGATCGACATCGCGCTCATCGTCCTGCTCACCCGCGGCCCGAGCGCCGAGTACTTCCGCAAGGTCTAGGACGCCGTTCACCTGCACGCGTCACCCGGAGCGCCCCTTCTCGCCTGCGAGGAGGGGCGCTCTGCGTCGTGGCCCCGCGCCCGGGGAGACGGACCCCCTCGACGACGCGGATAATCGTGCCCGATGGTGTGAGCGCTGATTCGCGTCGCAATCGCCCGCGAGCTGGCCCCGGCCGGAGAGGCACATCGACATGACCGCTGAGATCGTCGGTACCCAGGACATCGAGAAGTCCGCCGTGGCGTTCGTCATCGCCCGCGAGACGCAGCTGGGCCGCGAGCCGATCGACACCCGCTACGTGACCTCGACCCCCGCCGACCTCGTCAGCGGCGACCGGCTCATCGAGGTCAAGGGCTACAGCGGGACCAGCCGGGGCGTGGACCTCTGGCTCGAGACGAACCAGGCACAGGCCGCGGTGTCCCTCGGCAACTTCCACCTGTACCTCGTGGAGAACGTCCGACAGGGCGATCCGGCGCTCTTCCGCCTCCTCGACCTCCACGGCGAACAGCTGCGTCGACTCATGACGCGCGCTGTAGAGCGCAGCTACGTCACAGTCCCCTGGCCCGATGTCGAGTACGACGCGCTGAGCTCCACCGAACCCGCAGGCGTCTACGACGGGGCCGCATCGGAGCCGCGCTGATCCTCCATTCACGTCCCGTCGATCAGCCGGGCGCGGCGCAGCTCATGCATGAACGTCGGGCGACGCCTTTCAGCCTCAGCGACCTTCGCGACGAATGCCTCGAACTCCGCGTCCACGCCGGCCAGCGCGCTAGCGTCACGTTGCCGGACGAGCAGGCGGCAGGCGGCCGAGTAGTTGCGCCGGTCTGCCGTGCGCAGGGTCTCCTCGACGAGGCTGCGGTACACGGGCAGCGTGTCGGCGGGTGCTGTGGTCACGCGTCGGGCGCACAACGCCTCCCACGCGGGGCTGGCGGCCGCCGGGTGCGCCATCGCGAAGTCCCAAGCCTCGTCGTCTCGTCGCTCGTTCATGAGCACCCCGAGCCACTCCCGCGGCGCACGCGCGGCGAGGACCGACTCGGCGGCCGTCTGCTCTGCAGCCCAGACACCGACGACCTCGCCCGCCGACCTGTAGGCCGCGAAGCTTCGGGCTCCAGGCAGAGCCCGGAAGTCGGTACGCCACAGCGTCAGCGCCACCTCCAGGTCTCCGCGCTCGACGGCGTCCCGCACGAGGCGGTCCACCAGCTCGTGGGTGCGATGGGTGCGAGGCAGGCTCAACCCCTGCTCGGCGTACTGCACCGCGAGTCGGGGCATCCCGGCCTCGTCGAGAGCTGCCACCAGGTCCAAGGCGTGGTGCTGCTGCGAGAGGTCTCCGCCGAAAACCCGCACGATCGCCTCGGCGTCACGGTCGAGGATGGCGAGGCGGCCACGGGCGTACTCAACGGCGAAGTCCTCGATACCCGCAGCCGAGGACTTCTCGACGAGGTCGCGATACCTCTCGACCCCGTCCGTGCGAAGGACCTCGGCGTACGCGTCGACGTCCACCTCGAAGACGTCCTGCTTCCCGGCGAACCGGAAGGCGTGCAGCCAGGTCGCGAGGGCACGGCGCCGCGCCGGATCGAGGTCTCCGGCCAGGGCGCCCGCGACATCGCGATGCAGGTCGAGGAGTCCCTGTACCTGGTCACCCTGGTACCCCGAGGAGTCGTCGCTGCGCAGGATCGTGCGCACCGTGAGGGTGATTGCCCGCTGCACGATCGTCAGGAGCTCCACCGACGGCCGGTCACGGCGGGCGTGCAGGATGTCGAGGATTCCCTGCGCCTCACGCGCGTACGAGTTCGCCTGCCCGTACGCGTAGAACGACCGTCGCGCACGCAGCACGCTGTCCACCTCGGCGGCGAGCTCGGTCAGGTCGTCGTTAGCGGCGAAGTACTCCCGAGCGAGGAAGTCGCCTGCACCGTCGACGAGGGCGGACGCGCTCCGGAGCAGCTCGCGCAGATCCGGAGCCGCGAGTCCGTCGAGCCAGGCGCCGACAGGGTCATGATCGCCGCCAGGCGGTGCGGCGGGCGACGCCCCCTCCTCCTCGACCGCGATCACCACTGCGGCACAGTGCTTGCAGAACGCTCCCGTGACACCGACGGGACAGTCGCACTCCCAGGACCGGTCTCCCAGCCGCACGCGGTAGAGCTCGCTGCCCTGCACCTCGGCGAGCACCACATCACCACGATGCTCGACGGCGACCACCCGCCCGGACCGCACATAGGCGCGGCCGCGGGACGCCGTCGCGGGGTCGGTGAGCTCGGGGATGTCGGCGGAGATCCACATGCGGTCAACTCTGTCGGATCAGGTCGGTCGAGTGAAACCGGACACGGCCCCTCGCAGGTCACGGGCGCAGGTTCGAGCTGAGGTCGCCTCGGGTCCGCGCACCCCTGACGGTCACGGTGCGCGGCACGAGTCAGGCGAAGGGCACGCAGTGAGGTGAAGCTGTCGCCGAGCTCCCCATCCCGGCCGCGCCGCCCGCAACGAGAGCCGTCGTCGTGGACGATGACCGAGAGCGCACACGTCGCCGCACGGCGACTCCCCCTCCCGGATGGAGACACGATGAGGACGACCACGAGGGTGGGCACCCCGTCGACCGCGAAGCACGTTGCCGACGGCCATGATGTGATCCGTGCGCGCGGTGCGCGCGCGAACAACTTCAAGGACATCAGCGTCGACATCCCCAGACGCCAGCTGACGGTCTTCACGGGCGTGTCCGGCTCAGGCAAGAGCTCGCTGGAGTTCGACACGATCGCAGCCGACTCGCAGCGGCTGATCAACGAGATCTGCAGCGCGTTCGTGCAGGGTTTCATGCCAACACTGACCCGGCCGGATGTCGACGTCCTCGGAGGCCTGACGACCGCCATCATCGTCGACCAGGAGCGGATGGGAGCCAACACCCGATCGACCGTCGGCACGGCGACCGATGTGACCGCGATGCTTCGCGTTCCCTTCAGCCGGCTCAAGGACGCGCCCGTCGCCGGCGCTAGTGTTGAACAGCTCAAGCGGGAGAGACGACGGAGGTCCGATGAACGGCCTGGCCCTGGTGGTGCGGCACATCCTGTCAACGCCGGGCGAATATTGACCCCCTGGTGCTGTTTGAATCTTGACCCCCCTGGTGGTCTTGACTACTTGGTCTTGCGGTGTGCGCGGGTGCGGTAGGAGTCACCGTC
>JABBOW010000033.1 GCA_012927595.1 Cellulomonas sp.
TCGTGCTCACGTCCGGCAGCTCGGCGCGCAACCTGACCGGCCTGCTCGGTCCCCCGCCACCCGGCACGCTCGTCGTGTGCCTCGGCCCGAGCACCGCGGCCGTCGCCGAGCGGATCGGCCTCGACGTCGCCGCGGTCGCGACCGAGCAGACCCCTACCGGACTCGTCGCAGCGCTCGTCGCAGCGCTCGCCACCCGCACGCAGCCACCAGCACCCCAAGCACCCCCAGCACCCCCAGCACCACGACAGTCGAGGTGACACCGTGACCGGACCCCAGCGCACACCACGGCGCGAGCGCTCGCGTGACGTCCCGAGCGACCTGCCCTCGCCGGGTCGCATCCGACCCCGCCGCACGCGCGCCACCCCGGCCCTGCGCCGCCTCGTCGCCCAGACGCACCTCCACCCGGCCCAGCTCGTGCTACCGCTGTTCGTCCGGGAGGGCCTGACCGAGCCGCGGCTGATCAGCTCCATGCCGGGCGTCGTCCAGCACTCGCGCGAGTCGCTGCGCCGGGCCGTCACCGAGGCAGCGACGGCCGGGCTCGGCGGGGTCATGCTGTTCGGCATCCCCGAGCACCGGGACGCGACCGGCACGCAGGCCACCGACCCGGACGGCATCCTCAATGTGGCCCTCGCGGACACGGTCGCCGAGGTCGGGGAGTCGCTCGTCATCCAGGCGGACCTGTGCCTCGACGAGTTCACTGACCACGGCCACTGCGGGGTCCTCACGCGGTCCGGTGCGGTCGACAACGACGCGACCCTCGTGCGGTACGCCGACATGGCCCTCGCGCAGGCCCGGGCCGGAGCCCACCTCGTCGGGCTCAGCGGCATGATGGACGGCCAGGTCGGCGTCGTGCGCGACGCGCTCGACGGGGCCGGGTACCTCGACGTCGCGGTCCTGGCCTATGCGGCGAAGTACGCGTCGGCGTTCTACGGGCCGTTCCGCGAGGCGGTCGAGTCGACGCTCGTGGGCGACCGCCGCACCTACCAGATGGACCCCGCGAACCGTCGCGAGGCGGTCCGCGAGGTCTCGATCGACATCGCCGAGGGCGCCGACATCGTCATGGTCAAGCCCGCGCTGGCCTACCTCGACGTGCTGGCCGACGTGGCCGCGAGCTCGACCGTGCCCGTCGCGGCGTACCAGGTGTCCGGCGAGTACGCGATGATCGAGGCCGCCGCGGCGAACGGCTGGATCGACCGCCGACGCGCGGTCATAGAGTCGGTGCTCAGCATCCGACGAGCCGGCGCGGACCACGTGCTGACCTACTGGGCAGTCGAGCTGGCCGGCTGGCTGAACGAGGAGATCGCATGACCGGGTCGGACGCCACGTCGTCGGCGTACTTCGAGCGCGCGCAGGCTGTCATCCCGGGCGGGGTGAACTCTCCGGTGCGCGCGTACGGGTCGGTGGGCGGCACGCCGCGGTTCCTCGCGTCGGCGCGCGGCGCCTACGTGACCGACGTCGACGGGCGCGAGTATGTCGACCTCGTCGGCTCGTGGGGTCCGGCGCTCCTGGGCCATGCGCACCCGGCGGTCGTCGAGGCGGTCAAGCAGGCCGCCGCCCGCGGGCTGTCGTTCGGCGCACCAACGCTCACCGAGGTCGAGCTCGCGGAAGAGATCCGGGCCCGGGTCCCGGTGGCCGAACGGCTCCGGCTCGTCTCGACCGGCACCGAGGCCACCATGACCGCCGTGCGGCTCGCCCGCGGCGTGACCGGCCGCGACCGGATCATCAAGTTCGCCGGCTGCTACCACGGTCACGTCGACTCGTTGCTGGCCGCCGCCGGCTCGGGCGTCGCGACGCGCGCCCAGCCGGGGGCGGCCGGGGTCACCACCGCGGTTGCCGCCGAGACGATCGTGCTGCCCTACAACGACCTCGCCGCGGTCGAGGCTGCGTTCGCCGAGCACGGCACGACCATCGCCGCCATCATCACCGAGGCAGCCGCGGCGAACATGGGCGTCGTCCCCCCGCTGCCCGGTTTCAACGCGGAGCTCGCCCGCACCGCACACGCGCACGGCGCACTCCTGATCCAGGACGAGGTAATGACCGGCTTCCGCGTCGGGCCCGCCGGCTGGTGGGGCCTCGAGGGTGCCATCGAGGGCTGGGCCCCCGACCTGCTCACGTTCGGCAAGGTCATCGGCGGTGGGCTGCCCGTCGCGGCGGTGGGGGGGCGGGCGGACATCATGGGCGCTCTCGCGCCGCTCGGACCCGTCTACCAGGCGGGCACCTTGTCCGGGAATCCCGTCGCGACCGCCGCCGGGCTCGCGACCCTACGTGCCGCCGACGCTTCGGTCTACGCGCGCGTCGATGCGGTCGCCGCGGCGATCGGCGGCGCTCTGACGTCGGCGCTCGATGCCGCGGGCGTCGCGCACGTGGTGCAGTCGGCCGGCAGCCTGTTCAGCGTCGCCTTCGGGGCCGCCGCTGCCGAGCGGGGCGTGCACAGCTACGGCGACATGCTGGCCAGCGAGTCGTGGCGGTACGCGCCGTTCTTCCACGCGCTGCTCGACGCGGGCGTGTACCCGCCGCCGTCGGGCTTCGAGGCGTGGTTCGTCTCGGCAGCGCACGACGACGACGCCGTCGAGCGGATCGTCGACGCGCTCCCGGCCGCCGCACGCGCCGCCGCAGCCGCCGCGCCCCGGTCTCACTGACCGGAACGCTCAGCGGTAGCGGCGGCGGGCGTTGCGTCTGGGTGCATGGCGCCACGTGTACGGACGTCACGCTGGCCACGCTGGCGACGCCGGCGGGTAGCCGGCGTGCTCAGCCATGGCGGGGTGTCTATGTCTCCGGGGCACTCGCCGTCCAGTGCTCCGATGTCAGCCAGCGCGCCGGCGACACGCTCGATCGCTCGGACAGCGGTGACGTTCAGCCGACACTGGTGCCCCAGGTCCTCGATCCAACGGGCTTCGTCCGGAGGATTGCGGAAATATCGGACCGCAAGTGGACGCGCCGTCTGACCGTGCGTGGTGAAGACCGCGAAGGCCTCGCGGGTGATCATGTTGCGGTCAGCCATCGCCATCAGGTCGTACAGGTCTCGGCACGTTCGGCGGTCGACCCAGGCGATCAGCTTCATCGCCACGACCGCTTCGCGCGTCGGAACCAACAACTCGGCCGGCGGAGCGTCCGCATATCGTCGGTAGATCGCTGTCGTCCTCACTCAGCCGGACGTCACGCAGCCATGTGCGCGAGAGCATCGTTCCCCCAGTGAACAGGAACGTGTCGCGAGCGTGCGTGGAGATCGCCGCGAGGACATGGGAGATGACGTGGTCGCGACGAACCTGGTCCGGGTCAACACCGAACGCTTCCGCTGTGTCGTACAGCCCGGCGTCGCCCAGGCTCACTCGGTCACCGTTCGTTCCAGAGCCCGTAGGTGCGGTTGCGCCTTTCGTGCGCCGTACTGGTGGGCGGCGATCGCGTGAACCTTGTCCCAGTCGACCTTGCGAGCCAGGGCCCGCATGGCATCGCGCACGTCGGGGTCGTTGTGGTTCACGTGTGCGGCCAGGTCGACGAGCGTCTGCTCGGGGGTGGTGACTCGAAGGGCTCCGAGCTCGGTTGCCATCGGTCGGGTATCGAGCGCACCGATGTCACGCGTGACGAACCGGACGATCCCGTGGGGGCGGTCGGTCAGCTTGACTGGCCGGTGCCGTGCAGGTGCAGCGAGGTCCGCGACGGCACGAGCACGAGGCACGACTCCGTGCATGCGGGCAGCGGTCATCCCCACAGCCACGATCGCGTCCGGGCCGAACGTTGCAGTTCCGACCGCACCAGCAGCAGCTTCGAACCCGGGGCGCCACCGGAGGGGGTCACGGACCGTGTCGGGCGGGGCAACGAACACGCCTCGCGCAACCTTGTGGACTGTGCCGTTGGTTGCCTGCTTGGCGAGAACTGCACGCGGGTTGACGTACACAGCCTCAAGGTCGACGGGTCGCACGACTCGCATCGGTCGTGCAGCGATTCGATTCGTCATCTCTTCCGACCTCCAGTTATGCTCGTATCGTAGCCCGAGAGGCTACGAAACGTACAGAACCTTGATGTCGTGGAGGGTCGCGCAGGGGTCGCCGGGCAAGAGCGCGGCCCACCCCAGGACGCACAGAGGTGGGGCGTCAACGGGGTCGAGGGTTCTGACGCGCGGTGGGTCGAACCTGGCGCCGGGCATGGCCCACAGGAGGCGATGGCTAACATCGAGCACGCCGCAGAAGTCATCGTCCGCCTTCTGCCTGCAGCCGGGAGCACCGCCCCCGCGACACCCCCGGCCTGACGTCAGGGGTAGCGGCGCAGGTCGTGACCTGGGACAGTGTCGCCAGGGGGTGGAGCGCGATGAAGACATGGCGCTGGGTGTTCGTCGGTACAGGTCTCGCCGCCTTCGTGGTGACGGCCGTGCTGATCGCCACGGACAACCCGTCGAAGGCAATGCTCGCCAACGGATTCTGGGCTTTTGTCGCCGTCGGCGCACTCGTCCAGCTCGTCCGCTCGGGGCGCAGAACCGGCCATCCGTCGCGGGCCCTACGCCCCGGCGTGCAAGGACTCGGTGAGGTCCAGGACATGTACCTCGGCCGCAGCCCGGTGCCACCCGTGACCTACGGGTCGGACGACGGCGTCGTCCCGATGGAGATCAGCACGCACACCGACCGGCTCGACGACCCCGTGTGGACCGTCGGGCCCACCTCACCGGGCGGCAGGTCCTGACCTCGCCGTCAGGCTCATACTCGGTCGCCTCCGGCCGATAGGGACACCGAACCCCTCCAGGAGGCAACGGATCGATGGACGGCATCGCGACGATCACCAGTCGGATCACGCAGATTCAGAGCACCGTCGCTGCCCTGAACCCGCAGCCGACCGCGCCGTCGTCGGCCGGCGGGTTCGACTCGGTGCTGGCCACCGAGGTCACGAAGCAGTCCGGTAGCACGACCGGCGTCGACCCGACCGCCCTGCGCGTCCAGCAGGTCGGCGCATACGGCTCCGAGCAGCTCTCGAACGCCGCCGCGATCATCAAGGCCGGGCAGGGGCTCGGGCTCTCGGTCCGCGACCAGACCATCGGCGTCATGACCGCGATCGGTGAGTCGTCGCTGCGCGTGGTCAACCACGGCGACACCGCCGGCCCCGACAGCCGCGGGCTCTTCCAGCAACGCGCGAACGGTGCGTGGGGCACCTACGCCGACCGGATGAACCCGACCATGAGCGCGACCAGCTTCTTCACGGCGCTGGCAGGTGTCCAGGGCCGGGACTCGGTGGCGCCGACGATCGTCGCGCACACCGTGCAGCGCAACGCCGACCCGCAGTACTACACGAAGTACTGGGACGACGCAGTCGCGATCGTCTCGGGCCTGACCGGCACGAGCGGATCCTGACCAACCGACAGCTACGGGCCCAACAGCGCCGCTGGTACGACGGCGATCCCGTCGGAGCGGCGGTAGGCGTGGCGGCCCGTCGTGACGACGGCGGCGACGAGCTCGTCGCCGATCTGCGACCGCAACCAGGTCAGATGGCAGACGTCGTCGTCGGTCACGCGATCGGCCAGCTTGACCTCGATCGCCAAGACGCGACCGTCGGGCCGCTGCACGATGAGATCGACCTCATGATCCCCGTTGCTCGTGCGTAGGTGGTGCACGCTCGCGTCCGCGGCCGCGGTGTAGACCCTGACGCTCAGGGTGACGAGGTGCTCGAACAGGGCCCCGAGCAGCGTGCCGCGGCGCAGGTCCGCTGCCCGGCCCTGCGCCCCGCTGGACAGGCCGCCGGCGTCGACGCCGAGGAGCCGGGCCGCGAGCGCCGGGTCGGCCAGCTGATGCTTGGGCGCCTGCCCCAACCGCGCGAAGTCGTTGCGGGTCGGAAGCCACGCGTCGACCTCATCGAGGAGCCACAGGCTCTGCAGCACGTCGCGATAGGCGATCGTCGTGGTCTTGGCGGGCTTGTCGGACTCGCCGGGCGTTGCCGCCGTGAGGATCGCGTTGTAGCTGGCCGTCGTCGAGGTGGCAGCCGCGAAGGCTGCGAGCCAGGCCCGCAGGACCTGCGGCCGGCGCACCTGCAGGCCCTGCTCGGGGAACTCCCGCTGCACGACGGCATCCAGGTATCCGTCGAGCCTCAGCGCCCGAGCACGAGGTGGATCGGTGCGGATGTCCGGGAAGCCGGACGCCACGATCTCCTCGATGTAGGTGTGCAACCTGATCTCAGTCGTCCCGCCGATGTCGACGCTCCCGTTCAGGAGCCCTGACAGGCTCACGGTCGGCTCGTCCACCCGCCGCTCGGCGAGACTGAGCGGCCGCATCCGCAACCGCACGATGCGCCCGGCGCCCGAGTGGAGTGACGTGCCCGTCGGGACGGCACTGCCCGTGCGCAGGTGACGACCTCGTTGGCCCCGGCCGTCGACGTCGGGATCTGCGTCGACGGTCGGCCACTAGGCCGCCATGAGCTCGTGGGTCACGCGCCCTTCGAGAAAGGCGCCCATGCTCCGCAGCTCGTCGTTGACGTAGCTGTGGAGCTCCTCGTCGACCAGGTGACAGCTGATGTCGCGGGCCGGACCCTCGAAGAAGCCGTCGATCGACACCGACATCCACAGCACGATCTTCCTCATCGCAATACTCGCTCCAGTCGTCGGGAGGCGGGACTGCCCGGGCGGGCGTCAGAGCTCGATGAGCGGCAGGGGCGGTTCGTGATCGGGTGGCTCAAGCTCGGGTGCGGGGTCGGTCGTGACAAGCCGGAGCACCCCAGGGCCTGCCATCGCGGCGCAGCCGTGCACGCGCCACCCCGTGAGGTCCTCGGCGGGCAGCTCGTCCCGGCGCACCAGCAGCACCCACAGCTCCTCAGCCGGCTGGTTGGCGGTCAGCATGTCGGGGTACCCCTCGACCGGCCCCGACTCCGTGACCTCGACGGCGAGCTCGAGGCGACTGTCGTCGTCCCCGACCGACGACACCGACCGCACGACACCGTGGATCTCGGTGCGGTTCTCCCTCACAGCGACCATGGTTCAGTCCGCCTTCCCGGCGAGGTGACGCACCAGCGCTGCCGCGATGGGCTGCCCCGCGTGCGACTCGTAAAAACTGTAGCCCGGCATGGGGTTGACCTCGAAGCAGACCCAGTCCCCCGCCGGGGTGCGGCGCAGGTCGATGCCCGCGAGCGGGAGCCCGAGCGTCACGGCGAGACGGACGCAGCGGTCGGCGATCTCGTCAGGCAGGCGCGTCGCGGAGAGCGCGGCGGTCAGCCCGTCGCGACCGGCGTAGCGGTAGTCGATCGCGTCGGACCCGATCTCGGTCGCGAAGACCTCACGGCCGACGACGTGCACCCGCACGTCCGTCCCGGGCACGAGCGCCTGGAACTGGGTCGGCAACGTCCGCACGCGCTCGAGCCGACCGAGTGCGGACCCCTCGAGCACCCGCACGATCGACCGCACGCCGGAGATCGACTTGAACACCACGGCACCCTGCGCCGCCGCGAACGCCCTGACCTCGTCGGGGTCGTCGGTGACGATCGTCTCGGGGACGACGAACCCCGCCGCCGCGACGAGCTGCGCCTGGTAGGGCTTCGAGGCGTTCGAGTGCATCGCCGACGGTCGCGACGCGACCCGGCACGGCGCCACGTCGATCCAGCCGAGCAGCAGCTCGACGAGCGCGCGCCCGCGCTCGCTCTCGCGCGGGTCCGTCCCGGGGACCGGCGAGAGGGGGCGCGCGTAGACCCCGGCGACGTCGTCCAGCAGGGTGCGCGCACCGCTGGCCTCAAGGAAGCCACCGCCGTCGGCGTCGAGGCGCAGGTCGGCAACGGGGTGCGACTGCTGGTCGACGAGCACGTGCTCGACGCCGAGGTCCCCCGCCTCCTCGACGACTCGACGCACGGCCGGGTCGTCCCCGTACCCGATGACCAGGATCATCACGCCACCTCCGCGAGGAACGTGCCCGCGAGCGCGATCTCGTCGGGGCTGAGGACGGGTGCGAGCGGCTGGGCCTCCACGACCCCGCCCCCGGGGTCGAACCCGACGGAGAGGATGCGGCACCGAGCCGCCTCGGCGAGCGCGCAGCACCCCCGCGCCTCGGCCACGTCTGCCGCGCCGACCGCACGTCGCCCCGCCACGAGCACGCGCCGGACCGCGTCGTGCGTGCGGTCGAGCGGACGACGCGCGTCCCACGCGCTGCCCGACCAGCCCGGGACGAGCCGTGCCGACGTCGCCGCGACACCGTCCGTCACCGGGAGGCCGGCCTGGCGCGCCTCGGCTCGCCAGCGGATGGCCGACCACGTCGGACCAGTGGGTCCGTCGCCGGTCACCGCGTTGACCACGCGAGCACCGAGCGCGGCGAGCCAGCTGACGGTGAGCGCCTGCACCTCGGCAGACGCGTAGTCCCGGTCCGCCGCCGCGGCCGTACGCAGCGCCGACGGCACGCTCGTCGTGGTGCGGAACCAGACGAGCGCGAGGTCGCCGTCAGCCACGGGGTCGCCGAACCCTGCCGGGAAGACGAGCCGGGTCGACGCCTGGCCCGTGGACGTGACCCGGTGCGTCCAGCGCGTGCGGTCCCAGGCGTAGCCGGGCACCCAGCGCACATCAACATCGGGGCGGGCACGGGCGGCCG
The DNA here is from genome assembly GCA_012927595.1 of Cellulomonas sp. Lineage (GTDB taxonomy): Bacteria > Actinomycetota > Actinomycetes > Actinomycetales > Cellulomonadaceae > Cellulomonas_A. Next base: position 8,541 of record JABBOW010000033.1, read on the forward strand.
CCCGCGCCGCCGCTCGTGCCCCGAGGTCCGCGGCGTCGGCCACTACGAGCACGACGGACGCGTCCATCGCCTACCGCACCGGCGTGTCGAACTCGCGCTTCGCGGTCGTGTCGCCCTCAGCCATCCGGGCCGCGAGCTCGGCGTCGCCGCTCGGCGCTCCGGGTGCGCCGATGAGGTCCGGTCGCAGCGACCTGTCGATGAACGGCACCGCGCCGACATCCGCCCCGACTCCGGCGCCCGCGCCGTATTCACCGCCGTCGGGCTCGCCGTAGACGACGGACTCGAGCGCCATGAGCCGGTCCTCGAGGTCGGAGCCTGGCGCCTGGCTCGCTCCGAACCCTCCGCCGCCGCCGCCGAGCGGGTCACCGCCGCCACCGGGCCGGTTCCAGCCCGGCCACTCGACGATGTTCTTGTACTCCCGCTGGTCCTTGATGTCCTTGAAGGCCTCCTTGAGGTCCTTGATCTGCTCCTTGCGGACCTCCTTGAGGTCCTTGATCTGCTCCTTGCGGACCTCCTTGACGTCCTTGATCCGCTCCTTACGGACCTCCTTGACGTCCTTCAGATCCTTCCGGGTCTCCTTGATGCCTTCCTTCAGCTCCTTGCGCGTGTCCTTGAGGTCCTTGATGACCGACTTGCAGCTCACACGGACGTTCGCCGTCATCACAGCGCCCGACGGCGAGATCGACGACAGCGCGACGCACGTGTCGGCGCCGGCGTAGGACTTGGTGCCGGGCGTCGTCGTGCCGTCGACGGTGACCACTGTGGACGTCCCCGGGAACGGGTCGCCGGCGTCGCCGCGGTTGTGATTGAGCTCGAGGTCCCGCTTGCCGTCCGACTGCAGGAGCCCGACCTTGTAGTGGTTCTCGTCGGTGTTGCCGGGCTGCGTCTCGTCGATGTGCCAGAGCAGTGCGCCCCACCCGGGCAACGCCGCGTCGTAGCCGATCGGCTGACGGTTCTCGAGCAGGAAGTACTCGGACCCGCTCGCGCCGTCCTTCCACAGCCGGAACACGGTGTGCGAGGACTCCACGGCCGGGATGGTCAGAGCACCGTTGGTCGTGACGACTGTCGTCGTGACCCACCCCTGGTTGACCTTGCACCACGCGCTCGGGTGCGAGGGCTGCGCGCCGCCGCCGTTCCACGAGCCGCCCGACATGAGGCACCAGTTGCCGACGCCCTCGGACGAGTAGTCCGTGTCGTACAGGTCGGGGAAGCCGAACAGCAGGTGACCGAGCTCGTGCGCGCCGACACCGATCTTGGCGTCCTCGGGGATCGTCAGGTAGCCGTAGATCTTGGTCGAGTCCACGGCGAGCGCGCTGACGAGCACCGACTTGTGCGACCAGATGTCGCCCTTCGCACCGGTGACCTCGGCGCCCTGGCCGGCGTGGACCACGATGAACGCGTCGACGAACCCGTTGCCGTCGTTGTCGTACGGAGTGAAGTCCACGGCGGCGTTGGCCGCGTTGGCGGCGTCGAGCGCGAGCTGCGGGGAGCGGAACGCGGTGCCGTTCAGGCCGATCCCGGACCCGTTGTTCGCGTACCACGCGAGCGTCTGCGGCATCCGGTACGGCCCGACGACCGTCCCGGCGAGCGTGACCAGGCCGTTCGTGACCTCGGAGTAGTACTCCTTCACGCTGCCGTGCGGCAGGGCGCCCGTCGAGAAGAACAGCTCGTCGAAGTGAGCGGTGGCCGCGGTCATGACCTTGTCGGAGAAGTCCACGAGGACGACCGCCACGTTCACCGTGCCGCGCAGGGGCGCGCGGTCGGCGGCCGTGTCCCGGATCGCGCTGAACGGTGTGCCCGCCGGGAACTCCTCGGGCGGCACGATCACTCCGTCGTTGAACCCCAGCGGGTGCGGTTCGCGTGCGAGCCGCAGCGCCGGTGCGGCGTCGCGGCTCTTGTTGACCGACGCAAGGTCCTTGCGCCACGTGACCAGCAGCTCCGGGCTCGGCGGGACTGTGCACGTCTGGGTGCGCTGGTCCTGGGTCCCGAACGTCATGACGTCGTCCCTCATCGCACTGACCTCTCCGCAAGGACCACGCACCGGTGCGCGGTCGATACCTGTCAGGAGATGGACCAACCGCCGCAGATACGACCGTGACGATCAGATACGGGACCTTCGTCCCCCGAAGAAATACCCCGGGGGGGTACATTCGTTGGACCAGGCACAGCAGGACGACCACGCCCGACCGACCGATCCTGGAGGAGCCATGCACGGCTACACCGACAAGAAGGGCGACTACCTCAAGCGCCTGAGCCGCATCGAGGGCCAGGTCCGCGGCATCTCCCGCATGGTCGACGAGGACGTCTACTGCATCGACATCCTCACGCAGGTCGCCGCCGTCACGAAGGCGCTGCAGGCCGTGAGCATCGGCCTCGTCGAGGACCACCTCGGCCACTGCGTCGTCGACGCCGCCCGGAAGTCGCCCGAGGCCGGCGCCGAGAAGGTCCGTGAGGCCGCCGAGGCCATCGCGCGACTCGTCCGGAGCTGAACCACCACCCAGAACGCCCCGAGAGGACATCACCATGAGTCAGACCACCACCTTCTCCGTCGACGGCATGACCTGCGGCCACTGCGTGCAGCACGTCACCACCGAGCTCACCGCGATCCCCGGCGTCCGCGACGTGTCGATCGAGCTTGTCAACGGCGGCTCCTCGCCCGTCACCGTCGTCTCGGACGACCCGCTGACCGACGAGGCCATCGCCGCGGCGATCGACGAGGCGGGCTACGCGCTCACACCGAAGGGTTCGCTGCTGTGACCGACAGCGTCGTCCGCACCGAGACCAGCGCGCCCGTCGCGACCGTCGACCTCGCGATCGAGGGGATGACGTGCGCGTCGTGCGTCATGCACGTCGAGAAGCGTCTGAACCGGGTCCCGGGCGTCACGGCGACGGTCAACCTCGCGCTCGAGACTGCTCACGTCGAGCTGCTCGCGGACGACGCCGGCAGCCCCGCGGACGACGACGCCCTCGTCGCCGCGGTCCGCAAGGCCGGGTACGACGCGCGGGTCCTGTCCCGCCGCTCGCTCACGACCACGACGACCGCCGCAGCTGCGGAACCCCACGCCGCGCACGGACCGGCCCCCCACGAGCACGGCGCCGCGCCGGGCACGCCCGGGGAGGCCCCCGAGATGGGCATGGACCCGATCGAGCACGCCCTGTCGGGGCACTCGATGCCTGCGGGCCACGAGATGGAGCCAGACGAGGACACGTCGGCCCCGACCGACAAGCGCGGCACCGACCTACGTCGCCGGCTGCAGGGCGCGGCGGTCCTCACCGTGCCCGTCCTCGCCCTCTCGATGATCCCGGCGCTGCAGTTCCCCGGCTGGCAGTGGGTCGTCGCGGTGCTCGCCCTGCCCGTGGCGACGTGGGCGGCCTGGCCGTTCCACAAGGCTGCCGCACGCGCCGGCCGGCACGGTGCCTCGACGATGGACACGCTCGTGTCGATCGGCATCATCGCGTCGACCGCGTGGTCGCTCTGGGCGCTCGTGCTCGGTGGCGCGGGCGAGATCGGCATGCGCATGACCCCGACCCTCTTCCCCGCGCGGAACGCCGGGATGGGCATGACGACGCCTGAGCTCTACTTCGAGACGGCCGCGGTCGTCACCACGTTCCTGCTCGCGGGCAGGTACGCCGAGCACAGGTCGCGTCGTCGGGCCGGGGACGCGCTCCGGGCACTCCTCGACCTCGGCGCCAAGGATGTCGCGCTGCTGGTCACCGGGCCCGACGGGCGGCGCATCGAGCAGCGCGTACCGATCTCCCAGCTGCACGTCGGCGACGAGTTCGCGGTGCGACCCGGCGAGAAGGTCGCGACGGACGGTGTCGTGGTGTCCGGAACGAGCGCAGTCGACACGTCGCTGCTCACAGGCGAGCCGGTCCCGGTCGACGTCGGACCGGGAGACGAGCTCACGGGCGCGACCATCAACTCCTCCGGTCATCTCGTGGTCCGCGCGACGCGCGTCGGCGAAGAGACCCGGCTCGCGCAGATCGGGCGGCTCGTCGCGGCCGCGCAGACCGGCAAGGCACCGGTGCAGCGGCTTGCGGACCGCATCTCGGCGGTCTTCGTCCCCGTCGTGTTCGCGCTCGCGACGATCACGTTCGTCGTGTGGCTGGTCTCCGGCGGCGGCACGCAGGCAGCGTTCACCGCGGCGGTCGCCGTGCTGATCATCGCCTGCCCGTGCGCCCTGGGTCTCGCGACCCCGACCGCGCTGCTGGTCGGAACCGGCCGCGGCGCGCAGCTGGGAATCCTCATCAAGGGTCCGGAGATCCTCGAGCAGACCCGGCAGATCGACACCGTGGTCCTGGACAAGACCGGCACGGTGACGCAGGGCCGCATGTCGCTCGTCGACATCCTGGTCCCCGCCGGCGCTGGGTCGGGCGACGCCGCGCAGGCCGAGGTCCTCCGGTACGCCGGTGCGGTCGAGGCGCTGTCCGAGCACCCCATCGCGCAGGCCGTGGCCGAGGTCGCCGCCGATGCAGGACCGAGCGCGAGCGGCGCGTCGGACGTCGGCGAGGACGGCGTCGTCATCGGCTCGGACGAGGTGCTCGAGTTCCGCAACGAACCGGGCCGCGGCGTATCCGGCGTCGTCCGCAACGCCCACTCGGGTCTCGGCATGTCGCGCCGGGTGCTCGTCGGGCGACCGACCTGGCTCGCGGAGCAGCAGGTCCGCACCGATGAGCTCGACGGCCCGTTCGCCGCGGCCGAGGCCGACGGCGCCACCGCGGTCATGGTCGCGTGGGACGGCTCTGCGCGGGGCGTGCTCGTCCTGCGCGACCCGGTCAAGGCCACGTCGGGCGAGGCGATCGCCCAGCTCCGTGCCCTGGGGCTGCGACCCGTCCTGCTGACGGGCGACAACCTCGGCGCGGCACGCGCCGCCGCACGTGCCGTCGGGATCGCACCCGATGACGTCTTCGCCCAGGTGCTGCCCGCGGAGAAGGTCGACGTCGTGCGACGCCTGCAGGCCGAGGGCGCCCGCGTCGCGATGGTCGGCGACGGGGTGAACGACGCCGCCGCCCTTGCGACGGCCGATCTCGGGCTCGCCATGGGCACCGGGACCGACGTCGCGATCGAGGCGTCGGACGTGACGCTCGTGCGCGGTGACCTCCGCTCGGCAGCGCAGGCCATCCGGCTCTCACGGACGACCCTGCGGGTCATCAAGCAGAACCTGTTCTGGGCGTTCGGGTACAACGTCTTGGCGATCCCGCTCGCCGCGTTCGGGCTGCTGAACCCGATGATCGCGGGCGCAGCCATGGCGTTCTCGTCGGTGCTCGTCGTGAGCAACTCGCTGCGGCTGCGTCGCTTCGCCTGACGCCGGGCCGGCGCCACCTAGGCTCTGCGCATGACCAGCACGCCACAACCCGACCAGCGCGCGATCGGGCGCCGGCTCACCGTCGAGATCTGGATCGTGCTCGGGCTCTCGCTCGGCCGGTCCGGCATCTACGCGGTCGTCGACATCGTGGCTCGGCTGACCGCGGGTCCGCCGCTCGCGCAGCAGACCGCGACGCTCAATGCGAGCCAGTCCCCGCGCCCCTACCTCGACCTGACCTACCAGCTGCTCTCGATCGGGTTCGCGCTCGTCCCGGTCGCGCTCGCACTGTTCCTGCTGTCGGCTCACGGGCGCAGCGCGGTCCGCCGGATCGGGCTCGACGCAGTGCGGCCCCTGCGCGACCTCGGGATCGGCGTCGGCCTCGCAGCCGTCATCGGGATCCCCGGGCTCGGGCTGTACGCCCTCGGTCGCATGCTCGGGATCACGGTCCAGGTGCAGGCGTCGGCACTCAACGCGGCCTGGTGGACGATCCCCGTGCTCGTCCTCGCGGCGCTGCAGAACGCGCTGCTCGAGGAGGTCGTCGCGGTCGCGTACCTCATGGAACGGCTGCGTGACCTGCGCTGGCGCACGCCGCTGATCCTCGCCGCGAGCGCCTTGCTCCGAGGCTCCTACCACCTGTACCAGGGGTTCGGACCGTTCATCGGGAACGCCGTCATGGGCCTGGTGTTCGCGGAGTACTACCGCCGACGACGTCGCATCCTCCCGCTCGTCGTCGCGCACATGCTCCTCGACGTGGTCGCGTTCGTCGGGTACGCGCTCGTCCCGGCCGCGTGGCGCTCGGCGCTCGGCCTGTCCTGAGCCGTGCGGCTGCCTACACTCGCGGGTATGCCCGACTCGCCGACGCCTGCGCGGCTCGGCTCCGACGCCCCGCCGGGACTCTCCGCGGGGATGGTCGAGTCCGGCCGCATCCTGATCGGTCGCGTGCACGACGTCGAGATCCTGGACACCCCGGCGGTCCGCGTGCACCACCCCAGCGACCTGGTCGGGGTCGTCATCTCGCTGGTCGGCGCGGTGCTGGTCCTGGTCCTCGCGACCTACGCGCAGAACACGACGACAGGTGTCGCCCAAGACGTCCAGGGCTTCGCCTTCATCTTGCGGCAGATCCTCAACGTGCCGGTCGCGGTCCTCGAAGGTGCCGTGACGATCCTCGTGCCCGTCGCCGTGCTCATCGAGCTCTCGCTCCGTCGTCTCGGCAGGCAGCTCGTCGAGTCCTTGGTCGCCGCTGTCGGGGCCATCCTGCTGTGCATGGCGGTCAGCTGGGCCGTCGCGACCTTCGGGTCGACCGAGCTCGTCGGCGGCCTCTCCGTCCGCCTTCGCGGCGAGTCGGTGCTCACCGTCCCCGGGTTCATGGGGCTCATCTCCGGCCTGCTCACCGCCACCGGCCCTCGCGCTCGGCGCCGGACCGTCGTGTGGTCGTGGAACCTGCTCTGGGTAGCGATCGGCGTCGTGGTCATCACCGCCCAGGTCTCCCTCCCCGGCGTCGCGATCGCCGTGCTGCTCGGACGGGTCGCGGGCCTCGGGGTGCGCTACCTGTCAGGGGTCCAGTCCGAGCGCGCGTACGGCACCGGGCTCGTCGACGGCGTCCGACGCGCCGGGTTCGATCCAGCACGGCTGGTCCGGGTTCCCGACGACGCGATCGACTACGACCCTGCCGCCGTGCGCGCGCCCGACGGCGCCCCGGCGACGAGCGCGGCCGCCATGCAGCCCGGGACGCGCGCCCTGACCCGCTACTCCGACCACCGCGTCTACGAGCTGACGACGGTCGACGGCGAGCACCTCGACGTCGTCGTCCTCGACGGTGACCGCCAGGTGCTCGGTGCGCTGTCCCGGCTGTGGCGCTCGCTGCGCCTGCGAGGCATCGACCGTCGCTCGGTCGTGTCTCTGCGCCAGGCGACTGAGCGTGCCGCCCTGCTCTCCTATGCGGCACGGGCCGCCGGGGTGCGCACCCCGAAGCTCCTGAGCGTCGCCGAGGCCGAGGACTCGATGCTGCTCGTCCAGGAGGAGGTGCGGGCAGCCGTGCCGCTCTCGTCAGTCCCCCGCTCGCACATCACCGATGCGCTGCTCCGAGAGATCTGGGCGCAGCTGCAGCTCGCTCATGGCGCGGGCATCGCCCACCGTGCACTGACGAGCGACGTGATCCTGGTCCAAGAGCTGCTCGGTCGGCCTGTCGTGTGGCTCGTCGGCTGGGACCAGGGCGACGTCGCGTCGTCCGAGCTCGCCCGGCGCATGGACGTGACCGCGCTCGTCGCACTGCTGGCCCTGCGCGTCGGCGCGACCCGCGCACTGGAGTCGGCGGTCACCGTCCTGCCCGACGACGACATCGCCGCCGTCGGCCCGCTGCTCCAGACGATCGGGCTCCCCCGGCGCACGCGTGACGAGATGCGCACCCACAAAGAGGTGCTGGCCGAGCTGCGGTCGGCACTCGTCGAACGGCTGCCCGAGGCCGACATCGAGCCCGAGCGCCTCGTGCGGTTCGGCGCCCGCACGGTGCTCACGATCCTCATCACGCTTGCCGCCGTCGTCGTCGTCCTCACCACGATCAACGTCGACCAGATCACCGGTGCGCTCCGGCAGAGCGACTGGCGCTGGAGCGTCGTCGCGTTCGGTCTCGGTCTCGCGACCCTCGTGGGTGCATCCCTGGCCCTCGTCGCGTTCGCACCCGTCAAGATCCCGGTGTGGCGGGCGACCCTCACACAGTCGGCCGCGACCTTCGTCGCACTCGCCGCACCGGCCGGGATCGGTCCCGCCGCACTCAACCTCCGCCTGCTCACGCGGCGTGGGGTGTCCGCGTCGCTCGCCGCGGCGACGGTCGCGCTCGTCCAGGTCTCCCAGTTCATCGTCACCGTCATGCTGCTGATCGTCCTGTCGATCGCGTCGGGCACCAACGAGGCGACGAAGTTCACCGTCACGCCCACGATGTTCCTGGCGATCGGCCTGCTCGCCGCCCTCGTGGCGGCCGCGATGCTGGTCCCGCCCGTCCGGCAGTGGGTCGCGCGCAAGACGTTACCGATGCTTCGGCAGACCTGGCCGCGGCTCATCGAGGTCGTCGGGCAGCCCCGGCGGCTCGTGCTCGCCGTGAGCGGCAACGTCCTGATGACCATGGGCTACGTGCTCGCGTTCCAGGCGAGCCTGCTCGCGTTCGATCAGCACCTGTCGATCGTGCAGATCGCGATCATCTACCTCGCGGGCAACTCGATCGGTGCGGTCGTCCCGGTCCCCGGCGGCGTCGGGACGATCGAGGCGACCCTCATCGCCCTGCTGTCGTCCATCGGCGCGATCAACCCCGGTATCGCCGCGTCGGTCACAGTCCTGTTCCGCGTGCTGACCTACTGGCTGCGGATCCCGATCGGCTGGGCATCGATGCGGTTCCTGCAGCGTCAGGGCGAGCTGTAGCGCGACGCTCGACCACCAGAGCCGCCCCGGCGAGCAGGATCGCACCGACCTCGGACGCCGCCGCGAGCAGCGCGGGCGCCCACGTCCACGTCTGGTGCACCCCGAACAGCCCGGACGGCAACGTGGAGACCACAAAGGCCCCGAGCGTCGCAAGCCCGAACCCCCCAGCGAGCAGCAACGGCTCCGGGCGCGCGAGGATGAGGACAGCGAGCCCGATGACGATGCCAGCGACCACGTTGCCGAGGAAGGCGGGTCCGATGACCGGCAGAAACCGCATGCCGCCGACCCACAGGTCGAGGTGCACGACTGCCGAGAGCAGCACGCACGCTGCGACGAGCCCGCGCAGCACCTGCGACCGCTTCCCTGTACCGACCGCCACGTGTCGTGTCATCGCGCACCTCCCAGAGCGTCGCCGTGCCTACCCGAAACGTTGTCGTGCCCACCCACCGCACGCACGAACGGCCCGCCCGGTTCAGCCGCGCCCGCTTCAGCGCCGCCCGTGCGGATCGTCCTGCGCACCATGATGAACCATCGCCCCCGTCCGCGCGTGGTGAGAGGTGTGGGTCGCACCCGGTTGGAGGCCGACACGCTGCGGGAGCTGCACGACGCGCACGCCGCGGCGCTGCTCGCGTTCGCGACCCGGTTGTGCGACGGAGATCGGGGGCGGGCTCAAGACGTGGTCCAGGAGACGCTGCTGCGCGCCTGGCAGCACCCGGAGGCGCTCGACCCGGACCGGGGTCCCGCGCGGGCGTGGCTGTTCACCGTCGCGCGCAACCTCGCGACCGACTCAAGGCGGGCCCGGGCGTCACGTCCCGCCGAGGTCGGCGACGCGCCGCTCGATCTGGTGCCGACGTCCGGCGACGAGATCGACCGGGCTCTCGACTCCTGGCTCGTCGCCGACGCTCTGGGCACCCTGACCGCCGCTCACCGCGAGGTGCTGCTTGAGACGTTCTACCGGGGTCGGTCGGTCGCCGAGGCCGCCGTCGCCCTCGGCGTGCCGCCGGGCACGGTGAAGTCGCGTGCGTACTACGCGCTGCGCGCTCTGCGCGTCGCGCTGGCGGAACGCGGGGTCGAGCCATGAGCGCCTCGGTGGGCCGCGACACGGCAGGCTCGGCGCACGTCCGGCTCGAGCTGGGCGTCCTGGTGCTGGGCGCGCTGGACGCGGACGATCGGGCCCGCGTCGAGGCCCACCTGACCGGCTGCGCCGAGTGCCGCGCCGAGCTCGAAGAGCTCGCCCCGCTGCCGGGGCTGCTGCACCGCGTGCCCGAGGCCGACGTGGTCCGAGCGGGCGACGGGTCGCTCGAGCCGGGCGTCGACCTCGTGCCGGCCGTGCTCGCGCTCGCCGACCGGGAGGTGCGGGTGAAGCGCGCGACCCGGCGTCGTCGGTGGGCCGTCGTCGGGATCGCCGCGACCGTGCTCGGCGGCGTGGCCATCGGCACCGGTGCTCTGCGGTCCGCCACGCCCGTGCCCAGCGCTGAGCCCACCCCCGTCGTCGTCCGAGCGACCGATCCCGTCACCGGCGTACATGCCCAGGTGACGTTGACGTCGTCGCCGCGCGGCACAGATCTCGCCCTGAAGCTCTCAGGCGTCCCGGCCGGCGAGGAGTGCCGCCTCGTGGCCACCGCGGGCGACCAGCGCGACGTGACCGCTTCCTGGGACGCGACCTACACCGGCGAGGCGACATTCACCGGCAGCACCTACTTTACGGTCGACCAGATCGACATGCTGGTCATCGAGACCCCGGCGGGGCGTGCACTCCTGACGATGCCGGTCGACTGACACGGTCGGCCTGACCGCGGCGCAGTCAGGCAGCGGCGCGGTCAGGCGGCGGCGCGGTCAGGCAGCGAAGATCGACCCGCCCTCGACGCGCACCGCGACGGCCGGCAGCGGTTTGGGAGCCGGTCCGGACACCTTCGACCCGTCGGCGGCCTTGAACACCGAGCTGTGGCACGGGCACACGAGCACGGAGCCGGCTGGCGCGACGGTGCACCCGGCATGCGTGCAGACCGCGGACAAGCCCACGATCGTCCCCGCCACGGGCTGCGACAGGATGATCGGCTTGCCGTCGGCGCCCTGAACCCCGAGCGCGCCGCCGACGGGGACATCGGCGAGCTTCGCAAGCGCTCCGGCCCCGCCCGCGGCTGTGCTGCCCCCTGAGGTTGACACAGCGCCCGCCGACCCCGCGCCGGCCGACCCCCCGCCCGCCGACGACGACCCGCTCGCGCTCGGTGCACACGCGGCGAGCAACGTCGCGGCGGCACCCAGCGTCACGGCGCCCGCACTGCGCAGCACCGTCCTGCGGGAGTAGCCGGGGCACGCGCTAGAAAGACCGTCGTGCAACGTGACGCCCGCGTCGTCCGCCGACGGCGCGTCAGGATCGACGTGGTCGACGGCGGTGGGGGCGGGCGCGGTCATCGGTGACAGCTCGGACATGGGTGGGCTCCTTGGGGCGGGTTCGTCGTCACGACCTCACCACGCACTCGACCCCGATGCGGTTCAGGGGAAGGCGCGGGTTCACGGGCCGCGCCGCGACGCCGGACCGTGACAGATCTCGAGGCAGGACGCATGTGCGTCCTGCCTCGAGATCTGACTGTGCTGTGCTTTCAGGCTGCGCCGACGTACTCCCGCTGGGCGGGCACATAGCCGACCCTGGCATCACGGTTTACGGCGACCTGCGCCCACGACTTCACCCGTGCGACGGGGATGCTGCGGGGCTTGGGGTGGCCGGAGTCGGGGGGCGACTCGTAGGATCCGGCTGTTCCGCGTTGGTCCATCTCAACACTTCCTTCGTTCGGCAGCCCGGCTGACCGTCGAGGGTCCCGTGGCTTTGCGTCGCCTCCTTGCGGAGGTTTTGCTCTTTCGCTGACGTGCATGACATTAGACGACGATGAGAGTCGGGTGGAAGGCCTCGAGGGCGGACAGACCGGACATCCCCCAATTTCACCCGGTCGGCCTTGGGGCGGACCGATATCGATGCAGGTGGGAGCGCCGCGGTAAGCCCGGGCTCAGCGAACGGGTCGCGACGCCCGCAGCAGGTGTGAGGAATCTCACACCTATCGACGCGTGATTGCTGTCCCGAAGCGGACATCCCTTCATGACGGCCCTTGTGGGCGGCACCCGGTCGTCACGCGGAGCGGGGTGCGGATGGCTCGCAGGGGGAGTCGTCCGCGCCGCGCGCCCCCGTCAGGACGCTGCAGCCAGCAGGAACCTCTTGAGCAGCGGACCCGACGTCGTCGAGCCGAAGTCCCCCTCGCCGACGAACACCGCGACGGCGAGGTCACCCTGGATCGCGAGCATCCACACGTGGTTGCGCAGGTCGCCGTCCGTACCGAACTGCGCGGTCCCGCTCTTTGCGAGCACCGGGGCGCCCGGCACATCCAGGAGCAGCGCGCCGGAACCCTCGGTGACGACCGCACGCATCATGTCGCGCAGAGCGCTCGCCTCGGCCGCGGTCAGCGGCGCGCCGGGCACCGACGTCGGCTCCGGTGCCGCCGTGGTCGCGTTGCCGGTCGCGACACCGGTCGCCACGTTCGTGGCTGCATCACTGGCTGCCGACACGCTCGCCGCCGTGGCGTCGGCCGCTGGGACGACGAGCCGAGGCGTCACGAGGGAGCCCTGCGCGATCGACGCCGCGACCCGCGCCATCGCGAGCGGCGAAGCCTCGACCCGACCTTGACCGATCATCGACGCGGCATGGTCGGTGCCGTCGGCGGTCGCAGGGACCGAGCCGAGGTACGCCGGGAAGCCGGTCGTTCCGCTGACACCGAGCCCGAGCGACGCCGCGGCGTCGGCGAGCGCGGCCTGCGGTGCCGCGTCGCGGGCTCCGATGAACGCGGTGTTGCACGAGTTCGCGAGCGCCGATCGCAGCGTGATCTCGCCCATGCGGTTCGTCGGGTAGCCGGGGTAGTTCGAGAACTTCCGGCCGTCGACCGTCACGGAGTCGGGACAGGTCACGGTGGTGTCCGGTGTCACCCCGGACCGCAGCAGCGCGAGTGCGGTCGCGAGCTTGAAAGTCGACCCCGGGGCGTACTTGCCCATCGTCGCGGTCGACAGCCCGTCGCCGCCGGGTCCGCTCGCCGCGACGAGCACGTCGCCGCTCGACGGCCGGATCGCGACGATCGCGCTCGCGGGGACGACGTCGGCGAGGATCCCCTCGGCGACGTCCTGGAGCGTCGGGTCGAGCGTGAGGACGAGCGGGGTGCCGACCGTGGGGTCGGAGTGGAACAGCTCGCGCGCGGCGCCGCTGATCGCGGAAGTCGCGGCGACGGTCAGGCCGGGGAGTCCCCGCAGCTGCGCGTCGAACTCCCGTTGCAGACCGCTGAGCCCGGTGAGGTCGCCGGCCTTGATGGCGCCGTTCGAGGCGTCGATGATCTCGGCCGTCGCCGCCCCGACCGTGCCGAGGATGGGCCGTGCGAAGCGTCGGGTGGGCGCGAGCGGGAGCGAGTCCTTCACGAGGTTCACGCCCGCGAGCTTCTGGAGGGCGGTCAGGTCGTAGGACGAGTCGTTCGATCGGACGACGAGCGCCTCGATGAACGCCTTCGCCCCCGCTGCAGCAACCCGCGCCGCGTAGGCGTCACCGTCCATGCCGAGCGCCTGGGCGAGCGCCCTGGCCGCGGCGTCCTGAGCCGACGCGTCGAGGCGTGTCTTGTCGACGCCGACCCGCATGACGTCCCGGTCGGTCACGATCGGCGCGCCGCTCTCAGACACGACGCCCGCACGCTGCGCGGGGATTCGCTGGGCGCTCAGCGCCTCACCGGCGACGAGATCCGGTGCGAGCACGAAGGGGTTCCAGGCCACCTGCCAGGCGTCCTCGACGCGTGCGAGCCTGGCGGTCGTCGTATAGGTCCAGTCGGTGTCGCTCGCGTCGACGTCCCAGGTGAACGCAAGCGTCGCGGTGGCCGCGTCGGGTGCGTCCTTCGTGGTCGCGACGTCCTTCACCACGACGCGCGGCTGCCAGGGCTTCAGTCCGTCGAAGGCCGTCGTGCGCTCGGCGGCCGCCTCGGTCGCTGTGGCGCCAGTCAGGGTGACCGTGGCGAAGTCGCCCGTGGAGATCGCGGCAGCGAGCGCCTTGGCGGTGCCCTCAGGGCCCGGCTTGGATGCCGTGCAGGCCGCGAGTGCCGTGACAGCGAGAGCCGCCACGAGCGCGACCCTGGTGGCCCGACGCCAACCGGTGCCCGCCCGGCCGTTCGTCGCGCCGCTCTCTGCGCTGCCCCGCGTCCCCGCCACGCCGCGCGCCATCCTGCTGCGGACCACCCTGCTGCTCGCCACCGTGCTGCCCCTCGCCACCGTGCTGCCCCTCGCCACCGTGCTGCCCGTTGCCGACTGCTCGGACGCCTCGCGAGTGCGTGCGCCGGCCCGCGTCGAGGCGGGCGACGACCATCCTGCCCGACGACACCCGCCAGCAGGAGGGGAATAGCGGATCGGTTCGACTCCGACGCGATCTGCGTCGGTCGAGGTCAGTGTGCTGCGTCCGGCGTCGGAACGGGCGAGCTGGTCACGGTCGTCAGCAGGAAAACGGAGTCCTCGAGCGCGAGCACGGCGTGGCGCTCGTGCGTCAGCAGGTGGAGCGCGCCCGTGCGGAGCTCGTCGTCGCCGCTCGGGGACGTCACCCTCAGCCGTCCGTGCAGCACCTGGAGCGTCGCGGCGTGCGGGGCGTTGTGCTCCCCCAGCTCGGTGCCGGCCGCGAGGCCGACGACTGTCTGACGCAGGTCGCCGTCGTGCACGACGCGCCCGGCGCTGCGGCCGTTCGGTGCAGCCTTGGCCTCCTGGAGGTGGGACCACGTGAGGCTGAGCAGGTCCGGCATGGCACGCTCCCTTGGTTCGGACGACGATGTTCGACGGCTGGCACTTCTCAGCCCTCGCTGCCCACACTCTGCCAGGGTGACTGGCCGTTCGTACCGGCCGCCATCGGCCCCGCGTGTGGCGACTCCGCCAGCTGCCCATGCCCCTCGAGCCAGCTGAAGACCACCTCGAAGTACTCCTCGCGCGCCGGCCGCGCCGACAGCGCCAGGTCGTGGATCCCGTCGGGGATGGCCACGTAGGTGACGTCGGGACCCAGCAGGTGCGCCCGGATGGCGATCTGCCGGACGTCGAGCACGGTGTCCGACCGGTGCAGGTCGGGGTTGTCCGGCGTGTTAGGACCGCTGCGCTGGGCCGAGCACACCAGCACCGGCACCACGATCGCGAGCCCGCGCGACAACCGGGCGTGCCCGTGCCGCGCTGCCCGCACCCAGCCCGCGCGTCGAGGGAACCCGTCGGGCGGCTTGAGGGTGAGGTCGTACTCCCACTCGCCGCCGTGCGCGACGTGCAGGCTGCGAGAGTATGCGGACGGTCCGTGGGAGACGACGCGCATCGGGTCGATCGAGCCGAGCGTCTCGAGGACCTGCGTCTCGACCATGCGCCGGAACCAGTGGGGCTTGTGGTCGAACCACGGGCTGTTGAGCACGAGCGCATCGACCACCCCCGTGCCCCGCATGCTGTGCGCCCACAGGCTCGCGGTCAGCCCGCCGGTCGAGTGTGCGTGCACCACCAGCGTGTCGTGGCCGAGCTCGTCCCGCACGATCCGGGCTGCCGTGGTGAGCTCCTCGGCGTACGCGCTCAGGTCGGTGACGTAGTGCGGCGTCTGCCAGGGACGGATCGACCGGCCGCACTTGCGCAGGTCGAGCGCGTAGAAGTCGTACCCGTGGGCCTCCCACTGCTCGGCCACGTGGGTCTGGAAGAAGTAGTCGTTGAATCCGTGCACGTGCAGGACGGCGCGGCGGTGCGGTGCCGGGTCGCCCGGCTCACGAACCGCCGTCGGCTCGCGACGCACGAGGGTCGCGACGAGCGGGCCCTCGGCGTCGTCGGGCAGCGCCAGCGTGCGTGCCTGCCAGCCGGGCCCGAGGCGGTCGGGGAGCCACTCGTTCATGCGCTCATCGTGCACCGGAACGGGCGCCGACGGGCAGGTGAACCACCAGCGCGAGCTCGACCGCGAGCACGAGGACGATGCCGAGGACCCCGAAGCCCCGCGACCCCGCCTCCAGCGCCACTATCAGTCGTGGTGGGCGTGCTCAGGGGGTGCGTGCGACGACGGCTCCAGCTGGAACGTCGAGTGCTCGATCGAGACCGGGAAGTGCTCGGCGACGCACGCCTGCGGGTCGTCGAGCAGGTGCACGCGGACGTCGTCGAGGTCGAGACCCCGCGGCGTCGACTCCAGGAGGACGTCGACGGTCTCGCGCAGCAGGGCGAGCGTGCGCGGCAGGATGAGGACGCCGATGAGCAGGCCGGCGACGGCGTCCGCGCGCGTCCAGCCCGTGAGCTCGATGACGACGGCCGCCACGATGACCGCGACGGAGCCGAGCGCGTCGTTGACGACCTCGAGGTACGCCGCACGCCGGTTGAGGGTCCCCGACCGGCCCGGCGCCAGCACGATGATGGCCGCGACGTTGCCGATCAGTCCGACGGCCCCGAACACGAGAAGCTGGGGGCCGGCCACCTCGGTCGGGGAGACGAGCCGCCGTACGCCCTCGAACAGCACGTACACGCCGACGACCAGCAGCACCGCCGCCTGGGCGGTCGCGGCGGGGACCTCCGCGCGGCGCAGACCCCACGTGCGGTGCGCCGTCGTCGGGCGCGCGACGAGCGAGGCCGCGACCAGGGCGACGAGCAGGCCGCCGGCGTCCGTGAGCACGTGCGCCGAGTCGACGAGCAGGGCAAGGCTGCCGGTCAGCAGCGCGCCGACGACCTGCACGACGAGGATGCTGGCCGTGATCCCGAACGCGACCGCGAGGCGCATCCGGTCCTGGCCGGTCCCGTGGTCGTGCGCGTCGCCGGTGGACGTGGCACGACCCTATGGCGCCGGAGCGGGACGAGCGCGACGCTGGTGTCCTCGTCGGTCGCTGCCGTTCGTCGTGCTGATGCACCGTCCGATCGGTGCGCCCGGATACACCCGGTGGACGCCACCATGAAGTACCTGAACCTCGACGAGGCGATCGAGATCGCCGCGGCACACCCCGCCAGCCACATCGGACCGATCGAGCTCCGGCCGCTGTGGCCGATGTGACCGACGTCGACGCGGCCCCGACCCTCGCGTTCAGCGCGGAGTGGGGCCGCGTCGTCGCGACGCTCATCCGGGTCACCGGTGACTGGACGCTGGCCGAGGAGTGCGCGCAGGACGCCTTCGGCCGCCGGTCTCATGCTCCTCGCCGCCCTGGACGCCACCGGTGAGCTCGACGGCTAAGACCTGCTGCCCGCGGCCCGGCGAGCGTCGCTCCCTCAACGGGCGGCTCATCGAGATCACGACCGGTCCGAACCCCTGACGCGCAACGCAGCCGGCGCGCCCGCGGGGACTGCCGGGCTGGTCGGTGGGACCGGGTCGAGGCGCCGGTACGGCTCGGACTGCGCCGGGCGCGGGTCCTGCTCGCCGCGGTTCGGCCACAGCGACACCGCCCGCTCGGCCTGCGCGGTGATCGTCAGCGACGGGTTCACGCCGAGATTTGCGGTCACGGCCGCGCCGTCGAGCACGTGCAGCGTCGGGTAGCCGTGCACGCGCTGGTACGGGTCGAGGACGCCGTCCGCCGGGGTCGCGCCGATCGCGCAGCCGCCAAGGAAGTGCGCCGTCATCGGCATGTTCACGAGGTCGCCGAGCTGGCCGCCTGCGACGCCGCCGAGCTCGGCCGCCATGAGGGTCGCGGCCCGGTGGCCCGACGGGATCCACGTCGGGTTCGGTTCGCCGCTGCCCTGCCGGCTCGTCATCCGGCGCAGCCGTGCGGGCACCGGGATCCCGAGGCGACGCGGTGCGAGCGACGTGGTCAGGGAGTTGTCGAGCGCCTGCATGACCAGGGCGATCGTGGTGCGCTCGCTCCACCGGTACGGCGCGAACGCGCGCAGGGTCGCGACCGGCCGACGCCGCAGGTCAAGCGCGTACGAGCCGAGCACCGACGACCCGCGCCGCCAGGTCGGGGCGCCCTGGGACAGCGCGACCTGGAGCAGCGCCATCGCGTTCGAGCCCTTGCCGTAGCGGACCGGCTCGACGTGCGTCGTGTCGTCGGTGAAGAACGACGACGTGATCGCGACTCCTCGGGACAGGTCGCGCGCCGGATCGACGCGCGGGGCGCTCGCGCCGAGCAGAGCCTCGGAGTTGGTGCGCGTCAGTTCGCCGAGCCGCGGGGAGAGACCCGGCAGGCTGCCGGTCGCCTTCATCCGGTGCAGCAGCGACTGCGTCCCGTACGTGCCGGCCGCGACCACCACCTGGTCGGCATGCCACGTCGTGCGCCCGCGGACGACGCCGGGCACCGCGGGTCCGGTGCGCCGTGACGTGATCGTCCACCCGCCGTCGGGCCCGGGCGTGAGGTCAGTGACGGTCGTCATCGCCTCGATATGCACGCCGGCCCGCTCGGCGAGGTGCAGGTAGTTCTTGGTCAGGGTGTTCTTCGCGCCGACCCGGCAGCCCGTCATGCACGACCCGCACTCGGTGCAGCCCGTCCGGGTCGGCCCGGCTCCCCCGAAGAACGGGTCCGGGACGTCCCGGCCGGGCTCACCGAACAGCACGCCGACGTCGGTCGGGTGGAACGTGTGCTCGCGGCCCATGCGGGTCGCTACCTGCAGCAGCAGCCGGTCCGCCGGGGTCGTGGACGGGTTGCGGGTGACCCCCAGCATGCGCGCGGCCTGGTCGTAGTGCGGCGCGAGCTCCGACTCCCAATCCGTGATGCCCGCCCACTGCGGGTCGGTGAAGAACTCGCGCAGCGGCCGGTAGAGCGTCGTGCCGTAGACCAGCGACCCACCCCCGACCCCTGCGCCCGCGAGGATCAGCGAGTCCTTCAGGACGTGGATCCGCTGGATGCCGTAGCAGCCGATCGCGGGCGCCCACAGGAACGTGCGTAGGTGCCACGACGTGCGGAAGTCCTCGTCGGCGAACCGTCGTCCGGCTTCGAGCACCGCGACCCGGTACCCCTTCTCGGCCAGACGCAGCGCGGCGACCGAGCCACCGAAGCCCGAACCCACGACCACGACGTCGTACCGCTGGTCCACCATCCGGGCATCGTGACACACGTCAGGCCGTCAGTCCTGCGGTCGACCATCGTCAGGCTGCGCGGTCGGTCCGGGCCTCGCGCAGCAGTTCGCCGAGAGCACCGAGAGCACCGGGGACTGCTCGGTAGTACGCCCAGACGCCACGCTTCACGGACGCGACGGTCGAGTTGACGCACCAGGCCGCGGCCGGCATGCACGGCGCGATCGTCCGGGCCACCAAGGCGTGAGAGACCTGCTGGCGACGGCCGGCGCAGGGCTGGTCGTCGCGCGCAGACGTCACACGTCGCCCGCGGACGTCACACGTAGGACGCGTACGCGGGCAGGTCGAGCACCCCGTTGCCGGACAGCCCGATGAGGATGACCTCGGGCCCCGTCACCGTCCGCGCGTACGCGAGCGCAGCGGCGACCGCGTGCGTCGACTCGGGCGCCGGGATGATCCCCTCGGCCCGGGCGAACTCGATCCCGGCCGCGAACGCGTCGTCCTGCTCGATCGCCACGGCCTTCATGAGCCCGAGGTTCACGGCGTGCGACACCATCGGCGACATGCCGTGGTACCGCAGCCCACCCGCGTGGATCGCGGGCGGCACGAAGTCCTTGCCGAGCGTGTACATCTTCAGCAGCGGGGTCAGACCGGCGACGTCGCCGAAGTCGTAGCGGTACTCCCCCTGCGTCAGCGACGGGCACGCGGCGGGCTCGCACGCGACGGCACGCGTCGTCGTCCCCTCGCGCAGGTTCTGCCCGATGAGCGGGAACGTCAGGCCAGCGAGGTTCGAGCCGCCGCCCGCGCACGCGAACGCGATGTCGGCCTGCGTCTCGCCCGCGGCGGCGAGCTGGACGAGCACCTCCTGGCCGATGACGGTCTGGTGCAGCATCACGTGGTTGAGCACGCTGCCCAGCGCGTAGTGCGCGCCCGGGTCCTTCGCGGCGACCTCGACGGCCTCGCTGATCGCCATGCCGAGCGAGCCGGTCGTGTCGGGCAGCTCCGCGAGGATCGCTCGACCCGCCTCGGTGAGGTCCGACGGCGAGGGGTGGCACACGCTCCCGTACGTCTCCATCTGGAACCGGCGGTACGGCTTGGAGTCGTACGACGCGCGAACCTGCCACACCTCGCACGTCAGGCCGAGCAACGAGCACGCCATCGCGAGCGACGCGCCCCACTGACCGGCGCCCGTCTCGGTCGTCAGGCGCGTGATTCCCTCGATCGCGTTGTAGTACGCCTGCGCGACGGCGGTGTTGGGCTTGTGCGAGCCGACCGGGCTCACGCCCTCGTACTTGTAGTAGATCCGGGCCTTCGTGCCGATCGCGCGCTCCAGCCGGGCAGCCCGGATCAGCGGCGACGGCCGCCACAGCGCGTAGATCTCCCGGACGGCCTGGGGGATCTCGATGTACCGCTCGGTCGCGACCTCCTGCTCGATGAGCGCCATCGGGAAGAGCGGGGCGAGGTCCGGCGGGGTCAACGGCTCGCGCGTCCCGGGGTGCAGGTGTGGCGGGACGGGCTCCGGGAAGTCCGCGTTGAGGTTGTACCAGTGCGTCGGGACGGTCGACGGGATCGCCGTCCCGAGGGGGTCGGTCAAGCGGTTCGTGCGGGGGGTCTCGTCGGTGAGCGCCATCGTCGTCCGTCTCTCGCAGGGCCCCGAAGGGCCCGGGCCCGGTCTACGAGCGCGAGCGTAGCGCCGCGGCGCCGCGTGCGGGGCACGGCCCGACCGATGAGATCTCGGGCCCTGCTGCCCGCGTCATGCGCCGGACGGCGCCGCGATCCCGGCCAGCCGCGCGACGACGGCGAGACCCTGCGGTGTCCCCGACCAGTGCCGCGCGAGCGCGTCGGGTCCCGCGGCTCGGACCACCGCACGCAGGACGACGGCGACGATGACGACGTCGTCGGCGTATCCGATGACGGGGATCATGTCCGGGACCAGGTCGAACGGCATGAGCAGGTAGGCGAGCAGCAGGACCAGCCCGACGCGGGCGCGCCGCGGGACGGTGGGGTCGGCGGCGACCGAGCGCAGCAGTCGGAGCAGGTCGGGCACGAGCCGCAGCACGTCGCGTGCCTGCACCGTGTCCGGGTGCGTGCGGGCGTACTGCCAGAGCAGCGCCAGCAGGACGACATACACGAGCAGAACCCCGCCGACGACACCGAGCGCGATCTGCCACCAGTGCACCTGTACCCCTCCCGTCGTCCGCGCCTTGCTTCGCTGCCGCGGCCCCACCGCACGCTACGCCAGCCGATGTCAGGACTTCGGTCGGTGGACTGCCGTCCAAAAGCACGCGATCCTTGACCGGTGGACCTCGACGCACCGACGATCCTGGAAGGATCGTATGCCGATGCGGCCGCCCATGTCCTGACCGCAGCGCTGCGCGACGACCCCGGCTTCACCCACGTCCTGCCCGACGCCCGGGTCCGGCAGGACGCGCTGCAGGCGTTCTATGGCTACATCGTTCGCGACGCCATGAGGTTCGGCAGGGTCCTCGCGGTGCGCGACCCAGCCGGCATCGCGGGCGTCGCGATCTCCTACCCACCGGGCGCCCACCCGCTCCCCGTCCGCCGCAAGCTCGGAGCGCTCCCGTCGATGGCCGGGATCTTGTTCCGCTCGCCGCGCCAGGTCCTGGCGCTCGCGCAGCTCGGGTCCGCGATCGACGCAGCGTTCCCCCCGGACCCGCTGACCTACCTCGAGGCGCTCGGCGTCCGGCCCGACGCACAGCACCGCGGGCACGGCCGACGCCTCATGGCCCGCGTGCTCCGGGACGCCGACCACCCGAGCGCCGACTGCTACCTCGAGACCTCACGTGCCGTGAACGTGCCGTACTACGAGTCGATGGGATTCGAGTCGCTCGGCGAGTTCGCGCCGCTGCGCCGCGGGGGTCCACCCGAGGCCCGGATGCGGCGCGCGCGACCCGTCTGAGCGGCGCGGCGGTGCGGCGTCACCAGCGGCATCGTCACGACGGCGTCGCCAGACGACGGCTCCGTCGTCAGGCGACCGGACCGGGGGCTGAGACCTCCCCCTGCAGCAGCGGCGGCGTCCAGCCCTCGGGGTTGATCCCGACCTTGTCGGCGTAGAACGCCCGGATCCGGTCCATGTCGGCGTGCACGTCACCCGTGAGCCGCAACGTCACCCCGAGCCCGGCCGTCCGGGTTGAGCGGTCGACGAACCCGAGCGTCACCGGGAGGTCGGCGTCCCGCGCGATGCGGTAGAACCCGGACTTCCAGTACGGCCGCTTGCTGCGCGTGCCCTCGGGTGTGATGACGAGGAAGAAGTGCTCACCGGCCCGCACGCGGGCCACGAGGTCGTCGACCAGGCCAAAGGGGTTGCGCCGGTCGACCGGGATGCCACCGAGGCCGCGCGCGAGGGGTCCGAGCGGCCCGCGGAACAGCGAGCTCTTGCCGAGGAACCGCGCCTGGACACCGTGGCTCCACGTGATCGCGAGCATGAACAGGAAGTCCCAGTTCGACGTGTGCGGGGCCCCGATGAGGATGCCAGCACCACCCTCGGGCGGCTGCGAGCGCAGGGTCCACCCCGACGCGGCCCAGAACAGTCGGGCGAAGAGACGGCGCATCATCGGGTCATCACCCGAGCGAGGGTACGTCGTCGGTGCGGAGCATGCCCGGACCGGCGACACGATCACGCTCCGGGACGTCCTGCGGCTCAGGCTCAGGCTCAGGCTCAGGCTCAGGCACCGCCACCGGCGTCGGGCTCGGGAGAGTGCCGACCTGGTTGCGACCTGCGCCTTTCGCCGCGTAGAGCGCGCGGTCGGCGCGCCCGACGAGGGATCGTGGGGTGTCGTCGATGCACGCCTGGGTGAGACCGATGCTCATCGTCTGCCCGCCAGGCACGACACCGAGCAGTCGCGATGCGATGTCACGACCGTGGTCGAGGTCGCACGCGGGCATCGCGATGGCGAACTCCTCACCACCCCAGCGGGCGACGATGTCGCCTGTGCGCAGCTCGCCCCGAAGGGCAGTCACCAGTTCCCGCAAGAGCTCGTCCCCGGCGGTGTGCCCTCGGGTGTCGTTGTAGGCCTTGAACCGGTCCAGGTCGATCAGCGCGACAGTGAGGGGCTCACCCGTGCGTCCGGCGTGAGCCAGCTCGCGGTCCAGCTCCTCGTCCCAGCTGCGCCGGTTCGCCGCACCAGTGAGGGGATCGGTGCGCGCCTGGGACGCCATCCGTGCGACGAGCTCGTTGCGGTCCAGCGCGGCCGCGATCTCGGCAGCGACCAGCTCGACCATGTACAGGGCGCGCTCGGGAAGTCGGGCCCGGGACTCGGAGAACCCGACGACGAGGACCGCGGTCCTGCGTCCGTCCCGCGTGACCGGCTCGAAGAGCAACGAGACGGCGCCCGTGAGGTCGACGAGCCGCGCCGACACCCGGGGGTCGCGCGCGACATCCGGGACGTAGATCCGGTTGCCCGACTGCCACGCCTCGATCGTTGCGGAGGGCGAGGACCCCGCGGGGATACGCAGCCGCTGGAGGTCGAGCCCGACGGATCCTGCCGTGGCGGCATAGTCACCGCCGTCCCGCTCGACGATGACCGCGAACCGCGCACCGGTGACGAGGCGAGCAGCCGCGCACAGCTCAGAACGGGGGTCGGACCCGGCCGTGAGCGAGCGCGTGATCGCCCCCAGGGCCGCGACGTCGGCGGTGCGCTGGCGTGACTGCTCGACGAGCATCTGGATCGGCGGACCGGCGAACATTCCGACGGCAACGGACACGACCGTCGTGGTCCAGGCGGACGCGGGATAGAGCGGCGGGCCGACCAAGAGCATCGGCCCCACGAGGATCGCCGTCATCGCCGCGACGGCGATCATCAGCTGACGGCGACTTCCGTACATGGCCAGCCAGATGACGGGCAGCATCACCAGCGGCGTGTAGCCCGCCGCCGCTCCGCCCCGCGCCTGTCGCATGAGTGCGACAACGACGAAGAATCCGAGTGGCGGCACCGCCTCGCACCAGGCAGGCAGTCGTTCCCAGGGGACGATCACTGCCGCCAGCGGCACCACGAGCATCGACAGCCCGGCGGCCACGAGCACGACCCGACTCGCCGACTCGCCGACCGTCGCCAGCTCCAGCAGTACCGCGACGAGCGCGACGGCAAGGAAGGGCGCGCTTCGCCGCAGCGCGCCACGTTCGCTCAGCGGACGGAGCGTCGTGGCTCCCCGCATGCTCGCGGGCTCGTACCGCTCGGCCACCGGCCCTCGCCCTCGCTCGTGATGCCCAGGAACTGGGCAACCGTACCTCTGGAACATCCCCGGGCCACGGCGAAGCCACGCCGGACAGTACCGTCATGATCACATCGGCATCCGACAGGTACGCGTGAGAAGTTGGGGTGAACTTGCCCACCGCGGCTGGGTGCGGGGAGTCAGAGGCTTGTCGTGGGGATGACGGTCGCCGACACCGGCGGCGGCGGCGGCGCAGCGGGTTGCGTCGCGGAACGCCCGACAACGCCCCACCCGGTCCGGGATCTGAACTCGAGCTGCGCGGCCCCGACCCGGACGTCCAGCGCCACAGCCGGAAGTCGTCCCCTCGACCCAGATCGTCACCACAGGGCGGTCGTTCGGTGACCAGCCCGCGCCTGCCAGCGCCGCGACCGTGGCGAGCAGGGTTGCTGCGGAGACGCGCATGGAACGCGCGAGCACGACGACCTCCGTCAGTTGCTGCCGGGACCACGGGCGGCCCGGTGGACCGACCGCGTGGCGAAACCGTTCACACTTCGCGTAACGGACAGGGGAACGCGCACGAACAGGGGGGCTCCCGAATGGCTCCGCTGTTGGGTCGCCCGTGCGCCTGCCGGCCACTTCCGGCCCCTGCGCACGACGGCCTTCCTGGGCGTGGCAGGCTCGACGGGTGCTCGACCTGTCACCCGTGGCCCTGATGCTGCTTGTCCTTGCGGCGACGCTCGTCGGGTTCAGCAAGACGGCCGTCCCCGGCGCTGCGACGGTCACGGTCGCCGTCTTCGCCGCGATCCTGCCCGCGCGGCAGTCGACCGGGACGTTGCTCGTGCTGTTGATCCTCGGTGACCTCTTCGCGGTGTCGGCCTACCACGCACACGCCGACTGGGGTGCGCTGCGGCGGCTTGTCCCGACCGTGCTCGCTGGCGTGGTCCTCGGCTCGCTGTTCCTCGTGATCGCGAGCGACGGCGTCGTGCGCCGGGTCATCGGGGCGATCCTCATCGTGCTGGTGGCGGTCACGCTCGCACGCCGTCGGCTCACAGCATCTCCACGAGACGGCGAACGACCCATCCCGTCGGCAGTGCCTCCCGGTGGCACCGCGCCACCCCGGGATCGGCGTGCGGTGCAGCGGCGGCGGCTCGAGACCGGTGCGTACGGGATCCTTGCGGGGTTCACCACCATGGTGGCCAACGCCGGCGGCCCCGTGATGAGCATGTACTTCCTGGCATCCCGGTTCTCGATCACCCGGTTCCTCGGTACCGCCGCATGGTTCTTCTTCGCCGTGAACCTCGCCAAGGTCCCCTTCTCGGTCTCCCTCGGACTGATCACCGCAGCCTCGTTGAGGCTCGACCTGCTGCTCGCTCCGGCGGTCGTCGTCGGCGCAGTCGTCGGGCGTCGCGTCGCCCGGGTGATCAAGCAGTCGGTCTTCGACCGGTTGATCCTCGTCCTTACCGTCGTCTCCGCGATGTACCTGATCCGGCCGTGATACGCCGCAGGCTCGTCGTCCACGGCGACGTTCAGGGCGTCGGGTTCAGGTGGTCGTGCGCCCGTGCCGCCGAGATCCTCGGGGTGCACGGGTGGGTGCTCAACCGCGCCGATGGGGCAGTCGAGATCGTCGCCGAAGGCGATCCCAGCGCCGTGGACGAGCTCGTGACCTGGGCGCACCACGGTCCACGGCACGCCGTCGTCTCCCGCGTCGAGGTCATCGAGGAGGCACCGCAGGGGCTGCGGGACTTCCAGCTCAAGGCCCTGAGGGAGCTCTAGGCCCGTCGACCCGATGCCAGCTCCGCAAGCACTGCGCCGATCCGCCGTTCGCGGGTCTCGACGGTGCGGGCGGTGGTCACGGGCACGACGTGTCGACGCTGGTTGGAGCGGAACAGCGACGCGGAGCCGGCCCGGACGGCCAGGTCGTCGTCGAGCGCCGCCTGGAGGTCGTCCGGGACCTCGACCGCGCGGGGCTCGTCATCGCGGACGACGTCGACCTCGATGGTGTCCCCGCGCCGCGATCCCCGCCACGGAGCGCATCTGGACGCGCACGGGGATGCCGGTCTGGCCCTTCACCGTCGCGACGGTGCTGGCGTACTCGGCGCCGTTGATGCCCACCCGCACCGGGCTGGTCCGGCACCCGAGGTTGCTATCGAGGTTGGATCCACCTCACCGGGTGTGAGCTCAGCCTCCGGCGAGAGCCACCCGGCCTCCTTCGAAGACGGCGCGTCGCTTGCAGGGTCAGGGCGGGTCCTTGAGAGCCGGTCGCCCGAGCTGAGGTCTCGCGCGAGCCACGTTGACCTCGGCAATGACCACCGGATCAGGATCCGGACCCTGCCGGCGCTGATGGCCGTCGTCAGCGCCGTCCACTTTCAAGGGCGCCTCACGTCGGCCCAAGAGCTCGAGATTCCCCCCGATCTCCCAGAAGCCAGCTCAGAGGCCCGATTCTTCTCATCGGTTCCCAGAACCCCTCTTGATTCACAAGCTCGACGGGACCGAGCAACGGGTGCAGCGTCAGCCCTGCATGTCCACGAATCTTGAGTAGTGCCCCTGGAACGCCACCGTGATCGTGTCGGTCGGACCGTTGCGATGCTTGGCCACGATCAGGTCGGCCTCTCCTGCGCGGGGTGACTCCTTCTCGTAGGCGTCCTCGCGGTGCAGAAGAATGACCATGTCGGCATCTTGCTCGATGGATCCACTTTCGCGAAGGTCGCTCATCATCGGGCGCTTGTCGGTGCGCTGCTCCGGGCCACGGTTCAGCTGAGAGATCGCAATGACCGGGACCTCGAGCTCCTTCGCGAGCAGCTTGAGCGCACGCGAGAACTCCGAGACCTCCTGCTGACGCGACTCGACACGCTTGCCGGATGACATCAGCTGCAGGTAGTCGATGACCACGAGCTCGAGATTGTGCCGCTGCTTGAGACGCCGGCACTTCGCTCGGATCTCCATGAGCGACATGTTCGGTGAGTCGTCGATGAAGAGCGGCGCCTCGGAGATCCGACCCATCGTGGCCGCGAGCTTCTGCCAGTCGTCCTCGCCCATCTGACCTGTACGCATCTTCTGCAGATGGATCTTCGCTTCGGCCGACAGCAGTCGCATCGTGATCTCGTTGCGGCTCATCTCGAGCGAAAAGACAACAGAAGTCTTTCCGTGCTTTATCGACGCAGAACGGACAATATCGATTCCTAGCGTTGATTTTCCAATTGCAGGCCTCGCGGCAATCACAATCATCTGTCCCGGGTGCAGCCCGTTCGTCAGCCGGTCCAGGTCCGCGAACCCCGTCGGCACGCCGACCATGCCCACGCCTCGGTGCCCCGCCGCCTCGATCTCGTCGACCGCGCCGCCGATGATGTCGCCGAGCCGGCGGTAGTCCTCGGACGCGCGACGTTCCGTGACCGCGTACACCTCGGCCTGCGCGTTGTTGACGATGTCGTCGACGTCGCCGCCGTCGGTCGCGTAGCCGAGCTGGACGATGCGCGTCCCGGCTTCGACGAGGCGGCGCAGGACGGCGCGCTCGCGCACGATCCGCGCGTAGTACCCCGCGTTGGCTGCCGTCGGCACCATCGAGATGAGGGTGTGGAGGTACGGCGCCCCGCCGATTCGGGTCATCTCGCCGCGCTTGGTCAGCTCGTCGGAGACGGTGACCGCATCGGCGGGCTCGCCGCGGCTGTACAGGTCGAGGATCGCGTCGTAGATCGCCTCGTGCGCCGGGCGGTAGAAGTCGTTGCCGCGCAGCTGCTCGACGACGTCGGCGATGGCGTCCTTCGAGATCATCATGCCGCCGAGGACGCTCTGCTCCGCGGCGATGTCCTGCGGAGGGGTGCGATCGAAGTCGCGGGGTCGGCTCGACCCCGACGGCATGCCGTACTCGAGCTCTTCGATCGTCACAGACTCATCCCCGCCTCGAGCTCACCCTACCGAACACACGTTCTACCGGGAGGGTCCGACACCCCTGCGCGACCGCGCTCCCAGCACGGTCCGACGCCCTGATCACGCCGACGTCGCCCATGGCCTCAGCGCACCGCCGAGCACTCCGCCGAGCACGCCTACGCGAGGCTAGAGCCGTTTCGCCCGGCGGGACAACGATGGCATCCACAGGCCCTGGGGACGACGCCCGATCCCCTGTGGACGGTGTCCGATTTCACTGTGCACAGGGTGTGGGTGCGCCTGTGGATAATCGTCTTCGACAAGTCCGAACGGGCGGCTCGACCGGCCCACACGCTGTGCACCGCCTGTGGACGGGAGATTGGTGGCCAAGATTTCATCTGTTGGACAGATTCCGTCCACCATCGACCGGCAGATCGTCACCCTCGCGATCCCTGCTCTCGGTGCCCTCGTCGCCGAGCCGTTGTTCGTCCTCGTCGACTCGGCCGTCGTCGGCCATCTGGGCACTGCGCAGCTTGCCGGGTTGTCGCTCGCCTCGACGGTTCTGGTCACCGTCGTCGGCCTCTGCGTCTTCCTCGCGTACGCCACCACGGCGAGCGTCGCGCGTCGACTCGGTGCAGGCGATCGCCGCGGTGCGGTCCAGGTCGGCGTGGACGGGCTGTGGCTCGCCCTCGGGCTCGGCATCGTCCTCGCGGTCGCGGCCTGGCTGGGCGCGCCGGCTGCGGTCGCGGCTCTCGGGGCCGACGGCGCGGTCGCGGCTCACGCCGTGACATACCTGCGCTGGTCCGCACCCGGGCTGCCCGGCATGCTGCTCGTCCTGGCGTCCACCGGCGTGCTGCGCGGCCTCCTGGACACGCGCACGCCGCTCGTGGCGGCCGCCGTCGGAGCCGTCGCCAATGCTGTCCTCAACGTCACGCTCGTATACGGGTTCGGGCTCGGTATCGCCGGGTCGGGCCTCGGCACCGCGATCGTCCAGATCGCGATGGGCGCGGTCCTCGCAGCCGTCGTCGTGCGCGGCGCCCGCGCGCTCGGCGCCTCGGTCGCACCCGCCGCCGGCGGCATCCTGGCCAATGCGCGGTCGGGCGCCCCCCTTCTCGTGCGGACCGCTTCCCTGCGCCTCGCGATCCTCGCGACCGTCTGGGTCGCGACCGCGCTCGGCGACGTGACGCTAGCGGGCCATCAGGTCGTCAGCTCGCTGTGGAGCCTCGCGGCCTTCGCGCTCGACGCGCTCGCCATCGCGGCTCAGGCCCTCGTCGGGCATGCCCTCGGGGCCGGCGACGTCACTCAGGCCCGCTCGGTGCTGCGCCGGACTCTGACGTGGGGCATCGGTGCAGGCGCCCTGCTCGGGGTGGTCCTGGGCGCGGGCGGCTGGCTCCTCGCGCGCCTGTTCACGAGCGACCCGGACGTGCGCCGGGCTGTGACCGCTGCGCTCATCGTCCTCGCCGTCGCCATGCCGATGGCCGGCTGGGTGTTCGTGCTCGACGGCGTGCTCATCGGGGCGGGCGACGGCCGCTACCTCGCCTGGGCCGGGCTCATGACGCTGCTGGCGTACGTACCGTGCCTGCTGGCCGTGCGCGCGTGGGCGCCGGGTGGTGCCACGGGGCTCGCCTGGCTGTGGGCCGCCTTCGCGGGAGCCTTCATGCTGGCGCGCGCGCTGACGACAGGACTGCGCGCCCGCGGCGACGCCTGGACGGTCGCCGGCGTGTGACGCGGTGGACGGTCACCGGCGCCCGACCCCGCGCGCGCCCGCTCCTGCGCGGCCGCCGACCTGCCCCCGACAACGACAGGACGCGAACAACGACAGGACGCCGACACCCTGAAGGGTGCCAGCGTCCTGGACGTGCTGGTCGTACCGCTGAGGGTGAGCTCAGCCGGCGACGACGTTGACCGTGATGGTCGCGGAGACCTCGGAGTGCATCCGGAGCTTCACCTTGTACTCCCCGACCGACTTGATCGGCTGACCGATCTCGATCTTGCGACGGTCGATGGACTGACCGCCGGTGGCCTTGACGGCCGCGGCGATCTCGGCGGTCGTGACGGCTCCGAACAGGCGACCGGAGCCGCCGGCCTTCGCCGTCACGACGACGGGCTTCGCCTGGAGCGAGTCACGAGCTGCCTTGGCCTCGTCGAGCGAAGCGATCTCGCGCGACTTGCGGGCTTGACGGATCGCCGTGATCTCCTTCTCGACGCCCTTGGACCAGGTGGTCGCGAGGCTGCGCGGGACGAGGAAGTTCCGGGCGTACCCGTCCTTCACCTCGACGACGTCGCCGGGCTCGCCGAGACCGGTGACCTCGTGGGTCAGAATGAGCTTGGCCATGGGGTTACCTCCTTCTCAGCGTGCGGACGACGAGTACGGCAGGAGTGCCATCTCGCGGGCGTTCTTGACTGCACGTGCGATCGCACGCTGCTCCTGCGTGGACACACCGGTCACCCGGCGCGCACGGATCTTTCCGCGGTCCGAGATGAACTTGCGCAGCAGCGCAGTGTCCTTGTAGTCGACGACGTCGATCTTCGCCGCCTTGAGCGGGTTGAGCTTCTTCTTAGGCTTGCGGACAACGGCCTTGGCCATCGCGGTGCTCCTTGTCATGAAGTGCTGGAGCCCGGGGCGTTGCCATACCCCGGGATGGTGTGTCAGTGGTGCTGGACGTCGATCAGAACGGGGGCTCGTCGGAGAATCCGCCGGTGCTCGCAGAACCGCCGGGGGCCGGCGTGGCCCACGGGTCGTCCTGCTGACCGCCGGAGGCGCCGCCGTAGCTGCCGCCCCCGCCGCCGCCGCCTCCGTTGAAGCCGCCGCCACCGCCTGCGCCGAACCCGCCACCGCCGCCACCGGACCGCTGGGTCCGGGTGACCTTGGCGCTGGCGTAGCGCAGGGATGGGCCGACCTCATCGACCTGGAGCTCGACGACGGTGCGCTTCTCGCCCTCACGGGTGTCGTACGAACGCTGCACGAGCCTGCCCGTCGCGATGACGCGCATGCCCTTGGTGAGCGACTCAGCGACCGACTCGGCTGCCTCCCGCCAGATCGAGCAGCGCATGAACAGCGTGTCGCTGTCCTTCCACTCGTTGGTCTGACGGTCGAACGTGCGCGGAGTGGATGCCACGGTGAAGTTCGCGACAGCCGCACCCGACGGGGTGAAGCGCAGCTCCGGGTCCCCGGTCAGGTTCCCGATCACCGTGATGACGGTCTCACCAGCCATGCCAGCTCCTCGTACAAGAGAGTTCGTCTGAGACGTTCAGTTGATGCGCAGGGTACTCACGTGATCCGACGCTCAGGCGTCGGCGCGGAGCACCTTGGTGCGCAGCACGACCTCGTTGAGGCCCAGCTGACGGTCGAGCTCCTTGGCGGTCGCAGGCGACGCCGTGAAGTCGATGACCGCGTAGATGCCTTCGGACTTCTTCTGGATGTCGTACGCCAGGCGGCGCTTGCCCCAGATGTCGACCTTGTCGACCGTGCCGCCATCGTTCTTGATGACGGTCAGGTACTTGTCGAGCGAGGGAGCGACTGTGCGCTCCTCGATCTCGGGATCGAGGATGATCATGATCTCGTACTGACGCAGGCTCATACCCACCTCCTCTGGTCTCAACGGTCACGGTCTGTCCGTGACAGGAGGGTTCTCGTGCGTCGCTGCACCCTCGTCCGGCTCGCGCCTCGCAGGGGTGCTGCCCGTGGCCGACGACGATAGGCGCCGACGACCGGTGGGCACAGCAGTGCACAAGGCTACCCGGTCCGGACCCCTGGTCCGAACCGGAGCCCCGTCATCATGCGGCGGGTGCGACCGTAGGGGTCGCGGATGGCGTGGCAGCGACCGTCGGGGTCGGTGTAGCGACAGGCGGCGGTCCGGTCGAGACGACGAGCGTGACCGTGCCCTGCGGAGCGAGCATCGCCCCGGCCGCCGGGTCGACCCGGACGACCTTGCCGGCCGGCACGGTCGCCGACGACTCCTTCGTCACCGCGGGCTGCAGCCCGGCATTGAGCACGGCGGCCTCCGCATCCGACAGGAGCTTGCCCTCGAGGCCGGTCGGGACGGCGATCTGCGTCACGGGCGCCGGCGTCACGACGGGCGCAGCCGTGTCGGTCGGGGTCTGGGTCGGGGTCGGGATCGACGTCGCGGTGGGTGCACCGCCGACGTTCGCGCGCGCCGGGAAGGGCGTCTGCGTCGCGTAGGGCGCCATGGCCAGGACCGGCTTCATGTAGGACGCCCACAGCGCGGCCGGCCAGGTGCCGCCGGTGATCGAATTCGGCTTGCTACCGGGCTTCCCGAACGTGTCGATCGGCACCTGGTCGTGCCCGCTAGCGCCACCGGCCTGGCTGAGCGCGACAGCTGTGGATATCTCCGGGGTGAAGCCGACGAACCACGCCGACTGGTTCGTCTCGCTCGTGCCCGTCTTGCCTGCGATCGGACGGCCGAGCGGCTTGACCCACTGCTTCCCGGAGCCACTCTGCACGACCTGCTGCATCGCGAAGGTCGTGTCAGCCATCACGTCGGCCGCAAAGCGCTGCTCGTGCACCTTCTCCCCCTTGTAGGCCACGGAATCGTCCTTGAGGTACCGGACCTCGCTCACGATGAACGGGGTCGAGTAGGTGCCCTGTGCCGCGATGGTCGCGTACGCGCTCGCCATGTCGAGCGGATGCACGGCGTCGGTACCCAGGACGTTCGCCCGGTTGGGGTCGGGCGTCGTCGTGACTCCGGCCTGGCTGGCCGCTCCCGCGGTCTTGTCGGGACCGATCTTCAGGTTGAGCTGGGCGTAGACCGTGTTCACGGACTGCGCGGTAGCCGTCACGAGGTCGATGCTCCCGAACTGCGTGGGCTCGAAGTTGTGCACAGACCAGTCGCCGAACTTCTGCGGGGTGTTGCCGTTGAACCTCGTAGTGAGCGGGACACCTTGCTGGAGAGCGGCAATGAGCGCGAACGGCTTGAACGTCGAACCTGCCTGGACAGCGTCGAGCGTCACGCGGTTGACCGCGTCGGTGAGGGGGTCGGGGCCGCCGTACATGGAGACGATCGCACCAGTCTTCGGTCGGATCGACACGAGCGCGACCTTCAGCTGCGGACTGGGCTGCGCGCCCGCGAGAGTCCCGTCCAGCAGGCCGCCGACTGCCCGCACGGCCTCGTCCTGCACGGGCTTCTCGATCGTCGTGATGATGGTCAGGCCACCACCGTCGATCGTGTCGTCGGTGAAGGCCCCGGTCGCGGTCAGCTCGGTGCGCACGCGCTGCAGGATGTAGCCGTTGACCCCCTGATAGGTCTCAGCGACCTTGTACTCAACCGTCGCGGGCATGCCCTTCTGCACCGCGTCGTCGTGCTCGGCCTGCGTGATGGCCTTGTCGGTCAGCATCGCGTCGAGCACGATCTTCCACTTGGCCTGCGCCTTGTCGGGGCTCTTCGCCGGGTCCCAGTTGTTAGGCGACGGGATGATGCCTGCCAGCACCGCGGACTGCGAGAGCGTCAGGTCCTTGGCGTCGACCCCGAAGAACGACCGCGCCGCGACCTGGATCCCGTACGAGTCCCGCCCGAAGTAGATGGTGTTCAGGTAGTTGCCGAGCACGACCTTCTTGTCCTGGTCGCGCGCGATCTTGATCGCGAGGATCGCTTCCTTGAACTTGCCGACGTAGTCGGCGCGCGTCGACCGCGTCGCGTAGTAACGGTGCGCGTACTGCTGCGTGAGCGTGGACCCGCCCTGCAGGCTGCCACCGCGAAGGTTGTTCAGGAGGGCGCGGCCGGTCCCTGTGATCGACACGCCGCTGTTGTCCCAGAAGGTGCGGTCCTCGCCGGCGACGACCGCGTTGCCCACATGGGCGGGCAGGGTGGCGAAGTCCACGATCTCGCGGCGCTGCACGGCGAACGTCCCCATGGCCGTGCCGCGCGTCCCGTCCGCATTGTTCGCGAAGTAGACGGTCGACGCCTGCGTCGCGGTGTCTTTGGCCGGGTCGGGGATCGAGGTGAGCGCGTAGGCCGCGACGACGGCGCCGAGGCCGAGAAAGCAGACCGTCAGGAAGCCACCGAGGAGGAATCGCCACGACGGGAGCCACCGGTGCAGACCGTGGAGGCCGTGCCGGGGGTAGTCGAAGAACCGGCGAGGCCGTTTCGGGGTCGCGGCGACGCGCGACCTGCTGCGTCCTGAGGGCTGGGCTGCCCGACGGTTCGTGCCTGCCAACGCACTGCCTTCCTGCTGACGATCCGGTCCGCAGTCAGGTCGGCCGAGGGCCGGGACGTGGCTGCCGGTTCAGTATGAACGACCCCGCTGTTCGCTCTGTCGAACCGCGGCCCGCGGGCCACCACCTTCACATGATCGGCGGGGGTCCACGGGGTCAGGTACTTGCCGTGCAGGTCCCTCGGACGTATTGTGACGATGTATCCATTCGATACATCGAGCGCGCTGCTCTGCGGCGGGCCGTGAGCCAAGACCCTAGGGCAACCAGCAGGAGGTGGCACGTGCGCGGACGCTCCGACGTCCTCGAGCCGGCCATCCTGGGCCTGCTCCACCAGACCCCCATGCACGGCTATGAGCTGCGCAAGCGCCTGAACGTCGTACTCGGCTCGTTCAGGGCGCTGTCCTACGGCTCGCTGTACCCGTGCCTCCGCTCGCTCGTCGAGCAGGGCTGGATCATCGGCTCCGACTCCCCCTCGGCACCACCGCATGCCCTGACCGGCAAGCGCGGCCGCATCGTCTACGAGCTGACCGCGGACGGCAAGGAGAAGTTCCAGGAGATCCTCTCCTCGTCGGGCCCCGCCACGTGGGAGGACGAGAACTTCGACGTCCGCTTCGCGTTCTTCGCGCAGACCGACACCGAGACCCGCCTGCGGATCCTGGAGGGCCGGCGCAGCCGGCTCACCGAACGGCTCGAGACGATCCGGCAGTCGTTCACCCGGACCCGCGAGCGCGTGGACGAGTACACCCTCGAGCTCCAGCGGCACGGCCTCGAGCAGGTCGAGCGCGAGGTGCGCTGGCTTGACGGCCTCATCGACAACGAGCGCGGGAACGACCGCGTCCGTATCCATGGCATCGGCCGCCCGGCCGTTGTCGACACCCCCCATGCTGACGACGGCGCACCCACCGTCCCGGCAGACACAACCGAGAAGGAGCGAGGATGACTTCCATCCGCGTAGCCATCGTCGGCGTCGGCAACTGCGCCGCGTCGCTGATCCAGGGCGTCCACTTCTACGCCGACGCCGACCCGAGCAGCACCGTGCCCGGCCTCATGCACGTGCAGTTCGGCCCGTACCACGTGCGTGACCTCGAGTTCGTCGCCGCGTTCGACGTCGACGCGAAGAAGGTCGGCTTCGACCTGTCCGAGGCCATCACCGCGTCGGAGAACAACACGATCAAGTTCGCTGACGTCCCGCCGCTCGGCGTGACGGTCCAGCGCGGTCACACCTACGACGGCCTCGGCAAGTACTACTCCGAGACCATCGAGCAGTCGGACGCCGAGCCCGTCGACGTCGTGCAGGTGCTCAAGGACCGCAAGGTCGACGTGCTCGTCTCCTACCTCCCGGTGGGCTCCGAGATCGCAGACAAGTTCTATGCACAGTGCGCGATCGACGCCAAGGTCGCGTTCGTCAACGCGCTGCCCGTCTTCATCGCGTCGGACCCCGAGTGGGCCGCGAAGTTCGAGGCTGCCGGCGTGCCGATCATCGGCGACGACATCAAGTCGCAGGTCGGCGCGACCATCACGCACCGTGTGCTCGCGCGTCTGTTCGAGGACCGCGGCGTCATCCTGGACCGCACGTACCAGCTGAACGTCGGCGGCAACATGGACTTCAAGAACATGTTGGAACGCGACCGCCTGATGTCCAAGAAGATCTCCAAGACGCAGTCGGTCACGTCGAACATGGACCACAAGCTCGACCCGCGCAACGTGCACATC
Organism: Cellulomonas sp.; assembly: GCA_012927595.1. GTDB lineage: Bacteria > Actinomycetota > Actinomycetes > Actinomycetales > Cellulomonadaceae > Cellulomonas_A. Next base: position 44,164 of record JABBOW010000033.1, read on the forward strand.
GGCCCGTCGGACTACATCCAGTGGCTCGACGACCGCAAGTGGGCCTACGTCCGCCTCGAGGGTCGCGCCTTCGGTGAGGTGCCCCTGAACCTCGAGTACAAGCTCGAGGTCTGGGACTCCCCCAACTCGGCCGGCATCATCATCGACGCCGTCCGCGCCGCGATGATCGCGAAGGACCGCGGCATCGGCGGCCCGATCCTGTCCGCGGCGACGTACTTCATGAAGTCGCCGCCGGTCCAGCACGAGGACCAGGACGGGCGCAAGCTCGTCGAGGCCTTCATCCGCGGCGAGGTCGAGCGCTGACCCGCAGCACCCTGCGGGTCGAGGGGCCCGGCGAGCACGTCTCGCCGGGGCCCTCGTCTGTCCGGCGTAGCGTGGACCCGTGTCACTACCACCCCTCGTCGAGCCTGCCGACGGCCTGAGCCCGGCCGAGCTGGCCCGCTACGCGCGGCACGTGATCATCCCCGGCCTCGGTCTCGACGGTCAGCGCCGGCTCAAGAACGCCCGGGTCCTCGTCGTGGGCGCGGGCGGTCTCGGCTCCCCGGCCCTGCTCTACCTCGCGGCTGCGGGCGTGGGGACCCTCGGGATCGTGGACGACGACGATGTCGAGCTCTCGAACCTCCAGCGGCAGGTCATCCACGGGTCCGACGACGTCGGCCGGGCCAAGGTCGACAGCGCGCGCGACGCGATCTGTTCCGTCAACCCGCTCGTCGACGTCGTGACCCATCACGTGCGGCTCGACGCCTCGAACGCCCTCGAGATCCTCGCGGCGTATGACCTCGTCCTAGACGGCGCCGACAACTTCGCGACCCGCTACCTCGTGAACGACGCGTGCGCGATGCTCGGCAAGCCGTGCGTGTGGGGCTCGATCCTGCGGTTCGACGGCCAGACGACGGTGTTCTGGGCCGATCCCCCTGCGGGCAGCGGGGTCGAGGGCGTCCAGTACCGCGACGTGTTCCCGAACCCGCCGGCGCCGGGCACCGTGCCGTCGTGCGCTCAGGGCGGCGTCCTCGGCGTCCTGTGCGCGGCAATCGGCTCGGTCATGGCCAACGAGGCCGTCAAGCTCATCACGGGCCTCGGCGAGCCGCTGCTGGGCCGGCTGCTCACGTTCGACGCGCTGAGCGCGCGGTGGCGTGAGATCCAGGTCCGTCCCGACCCGCGCCGGGCTCCCGCAGGCCGCCTCGAGGACATCGAGCTCGCTTGCGGTGTCCCGGCTGCCGCTGCGGCCGGGTCCAACGACGTCCTGCCCACGATCTCCGCTCCCCGGCTCGCGGAACGGCTCGCCGCGCGCGACCGCGGCGCCGACGACTTCGACCTCGTCGACGTGCGGGAGCCCGCCGAGCACGACCTCGTCGCGATCCCCGGCGCGAGGCTCGTGCCCCGCGCCGGGTTCCTCGACGGATCGGCGTTCGCACTGATCGACCCCGACCGGGAGCTGATCCTGCACTGCCGGTCGGGCGTGCGCTCGGCCGAGGTCCTGGCCCTCGCCACCGCGCGCGGGTTCGACGCGCGGCACCTCGACGGCGGGGTGCTTGCGTGGGTCGATCTCGTGGAGCCCGACAAGCCGCGCTACTGATCCGACGGCGTGGCCGGCGGGCCGGGTCACTCGTCGGGGTTGCGCCGCCAGGTGCCGCTTCGACCGCCGGTCTTCTCCTCGACGCGGATGTCGGTGATGACGGCTGCCCGGTCGACAGCCTTGATCATGTCGATGATCGTCAGCCCGGCCGCCGCCACGCAGGTCAGGGCCTCCATCTCAACGCCCGTCCGGTCCGCCGTCCGGACCGTCGCCAGGATCGCCACCCCGGCGTCGGTCACGTCGAGGTCGACGACGACGCCGTGGATGGCGATGGGGTGGCACAGCGGCACGAGGTCGGGCGTCCGCTTCGCTGCCTGGATGCCCGCGATGCGCGCGACGGCCAGTGCGTCGCCCTTCGGGACCCCTTCGCCCCGCAGGAGCGAGACGACGTGCGCGGTCGTGTGCACGAACCCGGTCGCGGTCGCACTGCGGACCGTGACGTCCTTGGCGCTGACGTCGACCATGCGCGCGGCACCGCGCCCGTCGACGTGCGTCAGCTCGCCGTGCTCAGTCACTGTCGTTCTCCTTGCATGTCTCGGATCGCCGGGTCCGGCGCACCGGTCCCCGCCCGCCCGGCTGGCCCGACACTACCCACGTCCGACGACCTCTCCGGCGGCCACGCCTGGCAGCCAGGCCGCGCGAGCGCGTTCCAGATCCACACGGCTACCTGCTCGGGAGGGACGGGATCGGTCGACTCGAGCCACGCGATGAGCATGCCGAGCAGCGACCCAGCCACGGCGGCGGCAGCGATCTCGACCGGCATCCCCAGGTCTGCCTCGTCCTGGCCGTACTGCGCGTAGCCGGTCATGGCCACCGCGGCGATCCGGTTCCGCAGGCGGGCGACGGCGATCGACGAGCCGTGCTCGCCGAGGGCCAGCCGGTAGAGCGCTGCGTGCGCGTACACGTGGCGGGTGTAGCGCAGCACGAGCTCGGGAGGCGCGGTGTCGCCGGGGATCGCGGCAGCGTCGAGGGACGCGAGGTCTGCCCCGACCGCGGCGGCCTGCGCGTCGAGTGCGTCCGCGAGCAGGGTCTCCCTGTCGCTGTAGTGCTGGTAGAACGAGCTCCGGTTGACCTCGGCGTGGTCGGCGATCTCGGCCACGGTGATCTCGTCGAGCGGCTGGTCACGCGTCAGGTCGAGCAGGGCCGTCTGGAGCATGCGACGGGTTCGCGCGATGCGTGGGTCCAGCTGCGGTGCTGTCATGTCCCGCTCTCCTCCCGAGATCATGGGGCTCCTGCGCTCCTGAAATGCCGAACGACATCTGTCGGATATCCTACGTCTGTCGGACTTCAGGAGATGAGGATCTCGTGGCAACTGCCCTGTACAGGCTCGGCCGCTTCGCCATGCGACGCCGGTGGTACGTGCTGCTGGCGTGGCTGCTCGTGCTCGCGGGCGTCGGGACGGCGGCCGTCAGCGGCGGCGGGTCGTTCTCGGACTCGTTCTCGATCCCGGGCACCGAGTCGGCGCGGGCGCAGACGGTGCTCGCGGAGCGGTTCGGCAGCCAGTTCGCCCAGGAGGCCGCGTCGTCGAGCCGTGAAGGGTCCACGACGACCCCGGCCACCGCGCGTGTGATCCTGGCTCCCCCCGCCGGCACCACGGTCATGGACCCCGCGACCGCCCAGGCGGCGGGGGCGTTCCTCGCACAGGCCGGTGCCGTCGACGGCGTCACCGGCGTGAGCGACCCGTTCACCGCCCGGACGATCGCCCCGAACGGCTCGGCCCTCTACGCGGACGTGCAGCTCGCCGCGCCGTCGGCGGACGTCCCCGCAGCCACCCTCACCGGCCTCAGGGCTGTGGTCAGCGCCGCTCGGGACGGCGGCTGGCGAGCCACGATCAGCGGCGGACCGTTCGCCCCGGCGCTCAAGATCATCTCCGGCACCGAGTCCGTCGGTCTGCTCGCCGCCCTCGTCGTCCTCGTGGTCACACTCGGCTCGCTCCTCGCGGCCGGCATGCCGATCGTCACCGCCCTCCTCGGTGTGGCCATCGGCGCCGCCGGGATCCTCGGCGTGGCGGCGTTCACCGACGTGTCCTCCGCGACCCTCGCGCTCGCCCTCATGCTCGGGCTTGCGGTCGGTATCGACTACGCGCTGTTCATCCTGTCGCGGTACCGCACGCTCCTCGCCGAGGGCAGCACCCCGCTCGACGCCGTCGGGCGCGCGGTCGGGACCGCCGGCAGTGCAGTGGTCTTCGCGGGGGTCACCGTGATCATCGCCTCGGCCGGGCTGACCGTGGTCGGGATCCCGTTCCTCGGGACCATGGGCATCGCCGCCGCGGCCACCGTGGCGGTCGCCGTGCTCATCGCGATCACCCTGCTGCCGGCGCTGCTCGGCTTCGCGGGTACCCGGCTGAGCCCGCGTCGGGCCCGCGCGGCGGACAACGAGGACGACGACGCGATCGTCGCCAGCAGGTGGGGACGACTGGTGACCGGTCACCCCGTCATGGTGATCGTCGCTGGGATCGCCGTCATCGGCACCCTGGCGATCCCCGCCCTCAGCCTGCGCCTGGGCCTGCCCGACGCCAGCCAGTTCCCGGCGAGCACCAACGCGCGCCAGGCCTACGACCTCCAGGCGGACACGTTCGGACCCGGGTTCAACGGACCGCTCGTCGTCCTCGTCGACTCGCCCGCCGGTGGGGCGGCCCATGCTGCCGCGACCGTCGCCGAACGCCTCGGCACCCTCGCCGACGTCGCCCTCGTCGCACCTCCCATCCCCAACCGTGCCGGCGATGCCGCCATCGTCACCGTGATCCCGACCGGCGGGCCCAACAGCGAGCAGACCGCGACGCTCGTGCACGCGATCAGGGCCGAGCGTGCCGACCTCGAGCGCGCCACGAGCGCCGACATCACGGTCACCGGCGCGGCCGCCGCAAACATCGATATCTCAGCGAAGCTCGCCTCTGCGCTGCCGGCGTTCCTGCTGCTCGTCGTCGGGCTCGCGCTCGTCCTGCTTCTCATCGCCTTCCGCTCGATCCTCGTGCCCGTCACCGCGGCCATCGGCTTTCTGCTGTCCGTCGGCGCCTCGTTCGGTGCGACCGTCGCGGTCTACCAGTGGGGGTGGCTCGCCGCCGTGTTCAACGTCAGCGGGCCTGGTCCGCTCCTGAGCTTCATGCCGGTGCTGCTCGTCGGGGTGCTGTTCGGGCTGGCCATGGACTACGAGGTGTTCCTCGTCTCGCGGATGCGGGAGGACTTCGTGCACGGCGCTACCGCTCGCCGCGCCGTCATCGTCGGGTTCGAGCACGGCTCGAGGGTGGTCGTCGCAGCGGCGATCATCATGGCGTCCGTCTTCGTTGCCTTCGTCTTCGGCGGCAGCACGACGATCGCCCCGATCGCCTTCGCGCTCGGCGTCGGCATCCTCGTCGACGCGCTCATCGTCCGGATGACGCTCATCCCGGCGGCCATGACGCTGCTCGGGAGCGCCGCCTGGTGGCTACCCCGCTGGCTCGACCGGGCGCTGCCGTCCGTCGACATCGAGGGAGCTCGGCTCAGCCGACAGCTCGCCAAGGTGCCCACGCTCTAGCATGCGGACATCCCTGATGTCTGTGCCGGGCATCGTGAAGCCCGGCGGGAGCGCCGACCCGAACGGGTTGCTGCGCCGGTAGGTGCACGTCGGGCAGCAGCGGTTGCCGCTCGTCGTCGGGAACGAGGTCCCGCAGCGCTCGCACCGTGCCGTCGTCAGGGTCGCCACCCCGACCTCGCGGTCCACGAGCAGCTCGGACCAGGGCCAAGGACCGACCGCTCCCAGCACGCCGGTCGGGCACAGGTCGATGCAGCTCCGGCACCCCGTGCACGCCGCCGGGGTCTGCAGCAGCGTGCTGATCGCGATCCCGCCGCCGCCAGAACCGTGCTGGATCCGCAGCGCACCCGGCGGGCAGGCCAGCACGCAGACATCGCACGCCGTGCACCCGTGCCCGGTCAGCCGTAGGGACGGCGCGTCGAGCTCGGTCAGCTCACGGGTTGCGGTCGGGACGAGTGCACGGACCGCCGACACGAGGCGGGTGTGCGGGTCGTCGTCGGGCACGGGAAGGGTGCGCGCGACGCCCCCGGCCAGGCCGAGGAGCAGACGACGCGGAACAGGCAGCCCATCAGCCTCGAGCACCGTCCGGCGCGCTTCGGCGGGATCGTCGGTCTCGACGGTGACGCGGTCGACCCCGCCCGCACGGAGCATGCGCACCACCGGATCGACCCGTGCGGCCCCCGCCGCCGGGTCGCTGCACCCGTCCAGCCGGACAGCGACGCTATGGGCACCGACGAGCAGCAGCTCGACGAGCTCGTGGGCGGCGACATCCCGGACGCATGCGGACAGCCGCACGACCGTCCGGTCGGGCTCACCGGGCGACGGGTCGGGATGCTCGGCGCACACGAGCTCGAGGTCCCGCTCGTCCACCTCGTGGGCGAGCCAGGACTGCAGCGCGTGCAGGCCTCCGGTCGTCATGGCGCGCGCAGGAACGCGTCCTGCGCCGCAGCGAGAGCTCCGAGCCCGAGCGCGGCGACGCCCTGGTAGAAGTGGGTCGTGGCCCCCTGGGCCGCCTGCGTCAGGCACGTCGGGGCCCAGGCCAGCACGTGGTCGGCGAGGAACGACCGGATCCCCCGCAGGACATGGGCCAGCTCGGCGTCGTCGGCGTCGTCCAGCGCGTCCATGCCCCGCACGCACAGCGTCGCCAGGAAGTTCACCTCGAGCCCGATGTGGTCGTCCGGCTCCTTGTTCAGGCGCGGGGCGGCCAGGCCGAACTCGGCGTACGCGGCGCGGACCAGCATGGTGTCGCGCTCGAAGACGAGGTGCTCCTCGGATCGGTGCACGGACTCGTAGGGCGGGGCGATCATGCGGTCCGGACCGAAGAACAGTCGGTTGTAGTCGCGCCGGACGGCGGTCGCGTCCTCGTGCGCCTGCGCCGACTCCTCGAGCAGCGCGCGCCCGTGCAGGCTCTCGCCGTCGTCCGTGACCGGCCACTGCGCCAGCTGGTCCGCCGCGCGCACCCGGTCGACGAGCTCGGCTTCCGGCGCTTCGCCGAGCAGGCTCGCCAGCACGGTGAACACCGCGGCGAAGCGGTCCAGGGTCACCCCGAGGGCCTCTCGGTCCGCCATGAGCAGCCCGAGCTGCTCGTCGGCTTCAGACGCCGACGGGTCGGTCGGCTCGGCTGTCGTCGTCATCGTGACTGCCTCTCGGTGGGGATTCCCCTCCATCGTCGCCGACGTCCCGGCGGGGGCTGTGGGCCCTTCGCCCCAGCGACCGGGACCGCTGTCCCGGGACGGCGGACGCCCGTCGTGCCACGATGACGGCGTGTACAACCCCGTCGGAAGGCGGGGAGGTCCTGCCACGGAGGAGCCTGACATGCCTGAGATCCAGTCCGACCATCTCCCGGACGTCTACCTGGGCTTCCGGCAGCGGTTCGCCGACATCGCCGCCGGCCAGGACGCCCTTGCGCGGGCAGTCGACGCGGCCGGGCCGCTCGAGGAGAAGACCAAGCGCCTGGTCAAGCTGGGGATCGCAGTCGGCGCGCAGGCGGACGGCGCCGTCCGCTCCAACGTACGCAAGGCCCTTGCAGCCGGCGCGAGCATCGCGGAGATCGAGCAGGTCATCCTGCTCGCCATGACGACGCGCGGGTTCCCGGCGACCGTCGCCGCATGGCAGTGGATGAACGAGGTCGTGGGGGAGCAGGCATGACAACCGACGAGAGCGACAAGATGGCGGTCATGAACGCCTGGCTCGACGCCGTGTGCGCCGAGCTTGGCGTCGGCCGCTCGGTGATGGACGCGAACATGACGGGGTTGCTGGACCTCATCCGGGACGTCGCGCACGGACCGAGCCGGCCAGGCGCGCCGATGACGGCGTTCCTCGTGGGTCTGGCGAGCGCGACCGCGTCGACCGACCCTGACGTGAAGGCACGGGCGGTCGCTGAGCGCGTCGAGGCCGTGAACCGCCTCGTGGCCGGATGGCCGGCGACCGCGACGTCGTCCGACCGCTGAGCGCGAGCAGCACCCCGAGCCGGATGTGCGGCGGGCCCGGACCGGTGTGCTGGTCCGGGGCCGTCGCTGGCTGGTTCACATGCCGATGCGGACCATCGAGTCGTAGAACAGCGACCGGCCGATGAGCTCCCCGGCCAGGACCAGGACGAACGCGGACGTCGCGATGATCGCCAGGGTGCGGACCTGCGCGGTCGGGGTCGCGTACCGGTAGAGGAACACCGCGAGCAGCCCGGCCCCGAGGAACACCAGGACGAGCCGGGCGATGAACCACACCCCGGAGAACACCAGGGCCGAGCGTCCCGCGGCGCCACCGGCAGCCGACAGGCCACTGATGTGCATCGGGATGATCACGAACTCCACCCCGAGCAGCGCGACCGCGCCCAGGCCGATGCCCTTGAGGCACGACGAGAGCATCGTGCGGGTTGCGTCGTCGACATGGAACACGTTCCCGGACTTCGCCGCGGCCCGACGGCGCCACATCAGAGCACCCATGAACGCCGCACCGACCGCGAGCGAGCCGAGCAGGAACGTCGTGGTGAAGAACTGCGCCGGAGTGGCCCACGAGTGCCAGGCCGGGACCGTCTCGAGCGTGTAATAGATCATGCTCATCACATACACGAGCGTCAGACCGACCAGGGCCGTGAGCGCCGCGAGGGCCTGACGGAGCCGCGGGCTGCCCCACTTGAACCACTGCACCACGGCGAAGAGGAACCCCAGACCGGCGAACAGCAGCCCGAACACGATCTCCCGGCTCAGCCACGACGACCCGAGGTGGCGCACGACGTTCAGGGTGTGGAAGACGTCGTTCATGTGGAACATCGACGCGATCAGGCCCAGCACCAACGCCGGCCCGATCGCATACAGCGCCGGGTCGGTGACCTTGTCGACCGACTCCTTGCCGAACCGGCGGCCGGCCACGACCTGGACGACGCCCAGGACCACGAAGGCCCCCACGCTCATCTGGGCCAGGACCGTGAAGATGATCATCGGCAGCTCATGGGTGTTCATCTGTTCACAGCTCCCCAGGGTTGGCCACGAACCCGGTCCCGGACCCCGTGGGCTGAGCATCGCGATGCGGCGTGATGACCAGACGCGGACGCGTGATCGCCGGATCGGGCAACGGCTCGACCGCCGCGAGTGTCCCGTGCTTGGCACGCAGCTCGTCGATCGGGCCCCACCCCAGGGCGCGCGACGGGCACGCCGCCACGCACGCCGGGTCCTGGCCCTCGGCCCGGTAGTCGGCGCACATGTCGCACTTGGTCATGTGCCCGGTCGCCGCGTTGAGCTGCGGCGCCGAGTACGGGCACGCCCACTCGCAGTACCGACACCCGACGCACTTGGTCTGGTCGATCGTGACGATCCCGTCCTCACCCTGGGACATCGCCGTCGTCGGGCACACCCGCACGCAGATCGGGTCTTCGCAGTGGTTGCACGCGATCGACGTGTAGTACGAGAACACGTTCGGCACGACCGTGTCACCGTCCTGCTGCCACGTCCCCCCCGCGTACTCCGCGACCCTGCGCCAACTGATACCCACCGCGTGATCGTGCTTGTCCTTGCACGCCACCGAACACGCCTTGCACCCCGTGCACAGCGTCTGGTCGAAGTAGAAACCCAGCTTCTCCGCCATGGTCAGGCCTTCTCAATCTGAACGAGGTTCGTGTGCTGGGGGTTCCCCTTCGACAGCGGGGACGGGTGCCAGGTCGTCAAGGTATTGATGCAACCGCCCGTGTCCACGCCCTTGGCGTCCGGCGAGTACCACGCGCCCTGCGGGACCGAGAGGACACCAGGCATGATCCGTGGCGTCACACGCGCCGGCAGCTCGATCCGGCCGCGGTCGTTGAACACGTGCACGACGTCGTCGTTGACGATGCCGCGGTCCTCGGCGTCCTTCGTGTTCATCCACACGACCTGGGGGTGGGCCTCCTGGAGCCAATCCACGCTGCCGTAGGACGAGTGCGTGCGGCCCTTGAAGTGGTGTCCGATGACTTGCAGGGGGTACTTGTCGTTGGTCTTGGCCTCCTCGGCACCCTCCCAGGTCGCGACGTACTCGGGGAGGGCGGTGATGACGTCACCCTTGGTGTCTCCGAACGTCCAGGTCGCGGCCATCTTCCAGAGGCGCTCCGAGAAGATCTCGATCTTTCCGGACGGCGTCTTCAACGGGTTCTTCACCGGGTCGTCGCGGAATGCCTTGCTGGCGACGAACGTACCGTCCGGGTTGGAGACCCGGAACACGCCCTTGTCGTGGAACTCCTCCTCGGTGTAGATCCCCGGGACGGACGCGCTGGTCTTCCGGATCAGCTCCGAGCGCCACTCCTCCTGCGTCCGACCTTCGGTGAACTTCTCCTCGACGCCCATCTTGGCGGCCAGGGCCGCGCACATGTCGTAGTGAGACCGAGCCTCGAACAGCGGCGCGATGGCCTGGTCGGCGATGATGGCGTACGCCGTGTCGCCGGAGTACTCGCTCGCGATGAAGTCGACCTCCTCGGCGTTCGTCGTCCCCGGCAGCAGGATGTCGGCGTAGCGCGCGGATGCCGTGAGGTGGTTGTCGACGACGACGATGAGCTCGCACAACGAGTCGTCCTCGAGGAGCTTCGTGGTCCGGTTCGCGTCCGAGTGCTGGTTGACGAGCGTGTTGCCAGCGACGTTGATGATCAGCTTGATCGGGACGTCGAGCTTCTTCTTACCCTGCACGCCGTCCGCGATGTCGGTCATCTCGGCACCGCGCGCGATCGCGTCCGTCCACATGAAGCACGAGATCTTCGTCTTGATCGGGTTGTCGATCGAGAACCTCGCGAGCGGGAAGCGAATTGTTCCCTCGCGTGATCCGTTGCCTCCCCCGTGGATGCCGACATTTCCCGTCAGGATTGGGAGCATCATCACCGCACGGCAGTTGTTCTCACCGTTCGCCTGCCGCTGCAGACCCCAGCCCTGCATGATCGCGCACGGCTTCGCGGTCCCGATCTCGTGGGCCAGCCCGAGGATGACGTCCACCGGGATGCCGGTGATCGGCGAGGCCCAGTCCGGCGCCTTGGCGACACCATCCGGCCCGGTTCCGAGGATGTAGCTCTTGTAGGAGCTCCCCGCGGGGATCCCTGCGGGGAGGTGCTCCTCGTCGTAGCCGACGCAGTACGTGTCGAGGAACTGCTGGTCGACCATGTCCTCGCTGATCAGGACGTGGGCGATCGCGGCGACGAGCGCCGCGTCCGTGCCGGGGCGGATCGGGATCCACTGGTCTGCGAGATCGAGCGCCGTCTCGGAATACCGCGGGTCGATGACGATCGTCCGCGTCTTGAAGTCCTTGTTGGACTTCTGCGCGTTCCACATGTTCCCGCCACCGCTCATGCGGGTCTCGACGGGGTTGTCCCCCCAGTACACGACGAGCTTCGAGTGGACGGTGTCGCCGATGGAGTTCGACTCGATGCGCTCGCCGTACATGAACGGCATGGCGAACGAGATCTGCGACGTGCTGTAGCTGCCATACATGCCGAGGTAGCCACCCAGGGTGGACAACAGGCGGGTCCAGGCGGTGTTGGTGATGTTCCCACCGGTCACTCCGGAGCCGTACTGGTAGTAGACGGCCTCGTTGCCGTAGTCCGCGATGACCCGCTTCAGCTCGGACGCGATCGTGCCGAGAGCCTCGTCCCACGAGATCTGCTCCCACTCGCCGGCTCCACGCTTCGTGCCGGGCTTGCGGCGCATCGGCGTCTTGAGGCGATCAGGGTTGTACACACGCCGCCGGAAGGACCGCCCGCGGACGCAGGCTCGCAGCTGGGGACCATCGAGGTCCTGTGAGCCGGTCGTGTCAGTGTCCACCCGCACGAGGCTGCCGTCCTTGACATGCAGTCGCAGCGCGCACCGGGACCCGCAGTTCACCAGGCAGGCGTTCCAGACGGTCTTCTCGTCCGTGCTGCCGGCCACAGTCGAGGTCACGGCGTTCGCAGGGCCGACGCCGGGCAGCAGCCCGAAGGCCGCGCCCGTGCCGACCAGTGCCACGCCGCCGCCGGCGATACCCGACCATTTGAGGAACGAGCGGCGTGGGATCCCGCTGGTGGGGGGCTTCTCGGTCGTCGCAGCCGTCATGATGATCCTCTCGGACTCACTGTGAAACGCTCGTTCGCTCCGGTGCGTTACTTATATGCTGGTCAGGATTGGGCTGACACCCTAGGGCATTGGTCCTAGAGGCACCAGCAGAATTGTTCTCTGCTGGTGTCGGGAATCCATTGCTTATTCACGTCTTGTGTCTATTTAATTGCCGGTCTGCGCCGCAGTCGCGCTCGCTCGCACGGCCCCGTCCGACCCCGCGGCTACAGTGGCGCGGTGCGCGTGACCCAGGAGCTGAAGGAACTGCTCCAGCTCCCCGACTTCCGCAAGCTCTTCGCCGTGCGCCTCGTCAGCCAGGCCGGCGACGGACTGTTCGAGGTCGGGCTCGCGACCCTCTTCTTCTTCTCCCCGGAGCGCGCCAGCACCGCCACCGGGGTCGCGTCGGCGTTCGCCGTGCTGCTGCTCCCGTTCACCGTCGTCGGACCGTGGGCCGGGGTGCTGCTCGACCGGTGGCGTCGGCGTCAGGTGCTCGCGTTCGGCAACCTGCTTCGCGTGGTCATCACGCTCGTGATCGGACTGCTCCTGCTGACCCGCGGCGTCGGCCCCGCGGTGTACGTCCTCGCGCTCCTAGACCTGTCGGTCAACCGGTTCCTGCTCTCGGCACTGTCCGCCGGCCTCCCGCGCGTCGTGCACGGGCGCCTGCTCCTGACGGCCAACTCTGTGACGCCGACGCTCGGTGCGGTCGCGGCGGGTGTCGGCGCCGCGCTCGGTTTCGCCCTCGGCCTGGCTCTCGAACCGGGCCGGACGAAGGACGCCTGGGTCCTCGCGGTCGCCGCTGCCGTGTTCGGTGTGGCGGCGGCCCTGGCCACCCGCATGGGCCGTGACCTCCTCGGTCCCGACGCGCTCGCCGATGCCCGCCAGCTGCGCCGCGCGCTGTCCAGCCTCGCCCACGGGCTCGTCGACGGCGCCCGGCACCTCGTCGCGCGCCGTACACCAGCGTGGGCGCTGGGTGTCATGGCCGCCCACCGGTTCCTCTACGGCGTCACTTTCATCGCGCTCATCCTCATCTCCCGCAACCTGCTCGCCGATCCAGCCGACTCAGCCGCGGGCCTCGCGATGTTCGCCGTGGCCCTCGGCGCCTCCGCCGCCGGGTTCGTCCTCGCGGTCGTCGTGACGCCGATCTTCAGCCTCAGCACGGGCCCGCACCTCTGGATCACGATCTGCATGGCCGTCGCGGCGGTCAGCCAGGCCGTGCTCACGGTGAGCGTCTCGCGCGTCGCGGTCATCATCGGCGCGACAGGGCTCGGCCTGGCGGCCCAGGGAGCGAAGATCGCAGTCGACACCATCGTCCAGCGCGATACGGCCGACGACTTCCGTGGGCGGGCCTTCGCGCTGTACGACGTTCTCTACAACGGCGCGTTCGTCGCCGCCGCCGCCCTGGCGGCGTTCACGCTGCCGGACACCCGCCGCTCGGCGTGGCTGTTCGGCGCCCTGGCCCTCGCGTACCTCGTCGCGGGGTTCGTGTACCTGGCGGGCTCGCGCCGCGGGGTTGTCGTCGTCGCCTGAGCAGCGACCCGGGCTCAACGGGGCTGGTCGGCCCACCATGTCAGGAGGGCCTCGCGCGCGTCGGCCGCACTGAGCGGACCGCGGTCCATCCTGACCTCGAGCAGGTAGGTGTACGCCTGGCCGACGACCGGCCCTGGAGCCACTCCAAGGATCGCCATGATCTGCGCGCCGTCGAGGTCGGGCCGGATCGAGCGAAGCTCCTCCTGCTCGCGCAGCGTCGCGATGCGCACCTCGAGGTCGTCGTACGCGGCTGACAGCCGTTCCGCCTTACGACGATTGCGCGTCGTGCAGTCGGAGCGCGTGAGCCGGTGCAGCCGTTCGAGCAGGGCACCCGCGTCGGTCACATAGCGGCGAACGGCTGAGTCGGTCCAGCCGACCTCGCCGTACCCGTGGAAGCGCAGGTGCAGCTCGGTGAGCCGCGCGACGGCCTGCACGGTCGCCTTGTCGAACCGCAGCTCGCGCAGCCGCCGCGCGACGAGCTTGGCGCCGACGACCTCGTGGTGGTGGAAGCTCACGACCCCGCCCGCCTCGAACCGTCGGGTCGCGGGCTTGCCGATGTCGTGGAGCAGCGCCGCGAGGCGCAGCACCAGGTCAGGGCTCGGGACCGGGCCGTCGGGTCCGGTCTCGAGCGCGATCGCCCGCTCGAGCACCGTGAGCGAGTGCTCGTAGACGTCCTTGTGGCGGTGGTGCTCGTCGCGTTCGAGGTGCAGCGCGGGCAGCTCGGGCAGGACGTGCTGGGCGAGACCCGTGCCGACGAGGACCTCGAGCCCTGGGCGTGGCACGGGTGCGAGCAGCAGCTTGGTGAGCTCGTCCCGCACACGTTCGGCCGAGACGATCGTGATGCGCTCGTGCATGTCGCGGATCGCCGCGAGCGCGTCGTCGTCCACCGCGAAGCCCAGCTGCGCGGCGAACCGCGCGGCCCGCATCATGCGCAACGGGTCGTCGTCGAAGGACTGCCGAGCCGCGACCGGTGTGCGCAGCACCCGGCGCGCCAGGTCAGTGAGGCCACCGAACGGGTCGACGAAGGTCAGCTCCGGCAGCCGGACGGCCATGGAGTTCACCGTGAAGTCGCGTCGCGACAGGTCGCCTTCGAGCGAGTCGCCGAACACGACCTCGGGCTTGCGCGACGACGCGTCGTAGGCATCCATCCGATACGTCGTGACCTCGACGACGACGTCCTCGCCGCCGTGGCGTCGACCGTGCCGCCGCGCACCGATGGTGCCGAACGCCTTGCCGATGTCCCAGTGCGCGTCACCCCAGGCAGCGAGCAGCACCTGGGTCTCGTCCGGGTTCGCGGACGTCGTGAAGTCGAGGTCCGCACTCAGGCGACCGAGGAACGCGTCCCGCACCGGGCCGCCGACGAGAGCGAGCTCGTGACCCGCCGCCGCGAACATCTGCCCGAGCTCGATCGCCTCCGGCGCGAGGCCCGCGAGCACCCCGTGCGCACGGCGCTGGAGCGCGAGCAGCGCGCCCTGGTCGGGCGTGTCGCCCCTGGCGGTGGCGGGAATGGACGGGTCGGTGGGTGGCACAACTACCCAGCGTGCCAGATGTCGACACCCTGCGGACCCGCCGGTCGAACATCGGACGGCGACCGGACGGACACCGCCCGGACTCCGGACTGGCGCCGCGGGTGAAAGCGGCGAACCGGAGAGTCGTTACAGTGTCGATATGTCGAGCCCAGCGCGTGACGGAGGCGTGCCCACGCCACCGGGCGGGCACGCCCTGCGCATCGACCCCCACGTGCTCAGTGCGCGGGTCATGCCGCACGTCCTGCCCGTCGTCGAGGAGACCTCGGCCGGCGGGCTCGTCGTGCGCACTCAGGACGGCATCCACCGCGCGGCCGTCATCGCGCGCCGCAACCGGGCCGGACGCCTCGAGTGGTGCCTGCCCAAGGGCCACCTCGAGGGTGACGAGACCCCCGAGCAGGCGGCCGTCCGTGAGATCGCCGAAGAGACCGGGATCATCGGTCGCGTGGTTCGCAGGCTCGGCGTCATCGACTACTGGTTCACCGGGGACGACCGCCGCGTCCACAAGGTCGTCCACCACTTCCTCCTCGGGGCGGTCGGCGGTGAGCTGAGCGTCGCAGGCGACCCGGACGGTGAGGCGGAGGACGTCGAGTGGGTGGCTTTCGCGGACCTCACGGCACGGCTCGCGTACCCGAACGAGCGGCGTCTCGCCGAGGCGGCGCACCTGGTGCTCGCCAGCGGGGCATGAGCCCGTCGCGCCTCGCCTGCGCGACGCACATCCGCAGGAGCCCACTGCCGTTCGTGCTGACGCTCGTCGCGCTCGTCGCGCTCGGCGTGGGCGGCGCAGCGGGCGGACCGTTCGAGCCCGGCTCGGCGTGGGCGGCAGCAGCCTCCGCAGACCCCGCCGCCAGCGGCGCGCTCGTCCAGGTCACTGCCGTCACGCCGCAGGTCCTGCGCCCCAACCAGGACCTCGTCGTGACGGCGACGGTCCGCAATGACACCGCGACCGCGCTCACGAGCCCGCGCGCCACGCTGCGCATCAGCCGGTTCAGGCTCGCGTCGAGCATGCAGCTGGAGGCGTGGGCGGGCTCCGCGGTCTTGGCGGACGCCGGCAAGGCGGTCGGTTCCGTGGACATCCAGGGTCCCCTCGCGCCGGGGACGAGCGCCCAGGTGAGCGTGACGGTTCCCGCATCGGCGTTCGCTCTCCTGGGCACCCCGGATGCATGGGGACCTCGCGGGCTCGCGCTCGAGCTCACGGATGTCGGCCGGCGGCTCGGCCTCGACCGCACCTTCCTGCTGTGGCTGCCTGACGCGACGGCGCCCACACCGTCGCCGGTCAGCGTGCTCGTCCCGGTCGTCGGCCCGCCGTCCGCGCTTGCCACCGCGGCTACACCCACTCCGACACCCACGCCTGGCGCGACGGCCTCACCCGCTCCGGGGCCCACGAGCACAGCGACGGCGGATGCCGACTCTGCCGTCGCCGCCAGGGAGCTCGACGCCCTCACGGCCTCGACGGGTCGCCTGCGCACCGTGATCGACGCGACGGGCCAACACGCTCAGGTGTCATGGGCTGTGGACCCCTCGCTGGTCGAAGCCGCGGCTAGGGCCGGGTCGAGCTCGACCACCTGGCTCGCCGACCTCACGCAACGCTCCGCACGGCGGGACGTGCTCGCGCTTCCCTGGGGCGACCCTGACCTGGCCGCGCTCGCGCACGCCGATCGACCCGATGTGCTCAAGCTCGCCCGGGATGCGGCCGCGAGCTCCACGGCGACGGCGTTCGGATCGAGCCCACAGACCCAGCTGCTGTGGGCAGCCGACGACGTCCCTGACGCGACCACGGCCGCGTTCGCGGTGCGGACCGGAGCCCGTGGCCTCGTCGTCGGCCCGCAGGCGCTCGCCCCGGCCGACCCTGCTAAGTCGACGAGGTCGGGCGCTGTCTCGGTCCAGACCGGCGCCGGCGCGCTCACCGCCCTTGTGCCAGACGCCGTTCTGACGGCGGCGCTGACCGATGCGGGGACTCTCGACCCGGGCGCGACGCCCGCGACCGCGGCGCAGCGGATCCTCGCGGAGACCGCCGTCGCGGCACACGACAAGGCGTCGTCCGGGCAGCCCCTGCTGGCCGCCCTACCCCGCGACTGGTTCCCCGACGTGCCGATCGTCCAAGAGCAGCTCGACGCGCTCGCCACTGCGCCGTGGGTCGACCTCACGTCGGTGACCGGGCTGATCGGCCGCGCCGGTGACGGCTCGGCTCGCACCGCCTTGCCGGCCGGCACACGGAGCTCGCAGGAGCTTTCCCCTGCACATGTCGTCGCCCTCGGCGACGCCCGGGCAGCGGTCGCGGCCTTCGCGACGGTCGTCCCCGTGCCCGACGCCCTGCTCGCCGGTCTCGACCGCCAGATCCTCAGTCCGCTCTCGGTCGCGTGGCGCGCCGCACCGTCGACGCGTGCTGCTCTCGTCGACACCGTGCTCGCGAGCGCCAACGCGCGCCGCACCGGACTGTCGGTGCTGGTCAGCCCCAAGTTCAACGTCATCGCAAGCGCGACGAAGATCCGTCTCACGGTCCACAACGCGCTCCCGCAGGACGCGACCGTCCGGGTCGACCTCCGTCCGCGCAAAGCCTGCCTGACGATGACCGACGCCCCCAAGCCGACGACCGTCGCCGCCCAGAGCGACACGATCGTCGCGGTCGACGTACGCGCCAACGCCAACTGCGACGTCGACGTCGACGTGTACCTGCTGACCTCGGACGGGACTGTCGTGGCGTCGCCGGTGCAGTTCAGCGCGCGGCTCTCACCGACGATCGAGAACGTCGGGACCCTGGTCGTCGGCGCGCTGCTCGGCCTCGGTCTCGTCATCGGGATCGTGCGGACGGTCCGGCGCGGGCAGACCGCCAACCGCGGTGCGCGGGTCTCGGCGCAGGCCGCGGCTGTGCCGCCTGAGGAGGACACCCCGTGACTGTTCCGACCGACCCCGTCGAGCCGGTCATCGACCCCGGCGCCGCGCCCTCGGCCGGCCCTGCCGCCAGCCTCGGTCGCTCGACCGCGCTCATGGCGTCGGGGACTGCCGTCTCCCGCGTGCTCGGCGTCCTTCGCACGATGATGGTCGCCTGGGCCATCGGCCTCGAGTACAACGCTGCGAACACGTTCGCGGCTGCGAACAAGCTGCCCAACATCCTGTACGCAATCGTCGCTGGCGGCGTTCTCAATGCGGTCCTCGTCCCGCAGGTCGTCCGTGCGTACAGGCGCGC
Organism: Cellulomonas sp.; assembly: GCA_012927595.1. Taxonomy (GTDB): domain Bacteria; phylum Actinomycetota; class Actinomycetes; order Actinomycetales; family Cellulomonadaceae; genus Cellulomonas_A. Next base: position 62,023 of record JABBOW010000033.1, read on the forward strand.
CAACGGTGAGGAGTACGTGAACCGGCTGCTGACGCTCGGATTCGCGGTTCTGCTCGGCCTAACTGTGATCCTGACCGCCGCAGCACCTGCCCTGATCCACCTGTATGCCACCTTCACCCCCGCGGTGACGGCCCTCGCGGTGCTGTTCGCCTACTGGTGCATCCCTCAGATGCTCTTCTACGGGCTCTACTCGTTGCTCGGCCAGGTGCTCGCCGCGCGCGGGAGCTTCGGGCCGTACATGTGGTCGCCTGTCATCAACAACCTCGTGTCCATGGCGGGCCTGGCGGTCTTCATCATGGTCAACGGCCAGTACAAAGGTCAGGCGGCGTTGATCGACGACCCGACGTGGTGGGGTGGGTCGAAGATCGCCCTGCTCGCCGGTACGTTCACGCTCGGCGTCGTCGTCCAGGCGCTCGTCCTGATCATCCCGCTGTACCGCAGCGGCTTTCGCTACCGGCCACTCTGGGGCTTCCGCGGTGTGGGACTGCGGCCGGCCGGGCGGGTCGCGTACTGGACGTTCGTGGGGCTGGTCCTCGCCCAGCTGGGCTTCTTGGTGGTCAGCAATGTGACGACGGCAAGTGCGAGCAACAACCTCTACGACCAGGCATTCCTGATCTTCATGCTCCCGCACTCGATCGTGACCGTCTCGCTCATGACGGCGCTCTTCACCCGGCTCTCCGAGCGCGCGGCGGCCGATGACGTCGATGCCGTGCGCTCCGACCTGTCACTTGGCCTGCGCATGGTCGGCCTCTTCACGATCCTGGCGACCGCACTCTTCTCTCTCCTCGCGTTCCCGCTCGGAAGGGTCCTGTTCTTCAACGCGCCCGCGAGCACGCTGGGCAAGCTCGCGCCCATCATCGTCGCAATGATGCTCGGGCTCGTCGCGTTCGGGGCCTGGTCGCTCGCCCAGCGTGTGTACTACGCGTACGAGGACGCCCGCTCCATGGTCCCGATCCAGGCCGTCATGGTGGTTGTCGTCGTCGTCGGGACGCTCCTTGCACAGCTGCTCCTCGCATCCGAGTACTGGGCCGTCGGCGCCGCGGGGGCCATGACCCTGTCCTACGGCTTGGGCGCAGCCCTCGCCCTCGCTGCCGTCAGCCGACGCCTGCACGGCATCGACGCGCGTCGCGTGGTGCAGGTCCACGTCAAGGCCGTCGTCGCGGCCGTCGTCGCCACAACCCTTGCCGCGTTCGTCCTGCATCTCCTCGGCCCGGTGGGCGGATGGGCGGACGCGGTCGTCAAGTGCGCCGTCGTCGGGATCGTCATCACGGCTATCTATGTGGGGCTGCTCGCAGCGATGCGGGTCGACGAGCTGACGATGCTGGTCCGGACCGTAGGCGCGCGCCTCGGTGGCAGACGGGGCGCGCGACGCGGCTGACAGTCCGCGTCTAGCATGGGGGCTCGGCGTACAGCCGGACTCACGGACCGCAGGAGGCTTGGTGGTGGACGTCGTCGGACGTGGCACGGTACTCGCGGGACGGTATCGCGTCCTCCAGCCGCTCGCGTCGGACCTTGAGGGCTCGCCTGCTTGGCAGGCGACCGACCAGATCCTCGACCGCTCGGTCCGCGTGCGCATCCTCATCTCAGGCAACGTCCCGCAGGCACTCGACGCCGCCCGGCGCGCCGCTCTCGTCTCCGACCCGCGCCTCGTGCGCGTGCTCGACGTCGGCAGCCACGAAGGCGTCAGCTACGTCGTGAGCGAGGAGGTCCGGGGGCCCTCCCTCGCCGACCTGCTCGCTCGCGGTCCACTCACGGGCGACCAAGCTCGCGCCATCGTCGGTGAGGTGGCGGCGGCTCTCGAGATCGCGCGCCGCCGCGGGGTCCACCACCTCGCGTTGCGTCCGTCGGTGGTGCACATCACGCCCGACGACCGGGTCCTGCTCACCGGCCTCGCCTTCGACGGCGCGCTGCTGGGCCAGGGGCTCGGGGACGCGCGCACGACGACCCGGGCCGACACCGTCGGTCTCGTCCGTCTCCTGTACGCCGCCCTGACAGGCCGGTGGCCCGTCGGCGCCCATGACCTCGTCCCGACGACCGGCCTGGGCACTCTGCCGGCCGCGCCGCTCGCCACCGACGGCCCGATACCGCCCGGCGACCTCGTCGCCGGTGTCCCGGCCGACCTCGACACGCTCTGCGTCGTGACGCTCGGCCCGAACGACGACGGACCCCACAGCCCCGCCGAGCTCGTCCGGGAGCTCGAGCCGTGGGGCGAGATCCGCTCGATCGGCCTGGCCGGACGAGCCGACTCGGGCCCGCCGGTCCCCACCGGCGCCGCCGCGGCAGCGACGGCGCCCTCACTGGCTCCCGCACACGTCGACCGGCAGTCAGTCCGCGCCACGTTCGAGCAGTCACCGGCCGGACCCCGGCGGACCGGTACGCCCCCGCCGGCTCATCCCGGCATCGCGTTCCCGCCCGTGTCGAGCGGTCCTGAGCACCCATCGGCGCCACCGCGGGTCGAACGCCCGGCAGCCGCCGGCCCGCTGTTCCCGCGAGTCGAACCTGTCGTGGCGCCCGCGCTCGAGGCCCGTCCCGATCCGGGCTTCCCCCCGGGTCCGCCGCCGTCCGTCCCGCTGGCACAGCCCGGCACGCCGTGGAACCAACCGGAGCGGCCCAGCGGTTTCGGTCTGCCTTTCGACGACCGGATCGATGAGCCGGAGAGGCTCTCGGAGCGGCGGTTCGACCCGACGAAGGTGGTCATCGCGTTCGTCGCGGTCGCGGTCGTCATTGGCGTGATCATCGCGTTCCAGCTGCTGACGAAGCCTGTGACACCGCGCGGAGATGTCGCGCCTGCACCTACCGTCACACGCTCCGCCTCCGCCTCTGCCGGCTCCGCGGCGCCGAGCGCCCCCGCCGCGCAGCCGTCCTCGGCGGCGTCCACCGTCCCGACCGGCGGTACGCCGGTCATCGCCTCCGTGTCGACGATCGACCCGTCAGACCCGGCGGGCGAGCACGCGGAGATCGCCGCCCGAGCGGTCGACGGCGACCCGGCGACCGCCTGGTACACCCACACCTACAACCAGCCGAACTTTGGCGGCATGAAGCCGGCGGTCGGATTCGTGCTGAACCTCGCGTCGCCCGCGACCGTGACCTCGGTGACGCTGCACGTCAACGGCACAGGCGGCAACGTCGAGCTTCGGGCGACTGACGCCGCAAGTCCCACCGCCGGCACGGTGCTGGCCTCCGGACCACTCTCGGCCGACACCGTGCTGACCCTGTCCACCCCGACGAAGACGTCCTCGATCGTGCTCTGGTTCACCGCTCTCGCCCAGACGGCGGACGGCTCCAACCGCATCGAGATCACGGAGATCACGGTCTCCTGAACCTCGTTCGCTGCCGACCTGCACCGCCGGACGCCCGGAACAGATCCGGCCCCGGATCTGTTCACCGATCACTGACCTCCAACCTGCAAGGACTCCCCCGATGACCGACCAGACTTCTCCGCGCGACCTGATCATCGTCGGTTCCGGACCGGCCGGATACACCGCCGCGATCTACGCGGCTCGCGCCGGCCTGGCTCCGCTGGTCATCGCCGGATCGGTCACCGCGGGCGGCGCGCTGATGAACACGACCGAGGTCGAGAACTTCCCGGGCTTCCCTGACGGCGTCCAGGGCCCCGAGCTCATGGAGAACCTCCAGAAGCAGGCCGAAAAGTTCGGTGCCGAGGTCCTCTGGGACGACGCGACGTCACTCGGCCTGACCGGCCCGATCAAGACAGTCGTCGTTGGTGGCGGCGAGACGTTCACCGCGAAGGCCGTCATCCTGTCGACCGGCTCGGCCTATCGCGAGCTCGGACTGCCCGACGAGAAGCGGCTCTCGGGTCGAGGGGTGTCCTGGTGCGCCACGTGCGACGGGTTCTTCTTCCGCGACCAGGAGATCATCGTCGTCGGAGGCGGAGACTCCGCGGTCGAGGAGGCCACGTTCCTCACCCGCTTCGGCAAGCGCGTGACGATGGTCCACCGCCGCGGTGAGATGCGCGCGTCCAAGATCATGGCCGACCGCGCCATGAACGACCCGAAGATCGACTTCGCGTGGAACAGCGAGATCGTCGCGATCCACGGGACGGACAAGGTCGCGGGCGTCACGCTGCGCGACACCGTCACGGGTGAGACCCGCGAGCACCCCGCCACGGGTGTGTTCGTCGCGATCGGACACGTTCCGCGCACCGACCTGGTCGTCGGCCAGGTGGACCTCGACGAGAACGGGTACATCGAGGTCGTCGGGCGCTCGACGGCGACGAACCTGGTCGGCGTGTTCGGTGCAGGTGACGCCGTCGACCACACCTACCGCCAGGCGATCACAGCCGCCGGCTCGGGTTGCGCGGCAGCCCTGGACGCCCAGCACTACCTCGCTGACCTGGCGGACGCGCGATGAGCGCGACGACGCCCGTCACAGACGCCACCTTCACCGCTGAGGTCCTCGAGTCCTCCATCCCGGTCGTCGTGGACTTCTGGGCGCCGTGGTGCGGCCCGTGCCGTCTCGTCGCGCCGGTCCTCGAGGAGCTCGCCGAGCAGTACGCCGGCCGCATCAAGGTCGTCAAGCTCAACTCGGACGAGAATCCCGTGGTCACCGGGAGCTACGGGGTCGTATCGATCCCGACGCTCAACTTCTACTCCGGCGGCGAGCTGGTCCGGTCCGTCATCGGTGCCCGACCCAAGCAGGTCCTCGCACAGAACTTCGAGGCCGTGCTCGCCGAGGTCGCAGGGGCGTAGCTAGGAGCGTCGCTCGGAGCGTCGCTGGGGCTTGAGCGCGACACGCGGTCGACCGACGGACGACGCCGGAAGCTGCCCTGCGCTCGTGCGAGACTCGAGGGATGTTCCCGCACCTGAGCTCCGGCGGCGCGACGTCGGGCACCCCGCCGACACCCGCGGCCGGAACTCGGCTCGACCCCTGGCTCGGCGCGTATGCCGAGCGGGCGCATGCCATGCGAGCCTCCGAGATCCGCGCCTTGTTCGCGGTCGCTAACCGTCCCGAGGTCGTATCGCTTGCAGGCGGCATGCCGAACCTCGCCGGTCTGCCGATGGACGTCCTGGGGGAGATCGCCCAGCGGGTCATCGCGATGCAAGGCGCGACGGCACTGCAGTACGGCTCCGGTCAAGGCGACGAGACCCTCCGCGAGCAGATCCTCGAGGTCATGCGCCTGGAGGGCATCCATGCCCACGCGGACGACGTCGTCGTCACAACCGGCTCACAACAAGCTCTGGACCTGGTGACGCGGATCTTTGTCAACCCTGGCGATGTCATCGTGGCCGAAGCGCCCAGCTACGTGGGTGCCCTCGGGGTCTTCCGGGCATACCAGGCCGACATCGTCCACGTGCCGATGGACACCGACGGGCTCATCCCTGCGGCGCTCGAGTCGACCCTGGTGGCCCTGGCGAGCGAGGGTCGTCGCGTCAAGCTCCTCTACACGGTTCCGAACTTCCACAACCCCGCGGGTGTAACCCTCTCCGCAGCGCGCCGACCGCAGATCCTCGAGATCGCTCGGCGCTACGGGGTCCTCGTCCTGGAGGACAACCCCTACGGCCTGCTCGGTTTCGACAGCAACCCGATCGACGCGCTGCGCTCAATCGACGACGAGGGCGTCATCTACCTCGGTTCGTTCTCCAAGACCTTCGCGCCCGGCTATCGGGTCGGCTGGGCCGTCGCTCCGCACGCCGTCCGGGAGAAGCTGGTGCTCGCGAGCGAGTCCGCCATCCTGTGCCCGTCGAACGCCTCCCAGCTCGCGATCAGCGCCTACCTCTCGACCTGTGACTGGTACGGCCAGATCAAGTCCTTCCGAGAGATGTACCGCGAGCGGCGTGACGCCATGCTCGGTGCTCTCGCCGAGCACATGCCGGACTGCTCCTGGACGGTTCCCGACGGCGGCTTCTACACGTGGGTCAAGCTGCCGGACGGCCTCGACGCGAAGGACATGTTGCCGCGCGCCGTCACCGCCCGGGTCGCCTACGTCCCCGGCACGGCTTTCTACGCCGACGGTCAGGGCCGCGACCACATGCGGCTATCGTTCTGCTACCCCACCCCCGAGCGCATCCGCGAGGGTGTGCGACGCCTAGCCGGGGTCGTCACGGGCGAGAGCGAGCTGGTCGACCTGTTCGGGACCAGCGGCAGTGACAGGCGTGACGGCGTCCAGACGCCCGGCCCAGACCTCGCCTGACTCGTTCGCCACCCCTGACCTACGGAGCACAGACCTCGTGAACCCCTCCTCAGCAGCGACATCGCCGCGCGTCGTCATCCTCGCCGGCGGGCTCTCGCACGAGCGCGACGTCTCCTTGCGATCCGGTCGACGGGTCGCGGAGGCGTTGCGCACCGTCGGGCTCGAGGTCAGCGTGCACGACGTCGACGTCGACCTCATCCCCGCGCTCTCCCAGGCCAGGCCCGACCTGGTCTGGCCTCTCCTGCACGGTGCGAGCGGCGAGGACGGCTCAATCCGTGACGTCCTTGACCTCCTCGGCCTGCGCGCGCTCGGGACCGGGCCTCGGCAGAGCCGTATCGCCTGGAGCAAGCCGATCGCGAAGACCGTCGTCCAACGCGCCGGCCTGGCGACCCCGGAGTTCGTGACGCTCCCCCAGAGCCTGTTCCGCGAGCTGGGAGCCAGCCGGGTGCTCGACGCGATCGTCGGTCGGCTAGGGCTGCCGCTGGTTGTCAAACCGTCCAGAGGCGGCTCCGCGCTCGGCGTCAGCTACGTGACCAGTGCAGCTGACCTCCCCCGCGCGATGGTCGCGTGCTTCGCCTACGGCGACACGGCACTCATCGAACGAGCGGTCACTGGCACCGAGCTCGCTGTGAGTGTCATCGACACCGGCGAGGGACCATACGCACTGCCCGCCGTGGAGATCGTCACCGACGGACCCTACGACTTCGACGCCCGCTACAACGCCGGACGCACCGAGTACTTCACCCCTGCCCGACTGACCTCCGAGGTGGCTGAGCAGGTCTCCGAGATGGCCATCGCCGCGCACCGAGCGCTCGGCCTCGCGCACCTGTCCCGCACCGACCTCATCGTCGACGGCTCCGGCACGGCACAGTTCCTCGAGGTCAATGTGGCACCCGGCATGACTGAGACGTCACTTTTCCCCCAAGCCGCCGAGGCTGCGGGTCGTCACCTCGGCGAGCTGTACCGCGAGCTCGTCATGGGCGCCCTGGCGCCCTGAACTGCAGCGATGCGCTGTTTCACGTGAAACAGGCGCCAGCAGCGAGGATGGCGGCGCACTCCCTTGAGTACGCCGCCATCCTCGCCAGTGCTCAGAGGCGCAGAAGACCTGGGTCGTCGGGAGCGAGGCTCTCGAGGATCCGGTTGAGGTCCTGAACCGATGCAAAATCGACGGTCAGTCGTCCGCGCTGCTTGCCCAAGTTGATCTTGACACGCGTCTCGAAGCGGTCCGAGAGCCGCGCGGCGAGCTCGTCGAGCGCCTCATTCCGGTCGCCGGCGCGCGGCTTCCGCCGAGCGGCGGGAGCCGCCGGGTCTCCGTCGAGCGAGACGATCTCCTCGACGGCCCGGACCGACAGGCCCTCGGCGACGATCCGCTGAGCGAGGCGCTCGATCGCGGCCCCCTCCTCGAGGCCGAGCAGCGCGCGTGCGTGGCCAGCCGACAGCACGCCCGCCGCCACGCGGCGCTGGACGAGCGGCGGGAGGCGCAGCAGGCGAAGCGTGTTCGAGATCTGCGGACGCGAGCGGTGGAGCCTGCTGGCAAGCTGCTCATGGGTGCAGCCGAAGTCGTCGAGCAGCTGCTGGTAGGCGGCGGCCTCCTCCAGCGGGTTCAGCTGGGCGCGATGCAGGTTCTCGAGCAGCGCATCGCGCAGCAGGTCCGAGTCCTCGGTGTCGCGGATGATCGCCGGGATCGTCGTCAGCCCTGCGGCCTGGGTGGCGCGCAGGCGGCGCTCCCCCATGATCAGCTCGTAGCCCGATTCTCCGTCGGGCCGGACGATGATCGGCTGCAAGACGCCGACCTCGAGGATCGAACCGATGAGCTCGTCGAGTGCGTCCGCATCGAAGATTGTGCGCGGCTGGCGGGGGTTGGGCTTGATGGAGTCCACGGGAAGCTCGGCGAACCTGGCGCCCGGAACGGCGATCAGGCCGTCGTCTCCAGGGCCGCTGGTCCCAGTCCCGGCCAGCGAAGCCGTGCTCGTCGCGGCCGTGCCGTTGCTTGAGGCTGAACCATTGCCTGACTCAACGGCGTTGCCGGGGCCAGAGGCGCCGATCGAGCGCGAGCCAACGGTTGCGCGCGAGCCGTTCAGCGATGCGACTCGTTCGGTGGTCGTGTCGGCGCCATCGGGCGGCGCGCCATCGCTCTCCGCGAGAGCCGATGTTCCACGTGAAACAGCAGAGCCACCGTCGGATGACGTCGGCGCATCGGCGACGTCCTCGGTCGGGAACGTCTCGCTGTGGGCATCACGTCGGTTCTCGGGGAAGAACACATCCACGGGACGCTGCGTGTCGGAGGACCGCTGCCCGTCGAGTCCGGTCGGGATGAGTGCACCCAGGCCACGGCCCAGGCCACGTCGCTTCTCGCTCACTGCTCCTCCTGATGGGTACCCGCGCTGCTGCCGACGACACCTGAGGTGTCGCCAGGCGTGCCGTCCGTGTGGTTGGTTCCAGCGCCATCGCCCGCAGCAAACGGGATCCCGGACGCCGACTCATCAACGTCAGCTCCGGCGCCGGGCGCCGCCGCCCCGCGCTCGGCGAGCTCGCGCGCTGCCTCGAGGTAGGCCAGGGCCCCGGACGAGCCGGAGTCGTACGTGATGACCGTCTGTCCGTAGCTCGGCGCCTCGGAGATGCGGACCGACCGTGGCACGGAGGTGCGGAGCGTCGTCTCCGGGAAGTGATCGCGCACCTCCTGAGCGACCTGTTGCGCCAGGTTGGTGCGCGAGTCGTACATCGTCAGAAGGATGGTGGAGACGTGCAGCTCAGGGTTGAGGTGTGCCTGGATCAGCTGGATCGTCTTGAGGAGCTGGGTCAGACCCTCCAGCGCGTAGTACTCGCACTGGATCGGGATCAAGACCTCGCGGCCGACGACGAAGGCGTTCACCGTGAGCAGACCCAGGCTCGGTGGGCAGTCGACGAACACATAGTCAATCGGTGCCTGACCTGCAGCGATGCGCCCCGCGAGGTAGGCATCGAGTGCGATCCGCAGCCGCGTCTCCCGCGCCACCATCGAGACGAGCTCGATCTCCGCGCCGGACAGGTCGATCGTCGCGGGGACGCACCACAAGTTGGGTACGTCGGGACACTCCTGGACCGCCCCCGCCATGGGTGCTTCGTCGACGAGAACCTCGTAGATCGACGGCGTACCTGCATGATGCGCCACACCAAGTGCCGTCGATGCGTTCCCTTGGGGATCGTTGTCGAGCACGAGCACATTCAGCCCGGACTGGGCGAGGGCGGCAGCCAGATTGACGGTCGTCGTGGTCTTCCCGACTCCGCCCTTCTGGTTCGCCACCGTGATGATCCGGGTCTGCGGCGGCCGAGGGAACTTCCGGCCACTCAGCTGGATCCGACGCTTCGCGTCGGCCTGGATCTGCGCCATCAACGGCGTGTCTTCATCGGCGTCAGGCAGGCTGTCGACGAGCGCGGCGCGGCGCGCTTCGTCATCATGAACCGCCCCGATGGCCTCTGCTGGCTGACTGGGCGCCTCCTTGTTCTCCCCCATGCGCTCAGGCTGAGCAGCCGCAACTTCGGAGGCCTCGACATGACCGCCCGGGTCCAAGCCGGCGACCGAGGTCGGGTCCCCCGCGGCGTACGTTGTTTCACGTGAAACAGCAGCCGCTGCTGGCAGCGCCGCGCGCCGGGCCGCGTGCGGCCGCGGAGCACTCGAAAAGGCGCCATGCGTAGCGTCGGCACCGTCCAGCGAATGAACAGCGAGGCTGCCTGGGGACGCTTGGGCTGAATCAGCCGCTGCTATGTCTCTGCTGCCGTCAAGGCTGCTGCCGACGTCGGCACTGTTGCCTATGGTCACGGCGTAGCCACCACCGTCTGCAGGCTCACGTCGCGTGGTCTGCCCGTCGCCGCCAACAGTCCGAAGGTCATCGCCGGGCACGCCACCGACGGACGGCGTTGTTTCAGCACGCCACTGCCCGGCGCCGCCACGTACCGAACTGTCGGCTGCGGATTGCGCGCCCTCTGCGTGTCCGACCGGGACGCCAGACCCGTCATCATCCGCGATACGCGTTCCTGTGCGCGGCTCCCAGCCGGCTACTGCCGCGGAGCGCTCGGCAGCGGTGGACTGATCGCTTGCCTGACCCATGGTGTCGGATCGCCCTTCGAACCCGTCGGCCGGCGCTCCGTTGTGATCGCCGACCATGCTCCGCTCACGTCGGCCTGTTTCACGTGAAACGTCCTGCGAGTGTCCGCTGCTGTTGTCCGCTCCGCCTGCACCCGGCATCTCCTCGTCGACGCCCGCCGGCGGCTGCCATGAGGCCTGTGCAAGCGGATCGGGCGCAGCTGCGGCGATCGCCTCCTGACGCCTCTTCCTTCTACCGAACACCGCGCACGACCTCCCGGACAACCCGCACCACTGTGGTCTCCTCGGACCCGTCGATCGCTCGAACACTGAGGGTCTCCGCGAGACCCCCGCCCCGCCGCGCCCCCACCCGAGCGGCCGACTCAACCTCCTCCTGCGCACGGGCACCCTTGAGTGCGAGGAGGACACCGCCCTTCGGCAGCAGCGGAAGAGCCCATCGGTATAGCCGGTCGAGTGGCGCAACTGCACGCGCCGTGACAGCAACGCCGGAGAGCTCGCGGTGCACATCCTCGGCGCGCGCGCGCATCACGACGGCGTTCGCGAGGCCGAGCGCTGCGACCACCTCGAGGAGCCACTCGGTGCGCCGCTCCATCGGGTCGAGGAGCACAACCTCGGCGTCCGGACGCATCGCTGCCACGACGATGCCGGGCAGGCCAGCGCCTGACCCGAGGTCGATGATGCGGCCTGTCACGGGGAGAAATGGGACAACGACAGCCGAATTCAGCAGGTGACGCTCCCACAGCCGGGGGACCTCCCGCGGGCCGACGAGACCGCGACGCACACCTTCGTCGACCAGCAAGGAGTGGAAGGCAGAGATTGCCGTCCAGGACGGTCCGAAGAAGTCAGGGAGCCGGCGGTCGCCTTCCCATGGGTCGACCTGAACTGCAACGGCGACATGATCGTCGTGCGTCACACGGCCTCCCCTTGGTGGCAATTGCATTCACACTGTTCAGACATCACCCGTAAGGCTCTCTACGACGAGCGCTTGCCTGGAGCCTGCGTAACCACACGCTCATGGCCATGGCCACGGCGCTGCTGGGGGCGCGCTCGGCTGCCTTCTGGAAGCCCACGGTACCCTGCGGCGCGACCCTCAGCGCCCAGGCGCACCGCCATGCACAACGCTGCTCGGCACTGTTTCACGTGAAACCACGGGCGGTCGGACGATCGCGATGTCCTGCGCAAGCCGTGGCTCGCAACACCCAGCAGGACGGTGCGTGCGGCTCCAGCTATCCTGCGGCGACCCTTCTCGTGCGCGGGCTTCGCGCGACCGCACGCCCCATGGTCCTGTCGGTTTCACGTGAAACATGCTGCTCCTCTCCGCCAGCCGACCCGCTTCCCCACGCTCGTCGCCATAGCCCAAGACGACCGTTCCCTGCAGGACTGTCCCTGATGGCGCTGCGTACGACGAGTCCAGGCGCCAGGGCCCTTCTGCGAGAATATCGACGCCCTAGCGGACCAGCGCCAGCGCAATTGACCACTGACAACGCCCGAGCGGCCGACTCCGGGAGGAGCCAGCCGCTCGCTGGATGATGCGGCATGCCGTGTGAAACCTCAGGACGTGCGGATCACCACGTGTCGGGCGGGCTCGACGCCCTCCGAGTCGCTGACCAGCCCGGCGGCAGCAACCGCGTCGTGGACAACCTTCCGCTCGAACGGGTTCATCGACTCGAGCGCGACCGGCGCGCCCGACTCCCGCACCCGCCCGATGGCCTCCGTTGCGACGGCGACGAGCTCAGTCCGACGTTCAGCGCGGTAACCGGCAATGTCGAGCATCAGCCGGCTCCGCTCCCCCGTCTTCGCCTGCACAGCGAGCCGCGTCAGCTCCTGCAGCGCATCGAGGACCTCACCATTCGTGCCGACGAGACGCCGCAGTGCGCGCTCCGAGCCCGGCTCTGCGACGATCTCCACCGCCGCACGACCGTGGTCGACGTCGATGTCGATGTCGCCATCCAGGTCGGCGATATCGAGCAGCTCCTCGAGGTAGTCGGCGGCAATCTCGCCTTCCTCCTCGAGCCGGCTGGTCGGGTTCTCCTCGCCGGGGACGATCTCGTTGTCTACGGACGACGTCATGGGTGCTCCTCGGGATGCGGCTCGGTGCCGGTGGGTGAGCGCTACTTCTTGGGCTTGCGTGGTGCTCGCGCAGCCGGCGTGGCCTTGTCTCCGTCGCTGGAGGCCTGACCCGTGGTCGGACTGCTCGGTGCTGTGCTGCCGGCCGGCGATGTGGACCCGGTCGGTGGGGTCGGGCCGTCCGGCGTTCGCGGCTTGACCCGGTCTTTGCGCTTCGGCTGCACGCGCTGGCCCCGCGGCTTGTCGTCGATGACGGGGCCGTCGGCCACGGCCAGCTCCAGCCCGGACTGATGGGCTTTGCGGGCCTGCCGCGCCTTCATCGACGCCTCGGCAGCAGACCCTGGCGCCGGCATCCGGCGGATCGTATAGAACTGCTGACCCATCGACCACACGTTCGTCGTCGTCCAGTAGAGCAGCACGCCGATCGGGAAGTTGACCCCCGAGAACGCGAAGATCAGCGGCATCAGATAGAGCAGCATCTTCTGCTGCTGTGCCATCGGCCCCTCGAGCGCGGCAGGTGGCATGTTCTTCATCGTCAGCTGCCGCTGCGTGAGGAAGGTCGTTGCCGACATTGCCAGGATGAGGACGACAGTCACGATCTTGACGGTCGATCCGCCATCCTTCGACATGAAGAATCCCGACAGCGGCGCACCGAAGATCGTGGCGTGCTCGACCTGCCCGGCGGTCGCGGCATCCAGGGGCCCGATCGACGACTTGGCGTACATGCCCGTCGAGAGCTTGGGAAGCGAGTACAGCACGCGGAACAGCGCGAAGAAGATCGGTGACTGGGCGAGGATCGGCAGGCACGACGCGAACGGGTTGGTGCCGTGCTTCTTGTACAGCTCCATCGTCTCGCGGCTCATCGCCTCGCGAGATGCGGGGTCGGACTTGCCCTTGTACTTCTTCTGTATCGCCTGCATCTCGGGGCTGAGCATCTGCATGCCCCGGGACGCCTTGATCTGCTTGACGAACAGCGGGATCAGGATGATCCGGATGACGATCACGAGGCCGACGATCGACAGCCCCCATGCAGCGCCAGACGCCGGGTCCAGGCCGATCGCTGAGAGCAGCGTGTGGAACTGGACCATGATCCAGGCCACCGCGACCATGATCGGATAGAGCAGGCCGTCAAACCACCCCATGTGGAAAAGCTCCTCGTTCGGTGATCAGGACGTGGCCGGAGCCACGTGATGGTGATGATGCTGCCGGTCATGAGCGGGCGGGACGTCGTCCACGCCGCCGGCGCTCCACGGGTTGCAGCGCAACAGACGCCACGCCGCGAGTCCTGTCCCCCGGATCGCACCGTGTCGGGTAATCGCGATCACCGCGTACTGCGAGCACGAAGGGTAGTACCGGCACGTCTGTGGTCTCATCGGGGAGATCAACAACTGATAGCCACGGATCAGGACGAGCAGGACGCGGCCAGGGAACCGGACGAGCGCCCGCGTGACCGAACCCACCGACGCGTAGGTCATGGGATGACTGCTCATGCCCGCACCGGGCGCCGCGAGCGGCGTGCCGCTGTCTCGAGCGCCACGTCCAGGTCGGCACCGAGGTCCGCGTATGCGCGCGTCGCCGCGGGTGCGAGAGCACGCACAACCACGCCCGCGTCCGCGGGCATCGAGTTGAGCCGAACACGTACAAGGGCACGCAGGCGCCGCTTGACCTTGTTCCGCGTCACGGCGTTCCCGATGGACTTCGACACGACAAGGCCGACCACCGGACCAGGCCCAGGATCGGTCCGAGTCGCAAGGTGCACCACGACAGACTCCCGTCCGCCACGCGCACCACACCGCACCGCCTGCTCGAACTCCGCAGGGCGGCGCATCCGGTGCGCTGCTGGCAGCACCGGAGCAGTCGTCAGGCCGAGAGCTCTTCGCGACCCTTGCGCCGACGAGCGGCGAGGATCGCGCGGCCTGCGCGTGTGCGCATACGCAGACGGAAGCCGTGGGTCTTGGCCCGGCGCCGGTTGTTCGGCTGGAACGTGCGCTTGCTCACGAGTCTCTCCAACTACTTCGGGGCATCGATCGCGCACAGTTACGCGACCAGGTCTGAGTGCCGAGCTCGACTGCTCCGGATCAACACGACGCCCGTCAACACGCAGCGTTCGATTCCGGCGCCAAGGCGCGCCAGCAGGAGCCATCAGGAAGGCTTCACAACGCTACGCCGGACGACCGTGTCGGGTCAAATGCCGGGCACCTCGCGGCCGACTTCCGCTCGCCTCGAGGCTACGACTGCCGTCGGCGAACATCCCACGTGTACTCGATGGAAAGCTGCACCGACACGCGCGTGGATGCCACATCACCCGTGCGGACTATCGCGACCCTCCGTGCAGACGGCTAGGCTGACCCGTCGTCACCCTCCTCGCGGCGCGGCGCAGGCCGGTTCGGGACGACGTAACGGCTGCAGTCCACCGGTCGCGCCGTCCCGGCCATAGGTCTGCCGGTCGCCGCACACAGGCTGTGGACAGAGGTGTGGATCACGCACACGCGTGCGAAACTCGACCACGCGAGCGTCGACGGGTAGTGAGGGAAGACGTGTCATCACAGGACGATCAGCCGGCCCGCGTATGGGCCCAGGCGGTCGCTGAGCTCGAGCACAGCCCCGACATCACGCCGCGACAGATTGCCTTCGTGAAGCTGGCCAAACCGCTGGGTCTCCTCGACGGCACGATGCTCCTGGCGGTTGGCAACGACCTGACGAAGGAGTACCTCGAGACTCGTGTGCGCACCGAGGTCACCGAGGCGCTGACGTCGGCCCTCGGCCGCGAGGGGCGTTTCGCGATCACGATCGACGTCGACCTGGCCTCGGACGAGCCCGCGATCGCCGCCCCACGGCCCACTGCAGCTCATGACGTCGAGCGTGCGCACGACACACCCAGCGCTCGCATCACCGCATACGACGACGAGGACGAGGACGAACGGCACTCCCAGGACTCCCAGCCGTTCCGTCCGGGGTCCGGGCGTCGGCCCTCGACCCCGTCGGAGCCGGCCAGGCTCAACAAGAACTACCAGTTCGAGACCTTCGTCATCGGCTCGTCGAACCGGTTCGCGCACGCCGCAGCCGTCGCGGTCGCCGAGGCCCCCGCCAAGGCCTACAACCCGTTGTTCATCTATGGGGACTCGGGACTCGGCAAGACGCACCTGCTCCACGCCATCGGGCACTACGCCCAGAACCTCTATCCGTCGGTGCGTGTCCGCTACGTGAACTCCGAGGAGTTCACGAACGACTTCATCAACTCGATCCGTGATGACAAGGCTGGCGCGTTCCAGCGCCGGTACCGCGAGGTCGACGTCCTCCTCATCGATGACATCCAGTTCCTCCAGGGCAAGGAGCAGACGATGGAGGAGTTCTTCCACACGTTCAACACCCTGCACAACGCGAACAAGCAGGTCGTCATCACCTCCGACCTGCCGCCGAAGCAGCTCAACGGCTTCGAGGACCGGATGCGTTCGCGCTTCGAGTGGGGTCTGATCACCGACGTTCAACCCCCGGACCTCGAGACCCGCATCGCGATCCTGCGCAAGAAGGCCGGGAACGAACGCCTCAAGGCACCCGACGACGTGCTCGAGTACATCGCCTCGCGGATATCGACGAACATCCGTGAGCTCGAGGGTGCGCTGATCCGGGTGACAGCCTTCGCTAATCTCAACCGCCAGCAGGTTGATCGTCCGCTCGCCGAGATCGTGCTCAAGGACCTGATCACCGACGGCACGGCCGCGGAGATCACCTCCACAGCGATCATCGGTCAGACAGCCGCCTATTTCGGCCTCACGATCGAGGACCTCTGTGGTTCCTCGCGGTCCCGTGTCCTCGTCACCGCCCGGCAGATCGCCATGTACCTGTGCCGTGAGCTCACGGAGCTCTCGCTGCCGAAGATCGGTCAGGCCTTCGGTGGCCGGGACCACACCACCGTGATGCACGCCAACCGCAAGATCCGCGAGCTCATGGCTGAGCGCCGCAGCATCTACAACCAGGTGACCGAGCTGACCAACCGGATCAAGCAGCAGAATCGCAGCTGATCAGCCCGACCGACCCGGCCGGACAACCAGACTTCATGAGACAAGTCTCACCGCTCGCACCGACATCTCCCTTGACGGCAACCCTCAATATTCGGGTGAGACAGCCGTGGGACGAATATTCACACCTGTGGACAGACCTGTGGACAACGGTGGACGACACGCTGACGCCGTGTGGACACGGGCCGGCTTCTCGGTGGACGAGAGGTGGCTGTCAGACGCTCGTCCACCGGCCGGACGACTTGTCCCCAGTCCGTGCACACTCGCCATCCACACCTGAATCGGACGATGACCTGCAGATCGACCCGTCATCCCCAGGATTCACAAAGGCGAAGACGACGATGAGACTTCTCTCCCTGGAAGATCCACACACCAGCGAAGAGCACATCGGTGCCAGCCCAACCAGACACCCGGACAACACGATCCATCTCGTTCCCCTGCAGGTACCAGCGCTGTGCTCACTCGCGTAGTGTTCGATCCGACCTGTGCGTCGATGTCGCGCCGGCACTGCACGCTGAAGATCAGGCCCCGGCCTGGTCGCCGTGCGTGGGCCGCGACCTCAAGCGACGCGTGATGGAGGACCGAGAGGTGGGGCATGAAGTTTCGAGTCGAGCGTGACGTCCTCGCGGAAGCCGTCACGTGGACAGCTCGTAGTCTTCCGACCCGCCCACCCGTCCCCGTCCTCGCCGGCGTCCGCATCGAGGCGCACAGCGACGGCACGCTTCAGCTGTCGAGCTTCGACTACGAGGTGTCGGCACGATCGGAGATCCCGGCGGATGTGAGTGAACCCGGCACCGTGCTCGTGTCGGGTCGGCTGCTCGCCGAGATCTCCCGTGCGCTGCCGGCGAAGCCGGTCGATGTCGTCCTCGAGGGCACCAAGGTCACCTTGACGTGTGGCGCGAGCCGTTTCACGCTCCTGACCATGCCGGTCGAGGACTACCCAGCGCTCCCAGCGATGCCGGCCGTGTCCGGAACGGTCGACGGCGATGCGCTTACTCACGCGGTCACCCAGGTGACGGTGGCTGCGAGCCGGGACGACACGTTGCCCCTGCTCACGGGCGTCCGGGTCGAGATCGAGGGCGAAAAGATCACGCTGCTCGCGACCGACCGCTATCGTCTCGCGCTGCGCGAGCTCAGGTGGCACCCGACCTCCCCGGACGTCTCCCAGGTGGCTCTCGTCCGTGCCAAGACGCTGTCCGACGCGGCGAAGTCGCTCGGCTCCGCGGGCTCCGTGAACATCGCGCTGTCGACCGGCCAGGGTGTCGATCTCATCGGTTTCGAGGCCGGTGGTCGTCACACGACCTCGCTCCTGGTCGATGGCGACTACCCCGCTGTCCGCCGGCTGTTCCCGGACGAGACCCCGATCCACGCCGTCGTGCTCACGCAGTCCCTCACAGACGCGGCCAAGCGGGTAGCGCTGGTCGCCGAGCGCAACACACCGATCCGGCTGTCGTTCAGCGATGGGCAGGTCGTCCTGGATGCTGGTCAAGGTGATGACGCGCAGGCATCGGAGGCACTTGAGGCGACGCTCGTCGGCGACGACATCTCCGTCGCGTTCAACCCCCAGTTTCTGCTGGACGGTCTGGGCGCGCTGACGACCCCATTTGTGCGGATGTCCTTCACCCACCCGAACAAGCCGGTCGAGTTCACCGGGCAGGAGTCGCTAGACGGCGACGACCTCTCTGAGTACCGCTACCTCTTGGTGCCCATCCGTTTCGCGAGCTGACGCTCGATGCGTCAGGCTCGATGCATGGTCGGTCCGCTCCGTCACGCGGACTTCCATGGCAGTGAGGTCGGTCAACGTCGACGACGAGAGGCACAGTCATGCACATCGGTCTGATCGGGCTCGGCAAGATGGGCGCGAACATGCGCGAGCGTCTGCGCGCCGGTGGCATCGAGGTCACCGGGTTCGACAGCAACCCTGCGGTGACTGATGTTGCGACACTCACCGATCTGGTCGCGGCACTGCCCGCTGGCGAACGCATCGTGTGGGTCATGGTCCCGTCCGGTGACATCACCCACGGAGTTGTCTGCGACCTTGCGAATCTCCTGCAGCCCGGTGATCTGGTGATCGAGGGTGGGAACTCTCACTACACGGACGACGCCCCGAACGCTCAGCTGCTCTCCGAGCACAAGATCGGGTACGTCGACGCCGGTGTCTCGGGCGGTGTGTGGGGCCTGGCCAACGGCTACGGACTCATGGTCGGAGGGTCCAAGGACGACGTCGCCCGCGCGATGCCCGTCTTCGACGCGCTACGTCCGCAGGGTCCGCGCAACGAAGGATTCGTCCATGCCGGTGACGTCGGCGCAGGTCACTACGCCAAGATGGTCCACAACGGGATCGAGTACGGCCTCATGCAGGCCTATGCCGAGGGCTACGAGCTGCTCGTCGCGAAGGACGTCGTCAACGACGTCCCGGGAACTCTGAAGGCATGGACTCGCGGGACAGTCGTGCGCTCCTGGCTCCTGGAGCTCTTGGTCAAGGCGCTCGAGGAAGATACCGACCTCGCCGCCATCGGGGACTGGGTCGAAGACTCGGGCGAGGGGCGTTGGACTGTAGACGAGGCGATCGACGCCGCGGTCCCGCTGCCGGTGATCTCGGCCGCCCTGTTCGCGCGGTTCACATCTCGACAGGGGGACTCCCCTGCGATGAAGGCTGTCGCAGCTCTCCGCCAGCAGTTCGGCGGTCACGCGACCAAGCCAGCAACCCCGGCGACCTGACCGTGTCCCCTCCTGACGACCTGTCCGTCTGAGCTCGAGCGATGTATGTCTCGCACCTGTCACTGACCGACTTCCGCTCCTATGCGCAGGTCGAGCTGCCGCTCGACGATGGCGTGACCGCGCTCGTCGGTCCCAACGGTCAGGGCAAGACGAATCTTGTCGAGGCCATCGGCTACGTCGCGACCCTCGCCAGCCACCGCGTGCCGTCGGATGCCGCGCTCGTCCGGGCGGGTGCCTCGCGCGCAGTGATCCGGACCAAGATCGTCCGGGAGCACGGCCGCGGCGACGGATCAGGACGTGCCGCGAGCAGCGAGGTCACACGTCGCACGAGCCTGGTGGAGCTGGAGATCACACCGGGCAAGGCCAACCGCGCACGGGTGAACGGCGGGTCGCCCGGTCGAGCGCGTGACGTCCTCGGCCTCCTGCGAACGGTCTCCTTCGCTCCCGAGGACCTCTCTCTCGTGAAGGGCGACCCGGACGGTCGCCGGCGGTTCCTCGACGAGCTCGCTGTCCTCGTGACCCCGCGCCTCGCCGGGGTCCTCGGCGACTACGACCGGGTGCTGCGTCAGCGCAGCGCCCTCCTCAAGTCGGCGTCCGCTGCCGTGCGAGGGACTCGTGGCGCTGCTGACCTGCGCACGCTCGACGTGTGGGACGCCAAGCTCGCCCAGGCCGGTGCCCAGGTCATCGTCGCGCGCCGACAGATCGTCGCTGCTCTCGCGCCGCACGTTGCACGCGCGTACGAGCAGGTCAGCGCGGGTCAGGGTGAGGCAGTCATCGGCTACCGGTCCTCGCTCGACGTCGAGCTCGACCGAGCCGACGAGCAGGGTCGCGGCGCGACGTCTACCGGCGAGCCCGGCCCAGCCGTGCCGCGCGAGCCGAACGGGTCCACGCGACTGGTAGAGGCTCAGCTGCTCGAGGCGATGGGTCACCTGCGGTCAAAGGAGATCGAGCGGGGGGTGTGCCTCGTTGGCCCGCACCGGGACGACCTCGTCCTGACGCTCGGCGCGTTGCCCGCGAAGGGCTACGCGAGCCACGGGGAGTCGTGGTCGTTCGCACTCGCGCTGCGCCTCGCGTCGTACACGCTGCTCACGCGTGGGCCCGACGGCTCCGCCGCCCGGCCCGACGCCGACTCCGGGCCCGACCTGTGGATGGCGGACTGGGGCGAGGACGGTGAGCCGGTCCTGATCCTTGACGACGTGTTCGCCGAGCTCGACGTCCGTCGCAGGGACCGTCTTGCCGAGCTTGTCGCCCCGGCGCGGCAGGTGATCATCACCGCCGCGGTCCCTGGGGACGTGCCGGAGCAGCTCGCTGGCGCTCGCGTCGACGTCATGGGCGGTGAGGTGGCGCGTGTCCTCTGACCGGACGGGCCCCGCGCCCGCCGACCCCGCGCCCACCGCCGCGCGGACCGACCCCGCACCGACCGACCCCGCACTGACAGACCCCGCGCCCGCCGACGCGGGCCGGATCGACGCGGACCCGACCGAGGGCAGGGTGACCGAGGCTGACCCGACCGAACGGGTGCCGCGCC
The DNA here is from genome assembly GCA_012927595.1 of Cellulomonas sp. Lineage (GTDB taxonomy): Bacteria > Actinomycetota > Actinomycetes > Actinomycetales > Cellulomonadaceae > Cellulomonas_A. The sequence continues at coordinate 82,593 of JABBOW010000033.1, forward strand.
CGATGGCGGAGCCCCTCGACAGCGCGCCCGTCGGGGCGTTCATCGAGCTGACGCCGCCGAGCAGCGTTGCCCGCGCCGCTCTCGAACGCGCCAAGGCTGGGGCGAAGTCGCGAGGCATCTACCCAGGTCAGGTGGCCAGACGGCGCTCGCCGCTCGACCCGCCGCGGGGTTCGCCCGGGCGTGACGGCCGTGATCCTCAGCCGGTCGCCGAAACCCTGGCTCGGCTGCTGCGGGACCGCGGCTGGGTGCAGGAGGTGTCGGTCGGCGGTGTGATCGGTCGGTGGCGGGACGTCATGGGTGACCAGATCGCCGACCACTGCGAGCCCGAGACGTTCGATGCCGGGATCCTCACGGTGCGGACCGACTCGACGGCGTGGGCCACCCAGGTCCGTCTCCTCGTTCCGCAGCTCTTGCGCCGGCTCGCGGACGACGTCGGGGAGGACGTGGTGCGTGAGATCCACGTGGTGGGTCCGGCCGGTCCTGGATTCAAGCGCGGTCCCCGGTCGGTTCCTGGACGTGGACCTCGCGACACCTGGGGATGACCGTGCTGATGGCCTCGCAGGCAGCAGGCCGCTGACAGGTCTGGAGAGCAGGCCCAGCACGCTTCGCCAGGTAGACTGTGCAGGTCATTCCTGGTGCATCTGTGCCTGGAACTCCAGCGAAGTGGAGTGATCCGCTCTCTGACACCTCAGAGGGCCGCCCCATTCGCGTGTGAGACCTTGAGGAGTACCACCGCCCGTGGCCGAGAAGAGCGCTTCCACCGGACCTGTCGCCAGCGAAGGCGCTCCACCCGCATCATCGAACGGCGGCTACGACGCGAGTGCGATCACCGTCCTCGAGGGCCTCGATGCCGTCCGCAAGCGACCCGGAATGTACATCGGTTCCACGGGTGCGCGCGGGCTGCACCACCTGGTCTACGAGGTGGTCGACAACTCGGTCGACGAGGCACTCGCCGGCTACTGCGACCACATCGAGGTCACGCTGCTCGCGGACGGCGGTGTGCGCGTCGTGGACAACGGTCGCGGCATCCCGGTCGACATCGTCAAGTCCGAGGGCAAGCCAGCGATCGAGGTCGTCCTGACGGTCCTGCACGCGGGCGGCAAGTTCGGCGGGGTCGGCTACGCCGTGTCGGGCGGGCTGCACGGTGTCGGCGTCTCCGTCGTGAACGCGCTGTCGTCGCTCCTCGAGGTCGAGGTCCGACGGCAGAGCTCGGTGTGGCGTCAGAGCTATCGCGACGGCGTCCCGCAGGCGCCCCTCGAGCGCGGCGAGGCGGCCGACCACACGGGCACGACCATCACTTTCTGGGCGAGCGACGTCGTGTTCGAGACCACGACCTACGACTTCGAGACGCTCCGTTCGCGCTTCCAGCAGATGGCCTTCCTCAACAAGGGCTTGCAGATCTCACTCACCGACGAGCGCCCGGAGCACACGGGCACCGAGGACGAGATCGCGCGGGCGGACGGTGCGGACCGCGACGCCGACAACATCGAGGCGCCGGCGAGCCAGCGCACCGTGACCTACCGGTACGAGGGCGGCCTCATCGACTACGTCCGCCACCTGAACTCGGCGAAGAAGGTCGAGGTCATCCACCCCGAGATCATCGATTTCGAGTCGGAGGACAAGGAGCGGCGCATCTCGGTCGAGATCGCCCTGCAGTGGACCAACGCGTACTCCGAGTCCGTGCACACCTACGCGAACACGATCGCGACGACCGAGGGCGGCACGCACGAAGAGGGCTTCCGTGCGGCGATGACCTCGCTCATGAACCGTTACGCGCGCGAGAAGACGATCATCAAGGAGAAGGACGAGAACCTGACCGGTGACGACATCCGCGAGGGCCTCACGGCCGTCCTGTCGATCAAGCTCGGCGAGCCGCAGTTCGAGGGCCAGACGAAGACCAAGCTCGGCAACACCGAGGCCAAGACCTTCGTCCAGAAGGTCGTCAACGAGCAGCTCGGGGCGTGGCTAGACGCGCACCCCACCGAAGCGCGCGACGTCATTCGCAAGTCGATCCAGGCGGCGGCCGCGCGGATGGCTGCGCGCAAGGCTCGTGAGGCGACCCGGCGCAAGGGCCTGCTCGAGTCTGGCGGCATGCCGGGCAAGCTCCGGGACTGCCAGTCGAACCGGCCCGAGGAGTGCGAGATCTTCATCGTCGAGGGCGACTCAGCCGGTGGTTCAGCGGTCCGCGGGCGCAACCCGCGCACGCAGGCGATCCTCCCGCTGCGTGGCAAGATCCTCAACGTGGAGCGGGCCCGGCTCGACCGGGCGCTCGGCAACATGGAGATCCAGGCGCTCATCACGGCGTTCGGGACCGGGATCGGCGAGGACTTCGACCTCGCCAAGCTGCGGTACCACAAGATCGTGCTCATGGCCGATGCCGACGTCGACGGCCAGCACATCTGCACTCTGCTGCTCACCCTGCTCTTCCGGTACATGCGCCCGCTCATCGACAACGGCAACGTGTTCCTCGCGCAGCCGCCGCTGTACCGCATCAAGTGGTCGAACGCGCCGCACGACTACGTGTACTCCGACCGCGAGCGTGACCAGTACCTCGTCGAGGGCCAGGCCGCCGGCAAGCGGATCCCCAAGGACAACGCGATCCAGCGATACAAGGGTCTCGGTGAGATGGACTACTCGGAGCTCTGGGAGACCACGATGTCGCCCGAGCACCGCACGCTGCTGCAGGTCAACCTCGACGACGCCGCCGCGGCCGACGAGACCTTCGCGATCCTCATGGGTGAGGACGTCGAGGCCCGCCGCTCCTTCATCCAGCGCAACGCCAAGGATGTGCGCTTCCTCGACATCTGAGGACGCGCCCCTTGACTCCCCAGCGCCCACCGAGCCGCACAGCTAAGGAACTGATCCGTGACTGACCTTCCCACCGACATCGAGCACGGCGACATCGAACAGGTCGACCTGCAGCTCGAGATGCAGCGGTCGTACCTGGACTACGCGATGTCCGTCATCGTGGGTCGTGCGCTGCCCGACGTTCGCGACGGGCTCAAGCCCGTGCACCGTCGTGTGCTCTACGCGATGTACGACGGCGGGTACCGCCCGGACCGGCAGTTCTCCAAGTGCACCCGAGTCGTCGGTGACGTGATGGGCAAGTTCCACCCGCACGGCGACACGTCGATCTACGACGCGCTCGTGCGCCTGGTCCAGGACTGGTCGATGCGCTACCCGCTCGTGTCCGGGCAGGGGAACTTCGGCTCGCCGGGCAACGACCCGGCGGCTGCGCCCCGGTACACGGAGTGCCGGATGGCTCCGCTGTCGATGGAGATGGTCCGTGACATCAACGAGGACACCGTCGACTTCCAGGACAACTACGACGGGCGCACGCAGGAGCCCGTCGTGCTGCCCTCGCGGTTCCCGAACCTTCTGGTCAACGGGTCGTCGGGCATCGCGGTCGGCATGGCGACCAACATCCCGCCGCACAACCTGCGTGAGGTAGCCGAGGGCGTCCTGTGGCACCTCGACCACGCCGAGGCGACGCACGAGGAGCTCCTCGAGGCGCTGATCCAGCGCATCAAGGGCCCGGACTTTCCCACCGGAGCGACCATCCTCGGGCGCCGAGCGATCGAAGACGCGTACCGCACGGGCCGCGGGTCGATCATCATGCGGGCCGTCGTCGAGGTCGAGGAGATCCAGGGGCGCATCTGCCTCGTCGTCTCCGAGCTGCCCTACCAGGTCAACCCCGACACCCTCGCGTTGAAGATCGCGGACCTCGTCAAGGAGGGGCGCGTCACAGGCATCGCGGACATCCGCGACGAGACGTCGGGCCGTACGGGCCAACGACTCGTGATCGTGCTCAAGCGCGACGCCGTCGCCAAGGTCGTCCTCAACAACCTCTACAAGCACACGCAGCTGCAGGAGACGTTCGGCGCGAACATGCTCGCGCTCGTCGACGGCGTCCCGCGCACGCTGAGCATCGACGCGTTCGTGCGCCACTGGGTGACGCACCAGCGCGAGGTCATCGTCCGTCGGACGCGGTACCGCCTGCGTGAGGCCGAGGACCGCGCGCACATCGTGCGCGGCTACCTCAAGGCCCTCGACATGCTGGACGAGGTCATCGCCCTGATCCGCGCGTCGGCGACGGTCGACGACGCGCGCGAGGGACTGATGGTGCTCCTGGACGTCGATGACGTCCAGGCCCGCGCGATCCTCACCCTGCAGCTGCGCGCGCTCGCCGCGATGGAGCGGCAGCGCCTGACCGACGAGTTCGCCGCACTGCAGGCCAAGATCGCCGACTTCCAAGAGATCATCGCCTCGGACGCCCGTCAGCGCGGGATCGTCAAGGACGAGCTCGCGGAGATCGTCGAGAAGTATGGCGACGAGCGCCGGACCCAGATCCTCCCGTTCAGCGGGGAGGTCTCCATCGAGGACCTCATCGCCGAGGAGGAGATGGTCGTCACCATCACGCGTGGGGGCTACGTCAAGCGAACCCGCAGCGACAACTACCGGGCCCAGCACCGCGGGGGCAAGGGAGTGCGTGGCGCACAGCTGCGCGAGGATGACATCGTCGACCACTTCTTCGTCACGACGACGCACCACTGGCTCCTGTTCTTCACGAACCTCGGCAGGGTCTACCGGTCCAAGGCGTATGAGCTGCCCGAGGGCGGCCGGGACGCGAAGGGTCAGCACGTCGCGAACCTGCTCGCGTTCCAGCCCGGTGAGAAGATCGCACAGGTTCTGGACCTGCAGAACTATGAGCAGGCCGAGTACCTGGTTCTCGCGACGCTGCGGGGCCTGGTCAAGAAGACACGGCTGAGCGAGTACGACTCGACCCGGTCGGGCGGCGTCATCGCCATCAACCTCCGCGAGGACGAGGACGGCCTGCCTGACGAGGTCGTTTCGGCGTGCATCGTCAACTCGACGGACGACCTGGTCCTCGTCTCACGCAAGGGGCAGTCGATCCGTTTCACGGCGAACGACGAGGCGCTGCGCCCGATGGGTCGAGCGACGTCCGGGGTCACCGGCATGAAGTTCCGCGCCAGAGACCAACTGCTCGCGATGGACGTGGTGCGCGACGGGTCGTTCCTCTTCACTGTCACCGAGGGTGGCATCGCCAAGCGCACGGCACTGACCGTCGAGAACTACCGGGTCCAGGGTCGAGGTGGCCTCGGCATCAAGGTGGCGAACCTGCCGGACGCGAACGGCGACCTGATCGGTGCCTTGGTCACGGACGAGGACGACGAGGTTCTCGTCATCATGGAACGCGGGAAGATCGTCCGGTCGGCCGTCAGTGAGGTCAACGCGACCGGACGGGCGACGCAGGGTGTGATCTTCGCCAAGCCAGACAACAACGACCGGATCATCGCGGTTGCTCGCAACATCGAGCGACACCTCGGCGATGATGCCGGTACCGTGGTTGACGAGACCGCGCCGTCGGTCGTGTTCGCGGATGCGCCGGCGGCCACGCCGCAGCCCGTGCCGGAGTATCCGACAGGCGCTGAGCCATCCCCGCAGGAGGATGCATGAGCACTGAGCCCGCTCCCCCGTCGATCCCGCCGCGCAACCGGCAGTCCAGCCCGGTGAGCTGGCCCGGCGCGCCGAGTGGCGGTGCGTCCACCGGCGCCCCGGCCGCGCCGAGGCCCGCCGGATCCGAGCCGTTCGACGCGGGTACGGCTCCAGGCGCTCGCTCCGCCCCGCGTCCGCAGCGCGGCCCGGCTGCTGTGCGGCCGTCCGGATCGGCGTCGCCGTCCGACGCACCGGCCTCGGTCGACCTGGACGACGCCCTCTCACCGCTCCAGGTCGCGGTCGACTCCATCACGTCGTCGCTCAAGAAGGCCGCTGCCGCCACCTCGGCCGCGATCGGCTCGGCCACGCACTCCCGCACCGAGGAACACACCATGACCGGCACGACGCACACCGCCTCGCCCCGAGCCTCGGGCGCGCCGGCTCCCCGTCCGTCGACGGGCCGGACCCCCACGGTCGCGGCAACCGGGGCGCCGCGCCGGGTCCGCCTTGCTGTCTCCCGCATCGACCCGTGGTCGGTGATGAAGCTGTCGTTCCTGCTGTCGGTGGCGCTCGGGATCATCCTCGTCGTCGCGGCAGCAGTGATCTGGTTCGCGCTCGACGGCATGCACGTCTTCGCTCAGGTCGACACGCTCGTCCGGGAGGTCCTGGGCACGGAGAGCAACATCGACATCCTCCAGTACGTCTCCTTCAGCCGGATCCTTTCGGCCGCGACGCTGATCGCCGTGGTCGACGTCTTCCTGCTGACGGCACTTTCGACCATCGCTGCATTCCTCTACAACATCACCGCCGCACTTGTCGGTGGGGTGCACCTGACGATGACCGACGAGTGAGGCGGATCGCGTTTGGGCGCCGTGGTGCGACTGGGGTAGTCTCGACCGGCGCACCCCGCCCAGCGTGGTGCACATACGGGCCTATAGCTCAGACGGTTAGAGCGCTTCCCTGATAAGGAAGAGGTCACAGGTTCAAGTCCTGTTAGGCCCACTCCCGACCCGTGGGGGACCGATGAGGAAGTTGCTTCTCCTGATGGCAGTAGCGGCAGTCGGCTATGTCGCGTGGCAGCAGTACTCGCAGAATCAGGACGACCGGGATCTCTGGGCCGAGGTCACCGACACCTTCGAGTGACCCGCCCGATCCACCGCTCTCGGGGCCATGGCGCAAGTGGTAGCGCACCTGCTTTGCAAGCAGGGGGTTAGGGGTTCGAGTCCCCTTGGCTCCACCACGATCTGTTGTTCGCTCTCCACGCACGCCTCGTCCAGGACATCGCTCGATCCGATCCGGACCGTCGCCCGTGTTGGCTCTCGAGCGATCCCGAACCGTCTCCGGGCACAGCCGACGCCACCGGCCCACCCCTGCGTCATCGGCTCCACCGCACCGGCCCACGCGAGCAGCCTGGCCGCTGGGTGAAGGTACAGTCCCGCTATGGCGCTATGGATCACCCTCGGCGTGACAAAGGCCGCTGCCGCACTCAGCAGGATGCTCGGCAGAGGCGCGGGTCAGTCGTTCCCGGGTGTGGTCGCCGAACGGCTGGACCCACGGCTCGCGGGCAGGTTGGCCTCGAGGCTGCCGAACGGCGTGATCCTGGTGACGGGCACGAATGGCAAGACGACGTCGACGATGCTCATCGCCGCCGCGCTCGAGGCGAGCGGTGAGCGCGTCCTGTCGAATGCCACCGGCTCGAACCTCAAGCGAGGGATCACGGCCGCCCTCCTGTCGGCGTCGAGCCTCCGCGGGAGGTTCCAGGAGACGATCGGGCTGTTCGAGGTCGACGAGGCGAGCCTACGGCTGGTGGCCAAGGACCTCGACCCCACCGACATCGTGGTGCTGAACCTCTTCCGCGACCAGCTCGACCGGTACGGCGAGCTCGACACGACAGCCGCGCTGATCGGTGAGGGGATCGCGGCAACGACGGCCCGGCTGCACCTCAACGCCGACGACCCGCTGGTGGCAAGCCTGAGCCGGTACTCGGCCAGCCCCGAGCGGGTGACCTACTTCGGGGTCGAGTCGGATCCTGTGGCTGGGGCAACGCCTGGGCAGGGAGCCGCCGACTCCGGACGGTGCCCCTTGTGTGGGGCACGGTTGGACTTCAGCCGGATCTTCTACGGGCACATCGGTCACTACCAGTGCCCGAACGGCGACTTCGAGCGTCCCCGGCCGAGCGTGGCGATCACCGACGTAGCAACGGCCGACGTCACAGGGACGTGCTTCACGGTGGATGTCGACGGCGTCGTCGGCGAGATCACGTTCCCGCTCGCGGGCACCTACAACATGTACAACGCGCTCGCAGCCGTGAGCGCGGCGCACGCGCGGGGGATCGAGCAGGAGGTCGTCGCGGAGAGCCTGCGCATGTCGACCGCGGCGTTCGGGAGGGCCGAGGTGCTCCAGCTCGACGGCCGCAGTCTGTACCTCCTGCTCGCCAAGAACCCGGTCGGGCTTGCGCGCGTGCTCGAGACGTTCGTCAGCCCGCTCGACGCGCCTCACATCCTGTTCGCAGTCAATGATCTCTACGCGGACGGACGCGACGTCTCGTGGCTGTGGGACGTGCCGATGGAGGCCCTCATCCCCGCGGGATCGACGGTCCTCACCACCGGTACGCGGGGTGCCGACATGACGTTGAGGCTGCACTACGCGGGCATCAGGTCGGACGAGGTCGAGGATGTCGGCGCTGCCGTGCGCCGCTTGGTCCGGGAGACCCCGGTGGGCGAGACCGCCTACGTCTTCCCCACCTACACGGCCATGCTGGACATCCGCACGCTGCTGTCGGGCCAGCCTGCGCTGCGGGCGGTCGCGACGTGAGCGGCACCGTCGTCATCGCCCATCTCTACCCATGGGACATGAACATCTACGGTGACGTGGGCAACGTCATCACGCTGCGGCGACGGCTGGAGTGGCGCGGCTTCGACGTCGACGTGAGAGCCGTCGACGTGGGCGTGCCGTTCGACTTCTCCGACGTGGACATCATCTTCGGCGGCGGTGGGCAGGACTCGGGTCAGCGCGTGATCGGCGAGGACCTGCTGGCACGCGGCGACGAGTTGTGTGCGCTCGCCGCCGCGGGGACCCCCATGCTCGTCGTCTGCGGCACCTACCAGCTGTTCGGCCGCAGCTTCACGACGGTCGACGGCCTTGAGATGCCCGGCATCGGGATCTTCGACCTGCAGACCGTCGGGAGCGACGTGCGGACGATCGGCAACATCGTCGTCGAGAGCCCGTTCGGGCGGCTGGTCGGGTTCGAGAACCACTCCGGGCAGACGATCCTGGGACCAGGACAGGAACCACTCGGGTCGGTGACCGCGGGCTACGGGAACAACCGGGAGAGCCGACGAGAGGGTGCGCGGACCGGCGACGTGATCGGCACCTACTTGCACGGTCCCGTGCTGCCGAAGAACCCCCGCCTGGCCGATCACCTCATTCTTGCGGCCGTCGGCCGGAAGTTCGGCACGACCGAGCTCGAGCCGATCGCGGACGGCCTCGAGCGGCGCGCCGCGGACGTCGCGGCACTGCGACCGAGATAGCGCGGGATGCCGGCACCCGGCACCCACGTTCGCGACGTCAGCGCTCGTCGGCGTCGTGGCGTCGCCGCCGGACCTGCCACACAACGACGGCCGTGAGGACGACGACGAGGGCCACGAGGGCCGCGTCGCGACCGATCGTTCGTTCGATCTGGGCATAGGAGTTCGCCGCGAGGTAACCCACAAGCACGACGACCGTCCCCCACACGATCCCGCCCGCCGCGTTGAACGCCAGGAACGTGCGGTACGGCATCTTCGCGGTCCCGGCGAGCGCGGGCATGACGGCACGGAAGAACGCGACCCAGCGGCCGAGAAAGACCGCCCCTCCGCCACGGCGCGCCAGGAAGCCCTGCGCGTCCTGCAGGCGGCGCCGGTGCTTAGCGAAGACCCGGAGGTCGAGGAGCCGCACACCCCAGTGCTTGCCGATCTCGTAGCCGACGCTGTCCCCCACGATCGCGGCGGAGATGACCACGATCGTGACAGCGACCACCGACACGTGCCCACGGCTTGCAGCGACGCCGCCCAGGATCGCGACGGTCTCCCCTGGGATCACGAAGCCCAGGAACAGCGCGTCCTCCGCGAACACCACGAGTCCGACCGCGACGTAGACGATCCACGCTGGGGCACCGAGGATGCCCTCCAGGGCAGCACTCATGGCCACAGGCCCGATAGCGGCACGGGGGTCCTCACCCGCGTCGGCCTAGGTGCGGCGGTCAGACGTCGTCGGCGGCGGACGGGTCGGTCTCTGGAGCGTCGAGCACGGCCTCGGTGTCGATCGACTTCGGCACCGAGCGCCGCGTCGTGACCTTCTTCGCGGCGTCCGTGACCTTCTCGGTGAGGTCCTCGCGTGCCTCGCTGACCTTCTCGGTCAGCTCCTCGGCGGCGGCGGCGACCTTGTCGGTGGCCTTACGCTTCGCCTCGCGGCTCTTTGCGACGGTCACACCGGCGACCTCACCGACGGTCTCGGCGGCGTCGCCGACCTTCACGGCGAGGTCCTCCCGTGCCTCGTGGGCGCGGGCGCGCAAGGTCTCGGTGCCCGTGTGGCCCGTCTCGGTTGCGGGCTCCCCGGGCTCGGCCCAAGGGTCCTCGGTTGACCGGGTGCGGGTCCAGGCCGCGACAGCCGCGCCGATTCCGGCGATGAGCGCGAAGAACCAGAACGCGTTGCGTCCGGTGTGCTTCTGCTTCTCGGTCGCAGCGGCCTCGGCTGCTGCTGCAGCTGCCGCGAGGGCGGCAGGTGCGGTGGCGGCCTTGTCGGCGGCCTTCTCGACGACGGCGCCGGCTCGATCGGCGGCCTCGTTGATGGCCGCGACGAGGCGCGGGAGCAGGTCGTCGACGAGCTTGTCGTGGGCGGTGTCGATGGCGGGCGCGGCCTTCTCGGCGGCCTTCTCGACGCGCGGTGCCGCGGCCTTCACGCTCTCCTTGTACAGCTGCTCGATACGGGGCACGAGCCACTCGACGGCGGCCTCGAGGCGCGGCGTCGACCAGTCCTTGGCCTGCACTGCTGCCTCCGCGGCGTGCGTCGCCGCCTCGCCGGCGTGAACCTTCGCGCTGGCAGCGAAATCTGCGGCGTGCTCCTTGATGCGCTCGGTGTCCACCTGGTCGAGCGTCGGGCGACGGATGCTGAAGGTCATGTCCACTCCCGTGTTGTGTGGCTGGCGTCCTGAGGTCCCACTCTGCCACCACGCGCGGGAGCGCGCAGGGTCCCGGCGCACGTCACGGGTGCGCAGATGCCGCGCGCGACGACCTAGAGTCGGGCCCATGTCGTCGTCCGCTGTCCCGTCTGCCTCCTCGCCCGGCACATCTGCTCGGCCGGCCGCGGACCCCACGGCCGCGACGGTCGTCGAGATGTGGACGGACGGTGCCTGCAAAGGCAACCCCGGCGTCGGCGGGTGGGGTGTCTGGATGCGGTCAGGCACCCACGAGCGCGAGCTGTTCGGAGGCGAGGAGGTCACGACCAACAACCGCATGGAGCTCACGGCGGTCATCGAGGGTCTGCGGACCCTCAAGCGTCCGTGCACCGTGCAGCTCAACATCGACTCGCAGTACGTCATGAAGGGCATGACCTCGTGGCTCGCGGGGTGGAAGCGCAACGGGTGGCGCACAGCCGACAAGAAGCCGGTCAAGAACGCCGAGCTGTGGCAGGCCCTCGACGAGGAGGTCGCGCGCCACACGATCAGCTGGCAGTGGGTCAAGGGGCACGCCGGCGACGTCGGGAACGAGCGGGCCGACGAGCTCGCCAACCGCGGCGTGGACCAGATCAGGCAGCGACGCGGCTGACGTCCTCGTGAAACACTGTGTCCATGTTCGCGACGCTGCACACGACCGCCGGTGACATCCGGATCGAGCTCTTCCCGAACCACGCGCCCAAGACGGTGGAGAACTTCACCGGCCTGGCCACGGGTTCCAAGACCTGGAAGGACCCCCGCACCGGTGCCGAGCGCACCGATCCGCTGTACGACGGTGTGATCTTCCACCGCGTGATCTCCGGCTTCATGATTCAGGGTGGCGACCCCCTGGGCACCGGGACCGGTGGCCCGGGCTACAACTTCGACGACGAGATCCACCCCGAGCTCGGCTTCACCGAGCCGTACCTGCTCGCGATGGCCAACGCCGGACCGCGCCGTGACCCGATCACGGGCAAGACCGGTGGCACGAACGGCTCGCAGTTCTTCATCTCCGTCGCACCGACCACCTGGCTGACCGGCAAGCACACGATCTTCGGCAAGGTGGCCGACGACGGGTCGCGCGCCGTGGTCGACGCGATCATCGCCGTCCCGACGCGTTCGGGCGACCGCCCAGTCCAGGACGTCGTCATCTCCTCGGTCTCGATCGAGGACTGAGCGGCTTCCCGCCCGCCGCCTCATGAGCTCCCACCAGCCATTGCCCGAGACGGCGGGCCCGCCGGTCTGCCCGCGCCATCCCGACCGGATCTCCTACGTCCGCTGCCAGCGCTGCGGACGGCCGGTCTGCCCCGAGTGCCAGCGGCAGGCGCCCGTCGGTGTGCAGTGCGTCGACTGCGTCGCCGAGGCGGCACGCGGCGCCCGCCCGACGCAGACGGTGCTCGGCGGGCGGGTGCACGACGGTCGCCCGGTCGTGACGATCACGATCATCGCGCTGTGCGTCGTGAGCTACGTGCTGCAGCTGGCCGTCCCCGGGTGGACGAGTCGGTGGGCGTTCTTGCCGGCTGCAGGGCAGGTGGAGCCGTACCGGTTTCTGACCACGGCGTTCCTGCACTCGCCGAGCAGCATCTTCCACATCCTGTTCAACATGTACGCGCTGTGGATCGTCGGACCGTTCCTCGAGAACGCGCTCGGCCGGGCGCGGTACATCGCGCTCTACCTGATCAGCGCCGTCGCCGGATCGGTCGGGGTGCTGCTGTTCGCGTCCCCCGTGACCGATGCCTGGTACGTCGCAGCGGTCGGCGCGTCCGGCGCAGTGTTCGGTCTCTTCGGCGCCGTGCTCGTCGTGCTCCGCAGGCTCGGGCGCAATGCGCAGAGCTTCCTCGTGATCATCGGACTGAACCTGGTGATCGGGTTCGTGATCCCCCAGATCGCCTGGCAGGCCCACGTCGGCGGCCTCGTCGTGGGGGCGGGGCTCGGCGCTGCCTATGCGTATTCCCCGACGCCGCGTCGGCGTGAGGCCGGCATCGTCGCCACTGTCGTGGCCGCGGTGCTCGTCGTCGGGCTCGCGATGGTCAAGTACGCGGGCGTCTGAGGGAGCGAATGAAACGGGGGTGGTTATCCACAGGGTTGTCCCCGGCTGGGGACAACCCCGGTGTTCGGCGGCTCCGGGTTCGTGGACTCAGTGCCAGCGGGTCGTGAGGCTGAAGCCCGCCAGGATCAGCACGAAGCCGATCGCGAGGTTCCACTGCCCGATCCCCGGGATCGGGTAGTGGGACCGCATCATGTAGGTCACGACGATCCAGGCCAGGCCGACGATCATCAGGGTGAGCATGACCGGCACGAGCCAGGTCGGGTTCACCACCGGTCCGGCCGCCTTGGGGGGCGGGATGTACGCGGGCTTCTTCCGCGACCTCGATTCAGGCACGTCAACAGCTCCTGTCCTGCGGTGGGGCGGGGCGGCGAACGGCAGATCGGCGCCGGCCCGCCGGAACGTGGCTTAGCGTAGTGGCGTTCACGCCCGAGAGGAGCATGCGTGCCGGACCGTACCCACCACGTCGCGCGCAGGGCCAGCCGCGGGACCCTCTCGGTTGCACTCGTGCTCGCGCTCGCCGGCATGATGTTCGTGGCGAATGCGCGGCTCGCGCAGGGGACCGACGCGCGCCATCCCCAGAACCTTGCCGACCTTGCCTCCGTCGAGGAGTCCCGCGTCGCGCGGTTGCAGGGTGAGGTGGGCGTGCTGCGCACCGAGGTCGACCGGCTGACCCACAAGCAGGCGCGCCTCAGTGGCCTGCAGATCGACTCGCCGGGGGTCGGGTATGACGTGGCCGCCGGGAAGGTGGGCGTCACCGGTCCCGGGATCACGGTGAGCCTGACCGACGCGCCCGCCAACTCGAAGAACCTCCCGAACGTGCACCCGGACGACCTCGTCGTCCATCAGCAGGACGTCCAGGCGGTGGTCAACGCACTGTGGGCGGGCGGCGCCGAGGCCATGAGCCTCATGGACCAGCGGGTCATCTCCACGAGCGCCTTCCAGTGCATCGGGAACGTGCTGTCGTTGCACGGTCGCCGGTACTCACCCCCGTACATCGTCCGCGTGGTCGGCGACCCCAAGAAGCTCCGGGCAGCGCTCGCTGCGTCGCCCGCAGTGACGAACTACCTCCAGTGGGTCGACGCCGTCGGGCTCGGCTGGAACGTCACGACCGCTCAGGACCCTCTGAATCTCCCCGCGTACGAGGGCACCACCGAGCTCAAGTTTGCGCAGGTGCCCCAGGGCGTCGCGGTGCTCCCGGGCCTCACCGCAGCCACCTCGGGCGCGGGGTCGTGACGGTGCCGGCGCGCGCCGGCGCGCCTCGGCACGGTCGGCCCGTGCGGCGGACCAGCACCGGCTCGGTTGCTCTCGCCGGTCTGGGCGTGGTGGGCGAGCTGTTGGTCACCGCTGGTGTCCTGCTCCTTGCGTTCCTCGTGTGGCAGCTGTGGTGGACCGACGTGGAGGGCAACCGCGCGCAGGCCGAGATCGTCCGGAACCTGGACTGGGCGCAGGCGCCGACGGCGGCACCGTCCGCTGCACCGACGCCGGGGGCGGCAGGTACGGGTGCGGGGGGCACGCGTGCAACGGGGGCCCCCGTCATCGCCGCCCCCCGCCGCGGCGAGGAACCGCCGGTCGCGGCGGAACCGGACGTCAGGACGACGTTCGCGACGCTGCAGGTGCCGCGCTGGGACGGTGAGCCCGAACGCCCAGTCAGCGAGGGCGTCGACAAGGCGACGGTGCTCGACGCCCTCGGCATCGGCCACTACCCGGGGACGGCAATGCCGGGGGCCATCGGGAACTTCGCGATGGCCGGGCACCGCACGACCTACGCCAAGCCGTTCAACCGCGTCGCCGAGCTGCAGGTGGGCGACCCCATCGTGATCCGGACCGCGTCGACCTGGTACGTGTACCGCGTGACGTCGACGGAGATCGTGAAGCCCCAAGACATCGCGGTCATCGCCCCGGTCCCCGGGAAGCCGGGGGTCGACCCCACCGAGCGCGCGATCACGCTCACGACCTGCCACCCGATATTCTCGGCGCGCGAGCGGTTCATCGTGCACGGCGTGCTTGACTACTGGGCACCGGTGTCCAGCGGTGTCCCCGTTGAGATCGCCGGAGGAGCCTGATGTACGGGTGGTTGTGGCGGCACCTGCCCGGCTCGACGCCCGTCCGGGTCGCGATCCTCGTCGTCCTCGCGGCGGCGGTCCTCGCGGCGTGCTTCACGTGGCTGTTCCCGGCGATCGCGCCGCTCATGCCATTCAACGACACGACTGTGGGGGCGAGATGACCCGGATCCTGGTGGTCGACAACTACGACTCGTTCGTCTACACGATCGTGGGCTACCTCGCGCAGCTCGGCGCCGAGACGGTCGTGGTCCGCAACGACGCCGTGCCGCCCGTCGAGGAGCGCACGGGGTTCGACGGCGTCCTGATCTCCCCCGGACCCGGCACCCCCGCCGAGGCTGGCGCGAGCCTGCGGGTCATCCGCGACTGCGCGGCGGCCGGGATCCCGATGCTGGGCGTCTGCCTCGGGCACCAGGCGCTCGGCGAGGTGTTCGGCGGGACTGTCACGCACGCGCCCGAGCTGATGCACGGCAAGACGAGCCAGATCCTGCACGACGGCTCGGGCGTGCTGGCCGGTCTACCGAGCCCGTTCACCGCGACGCGGTACCACTCGCTCGCGGTCGTCGACGGCACGTTCTCCGACGAGCTCCAGGTCACCGCGACCGTCGAGAGCGCGCACGGCCGCATCATCATGGGTCTGGCGCACCGGACGCTGCCCCTGCACGGCGTGCAGTTCCACCCGGAGAGCGTCCTGACCGAAGGCGGGCACCGGATCCTTGCGAACTGGCTGGCCACGTGTGGGGACACCGAGGCGCTCGAGCGCTCGGTCGGGCTGCACCCGTTGGTCCGGACGCGAAGCACCCCCGTCGCGCGGTAGTCGAGCCGCTCGGGGGCTCCCTCGCAACGGGCGGGTCACTTCTCGGGTGGGTCAGGGCCCGGGCGGGCTGGGTGTCGTCACCCGGTTGTCGCGGGGGCCGCTGCCGCGGGAGCCGCTGCCGCGGGAGCCGCTGCCGCGGGGG
>JABBOW010000075.1 GCA_012927595.1 Cellulomonas sp.
CGAGCGCGACGTGTCGAGCCGGATCGTGCGGCGAACGAACCGCGCCGGCGGCCTCGAGGGCGGCATGAGCAACGGGGAGATCCTGCGCGTTCGCGCAGCGATGAAGCCGATCTCGACCGTGCCGCGAGCGCTCGACACGATCGACACGACGTCTGCTGAGCCCGCCACGGCCCTGCACCAGCGTTCCGACGTGTGCGCTGTGCCGCCCGCGGCGGTCGTCGCCGAGGCGATGGTCGCGCTCGTGCTCGCGGACGCGCTGCTCGAGAAGTGCGGGGGAGACTCCGTGGGTGAGGTGCGCCGCAACCTTCACGCCTACCTCGACGCCATCCCCGAGCTGCAGCGCTGATCCGGACGCCCGGCGCATCCGGGCCGGCATGGGACTGTCGCCGAACCGCGCAGACCGGGATGATCAGGACGTGCGCGACACGACCCGACAACCAGTCCCCTCAGCTTCCGGCGGCCTCGACGTCCCCGAGCTGAGCCTCGTCGTCGTGCACGGCATCGGCAGCCAGGCCGACGGCGCCACCGCGCGCGAGTGGGCGCAGTCAGCGGTCGAGCTCCTCACGCGCAGCGGGACACCGGCGCGGATCACTGACGTCGTGCCGCCGGGCATCGGCGCGCCGCCCGCCTACACGGTCGAGGTGAACCCGCCGGGCGTCGTGGCAGGGCCGCCGGTCGTGCGTCTGCAGTTTGTCGACGCGTACTGGGCGAACGCGTTCCCGGCGCCCGGCGTCAAGCGCGTCGTGCGCTGGTTGTTCACTCTCGGTCCGAACCTCGCCGTCGCGCAGGCGGTGCTGTCCGCGCACCGCGACATCCAGCCGCGGGCGGCGGCGGTCACGGGCGCGACGGCGGCACGACGGACCGCTGCGGTCGCGCGTGTGGTCCGCCGGTGGGGTGCCCTGACACGCATCCTCGCGGTGACGTTCCAGCTCGTCTCGGTCGCGCTCCTCGCACCTGTGCTGGCCGTTCTCGCACTCGGACTGCTCGTGGTGACGTCGCTGCCGATCCCGGGACTGCGCCGGGCCGCTGCGGGTGGCCTCGGCTTCCTCAGCGCGGGCGTCGGCGACGTGACGACCGCACTCGAGGACCCGACGTCGCTCAAGGCCATCCGAGCGCGTGTCCGCTGGGCGGTCGACCACGAGGTGGCGCGTCTCGGCGACCCCAGCCGCGTCCACGTGCTCGCGCACTCCCAAGGGGGTTCGATCGCGTACAGCGTCTTGGCAGGCATGCCGCCGGACACGCGCCCGCGGCGGTTCACGACCGTCGGCGCCGCGACCGGACGGCTCAACGACCTGCGCCACCTCGACCCACTGCCCGGCTGGGCCACTGCGGCCGCGACGTCGAGCGCTGTGGCGGCGCTCTCCGTCCTGCCCCTCGTCGGGCTGGATCCGGCGCTCGTGCTCCTGCCCGTCGCCTGGATCGCAGCGATCGGCGCACTTCAATGGGTCTACTGGTCGCGACGCTTCGCCGGATCGGGTGCGGTCCCTCGACTGGACCCGCTGGTCGGCGTCGACTGGCTCGATCTGTGGGCGCCGTTCGATCTCGTCCCGAACGGCCGGGCAGTCGAGCACGGGGTCGCCGGATACCAGGTCACGCTCGTGCCCGGCGCGATGTCGGTGCTGCACGACCACACGTCCTACGCCACTGACCTTGCCGAGACTGTCCCGCGAGTGCTCGCGCACGCAAGCGGTGCGTTGCCTCGCATCCCCGAGCTCGCGCTGCGGCCCGGTGCTCTCGCGCCGGGCGGAGCGCAGCTGGGCGCTCGCCGCGGTCTGCGAGCCCGGCCGGCACTGCAGGACTCCGGCGGCACAGGGACGAGCTGGATGCCGTGGGAGGGCCGCGACTGGCTCTCGCTCGTCCTGCGCGTCGTGACGTGGCTCGGCGCGGCGGTGCTCGTGATCGCGTACCGATGGACTCACCTGGCGGCGTGGGGACGCTGGACTCGGCAGGTCGGCGCGATCGACAGCGTCGCCGGCATGGTCGACCGCTGGCTGACGTGGGCGACCGGTCTGCTGGGACCGACGGGATCCCACTGCTGTACCTCGGCGTCGCCCGTGGCCGGTGCAGCCATGGTGGCAGTCGTCGCGGCCGCTCTCGCGTCGTTCGCATGGCGTGCGATCGCGGCCGTCCAGCGCCGATCCTTGACCCGGTGGTTCGTCACGGGCCTCGTTCAGCGCAGCGTCGTCCAGCTCTCGTGGCCGCTCGTGGCCGTCGTGCTCGCCTGGTGCGCCCTGGCGGTCCTTGCCGTCGTCGTACTCGCCGGCGGTCCACCGGGGCCCTGAGACCACCGGTCTGGCGGTACCGTTCCCCTGTGCCTGACGACCTCCCAGCCGTGCGCCCCGGTGGCGGTCCGCGCATCGTGCTCATCGGACCGCCCGGATCCGGCAAATCGACCGTCGCGGCCGCGCTCGGCGGACGCTGGCAGCTGGCGGTCCGGGACACCGACGACGACATCGAGCGTGCCGCCGGCAAGGCGATCAGCGACATCTTCGTCGACGACGGCGAGCCCGCCTTCCGGGAGCTCGAACGAGCGGCGGTTGCGGTTGCGCTCACCGAGCATGACGGCGTGCTCGCGCTCGGCGGTGGATCGGTGCTGGACGACGCCACCCAGGCGGTCCTCGCTACCTACACCGCGGGCGGCGGTGTCGTGGTATTCCTGGACGTTTCCCTCGCCCATGCGGCGCCCCGCGTCGGGTTCAACACGGCCCGCCCGCTCCTGCTCGGAAATCCGCGCGCGCGGTGGGCGGCCCTGATGGAGGAGCGGCGCCCGGTGTACGAGCGGGTTGCGACGTTGCGCGTTCCCACGGACGGTGTGACGCCCACGGAGATCGCCGAGGAGATCGAGCGGGGACTGAGCCGGATCCGGCTCGGTCGGGGCACCGAGACCGGGATCGAGGGTCGCGCATGACGAGCACTCAAGCGCACGGTGGCGCGCGGGTCGTGAGCGTCGCTGGGGACGCACCGTACGACGTCGTCATCGGGCACCACCTGCTCGGCGAGCTGCCGCGTCTGCTCGGTGACCGGGTGAAGCGCGTCCTGGTCATCCACGCGGCCGCTCTCGCGACGTCGGCGGACGCGATCCGTGCCGACCTCCTCGCTCACGGGTACGAGGCCCTGCTCGCCGAGGTGCCCGACGCCGAGGCCGCGAAGACTGCCCAGGTCGCCGCCTTCTGCTGGCAGGTGCTCGGGCAGGCCGACTTCACCCGCAGCGACGCGATCGTCTCGCTCGGCGGGGGCGCCACGACGGACCTCGCGGGGTTCGTCGCCTCGACCTGGCTGCGCGGCATCCGCGTCGTGCACGTCCCGACGACCCTGCTCGCCATGGTCGATGCCGCAGTTGGCGGCAAGACGGGCATCAACACCGTTGAGGGGAAGAACCTCGTCGGCACGTTCTACGCACCGGCCGGAGTCTTGTGCGACCTCTCGTCGCTCGAGACGATGCCGCGCTACGACTACGTCGCAGGCCTCGGTGAGGTCATCAAGACCGGCTTCATCGCCGACCCGCACATCCTCGAGATCGTCGAGGCGAACCCGTCGCTCGTCGCCGATCCGATCCGCGCGGCGGCATCGGTCGAGCTGCTCGAGCTCATCGAGCGGTCTGTCGCCGTCAAGGCCCGGGTCGTGGGGGAGGACCTGCGCGAGGCCGGTCTGCGCGAGATCCTCAACTACGGCCACACCTTCGGCCACGCGATCGAGCAGGTCGAGCGGTACTCATGGCGGCACGGTGCGGCCGTGTCGGTCGGCATGGTGTTCGCCGCCGAGCTCGCACGGCTCGCGGGCCGGCTCAGCGACGCCGACGTGGAACGACACCGCACGACGCTCACGTCGGTCGGGCTGCCGGTGACGTACCGCGGGGACCGCTGGGACCAGCTGCTCGCCGCGATGCGCCGCGACAAGAAGACCCGCGGCGACCTGCTGCGCTTCGTGGTGCTCGAGGGGATCGGGCGGCCGACGCGCCTCGAAGGCCCCGACCCGACGCTCCTGGCCGCGGCATATGCCGAGGTCAGTGAGGGTGCCGCCGCGCCGAGTCGCGCGATCTCGCTCTGAGCCTCGCGTCCCCTAGGCTCGGCGCATGACGCGTGTCCTGGTGCTCAACGGTCCCAATCTCGGTCGGCTCGGCGTGCGCGAGCCGGAGGTGTACGGCTCGGCGTCCTACTCCGACCTCGTCGCCGCGGGTGCGCGCTGGGGAGCGGAGCTCGACCTTGACGTCGAGGTCCGCCAGACCGACTCCGAGGCCGAGCTGGTCGGCTGGCTCCACGAGTCCGTCGACGGCGGCACGCACGTTGTGCTCAACCCGGCCGCGTTCACGCACTACTCCTATGCCCTGCGCGACGCCGCGGCCCAGGTCACGAAGGCCGGCCTCGTGCTCGTCGAGGTGCACCTGTCGAACCCGTACGCCCGTGAGACGTTCCGGCACACGTCGGTGATCGGCGCGGTGGCGACGGGGACGGTCGCGGGCTTCGGCTTCGAGTCCTACCACCTGGCCCTGCTGGCAGTGGCCTCCCGCCAGCCCTCGGGCTGACCCCGCCTCCCAGAGGAACTTGCGCGTCTGATGCTCAGATTCCTCTGAGAAGTGCACCCAGGCGTCGGAGCAACGCCTCGATCTGGGCAATGACCGCCTCCGGGCGCTGCGTGAGGTCCTCCCACGTGAAACGCAGGACCGTGCACCCCGCGCCGACGAGCAGGTTTTGGCGGGTTCGGTTTGCCTGGAAACGGTCGCGGCCATGGAACGCGGCACCATCGATCTCGATGACCAGGCACACGTCCGGGAAGTACACGTCGGCGTTCGCGCAGATGCCTAGGTGACCGCTCAACGGTTCGTTCGGGGGCCACCCGGTGAGCCCTGCGCTGCGCAGCAGCCCATGCAGGCGCCGTTCAGCCGGGCTTGCCGCTCCCGCCCGCATGTCGAGGAGGGCGCGGCGACGACGTCGATTGCCCCACGCGCCCGGTCGCTCAGCGATGGCGCGAGCCAGCTCGTCAGGCCCGAGGAGCCGCCGGGTCAGCACCCACGCGGTCAGGGCCTCCGACTGGACGTCCGGAAGCCGGCCGAGGCAGTCGAGCAGGGTTCGACGCCGGGTCGTGACGGCCACCTGACCTATGCGAGTCACGTCGCCCGGGCCGAGCGGGAACTCGTGCCGGGTCAGCGCCCCTCTCGTCGCGCGCGGCGACGGGACCACGACATGGACGAGGCCGTCGTCGGGCAAGGGAAGGCGGTGCAGGCGGGCCGCGGTTGTGAGGCACACGACGGAGTCGGGCCAGGTGAGCCAGGCGGCGTGCGCCTGCTGCCAGGGACCGATCTCGAGCCCGGACGGCGCGAGTGCGCCACCGACGACGCGCACCCAACGACCCGTGTCGGTGCGCCTACGAACCTGCGCAACGGTCAGCCCCTCTGCTACCGCCTGGCGCGACGTGAACAACCCCGCCTGCCCGCGCGCCACGTCGGGCACCCAGTCGCGCGGAGCTCTCATGGCCACGCCGGCACTGTGCCGACCCGCGACCCGCACCTACCTCACCAGCCCAGCCCTCAGCGCAACAACCCCCGCCGCGCCGGGCTGTGGGCGGCCTACCGACTCAGTCTGCGATCCAGAGGAATCTGTGCACCAGGCGCACCGATTCCTCTGGAAACCGGGCGAGCATCAGCGGGTATGGCCAGTCTTCGGGACTTGTTGGAGTAGGAACAATGCTCTAGCCTTGTCGCATGTGGGTGATGACGATCGACCAACAGGGGAGCCGGGTCGTCGGAGACCGGGTTGAGGAGTTCCTCAGCAGCATTGCGGCGTACACGGCCGGCTCCAGCGTCTCCCTCGGTGTTCGTCGGCCGTTCGAGCGCACGGTTGGTGACGAGGTCCAGGCGGTCTTCGCTGACGCGGTCGCTGTGGTCAACATCGCGCTTCACGTCCTGCGCCTCGGCGGCTGGAGCGTGGGGATCGGCGGGGGAGTGGTCGACGAGCCGCTGCCCGAGTCGGCCCGCGCTGGATCCGGCACCGCCTTCGTGCTGGCCCGCGCGGCCGTCGAGGCTGCCAAGAGTCGCATGCGGGTCGTCCCGCTGGCAGTGCGAGGCACAGACGCCGACGCGGCGGCCGAGGCCGAAGGTGTTCTGATGCTCATCGGCGCGCACGCGGCGCGGCGCACGGCCGCCGGCTGGGCCGTCATCGACGCACTCGCAGCGGACGCCTCCGGACTCCGCCAGGAAGACGTCGCGGCCAGGCTCGGCATCACGCAGCAGGCTGTGAGCCAACGGCTGCGGACCGCGCTGTGGTCGGAGGAGCTTGCGGCCCGCCCGGCCGCGGCGCGCCTGTTGTCGCTCGCTGCCAAGACCCGAGAAGATCACGACCTCTGGCCGACAACCCACGACACCGTCCGTACCTCGGAGCGTTCATGAACCCGTTCGTGCAGCTGCTCGTCGTCGTGCTCGTGCTCATCGTCAGCGTCGTCGGCGGATGGGTCCTGACTAGCACGGTGCTACGCCTCGCGGCTCGTTCACCCGACGCGGGGTCGCCCGACGCGGGGTCGCCCGACGCGGGGTCGCCCGACGCAAGCCGCCTCGAGGACGGGGCCGACGAGGATGCGAACACTGTCGTCTCGGATCAGCAGGCACCGCGCCACCCCGCGCGCGCCGCAGTGTCCGACGGGCCAGACGGAGCACGCGCCCGCGCCGTGCTGCGCGGCGGCACGTGGATCGGCATCCTCGAACGCATCGCTGTCACGGGGTGCTTCCTGGCGGGGGACATCACGTCGGTGGCACTGGTCGTCGCGGTCAAGGGGCTGGGACGCTACCCCGAGCTGCGCGAGAACCCCGGCGCGTCGGAGCGGTTCGTCATCGGCACGCTCACCTCGATGATCTGGGCGGCGCTCGTCGGGGTGGCCGGCCGCCCGTTCCTCACCTGAGCTCCTCCGGCCGCCCGACGGGCGCCGCTCGCCAGACGTGAGCCCGCGGCGCGGTAACATCGACGGCGGTCTGCCGCCGCCCCCGCGCGGGACGCGCCGGCACGCAGATTCTCAACTCGACAGGAAGCAGCGATCGTGGCGACCACCAACGACCTCAAGAACGGCATCGTGCTCAACATCGACGGCCAGCTCTGGACCGTCATCGAGTTCCAGCACGTCAAGCCCGGCAAGGGTGGCGCGTTCGTCCGCACCAAGCTGAAGAACGTCCTGTCCGGCAAGGTCGTCGACCGGACGTTCAACGCCGGTCTCAAGGTCGAGACGGCGACCGTCGACAAGCGCGACATGCAGTACCTGTACAAGGACGGTACGGACTACGTCTTCATGGACTCCGCGACGTTCGACCAGCTGCCGGTCTCCGAGGTCACGGTCGGCGACGCGGCGCACTTCCTGCTCGAGAACCAGAACGCACTCGTCGCGACCCATGAGGGTGTGCCGCTCTACGTCGAGCTGCCGCCGTCGGTCGTCATCGGGATCATGTACACCGAGCCGGGCCTCCAGGGCGACCGCTCCACCGGCGGCACGAAGCCCGCGACGCTCGAGACCGGCTACGAGATCCAGGTGCCGCTGTTCCTCGAGGCGAACACCAAGGTCAAGGTCGACACGCGGGACGGCAGCTACCTGGGCCGCGTGAACGACTGACGTGGGAGCTCGCACGAAGGCACGCAAACGGGCGTTGGACGTCCTGTTCGAGGCAGAGCAGCGCGAGCTGGACCCGGTGAGCCTGCTCGCCCAGCGGATCGTCGAGCCCGGCACAGAGGCAGCGCTCCCGCAGTACTCGGTCGAGCTCGTCGAGGGTGTGTGCGAACGGCTGGGCCGCATCGACGAGCTGCTCGCGACGCACTCGCACGGCTGGACCATCGAGCGCATGCCTGCCGTCGACCGCGCGCTGCTCCGCCTGGGCACGTGGGAGATCCTGTTCAACGACGACGTGCCCGACGCGGTCGCGGTGGACGAGGCGGTCGAGCTGGCCCGGAGCCTGTCGACCGACGAGTCGCCCGTGTTCATCAACGGCCTGCTCGGCCGGATCGTCGACCTCAAACCGACGCTGCTGGCCTGACCGCGACAGTCTCGTTCGAACCGGTCCGCGCGCCGCCAGGCTCGCCGCTGCCACTCGTCGTGCGACTCGCTCCGTGCGTGCGGCGCGCCGCGTCAGGTGCCTGGGGCCGCACCTGCGAGTACCGCACCGGGAGGCTCGCGCTGGGCCGGCCGAGCAGGTTGCCCTGCACGCGCGTGACCCCGAGCTCCACGAGGGCGGTCAGCTCCGAGGCACGCTCGACGCCCTCAGCGATGACGTCAAGCCCGTGCGCCTCGGCGAGCGCGAGAATCGCCCGGAGCACCGCCACCCCGCGGTCGGTGCCGATCTCCCGGACGAACGACTGGTCGATCTTCAGCACGTCCACGGGTAGCAGCGCGAGCCGGGAGAGCGAGCTGTAGCCGGTCCCGAAGTCGTCGAGCGAGATCCGCACCCCGCGGGACCGCAGCTCGGCGAGCTTGGCCCGCGCATCGAGGCGATCATCGAAGAGAGCGCTCTCCGTAACCTCGACGGTGAGCTGGTTCCACGCGCCGTCGCCCCACGACTGCTCGAGGTGCTCGAGGAAGTCGGGCTCCGCGAGCTGGCGGGCGGCGATGTTGACGGCGACGGGGAGCGCGAACCGGTCGAGCCCGGCGCGCGAGCTCGCAAGCAGCGCACGCCCGATCGGAACGATCAAGCCGGACTGCTCAGCCCGCGCAAGCCACTCGCCCGGGAGCAGGGTGCGTCCGCCGTGCGTCCAGCGCGCGAGGGCCTCGAGCTCGACGACCTCGAGCGTCTGCGCGTCGACGATCGGCTGGAAGTGACTCGCGAACTCCCCGAGCCCGATGCCGCACTCGAGCGACTCCAGCAGGCGCGCGTCCGTCAGCACGCGGATGCGAAGGGCTCGGTCGAACAGAGTGACGCCCGCGTTGGTGCGCTTGGCCTCGCGGGTTGCGGTGTCGGCGTTCGTCATCAGTGCGTCGGGGTCGATGATCGCGCCCGGCGTCCACGCCGCGACGCCGACGCTGATCGCAGGGGTTGCCTGATCGGCTCCGCGGGCCGCGAGCCCGTCGCGGATGCGTCGACCGAGCTCCACCAGGCTCTGATCGGTACCCGCGCGCGGCACGACGATGACGAACTCGTCACCGCCGACCCGCGCGACGATGCACTCGCTGTCGACCACGGAGCGCAGATGGTCGGCGACCTGCACGAGCACGGCATCGCCCCACGCGTGCCCGTTGCGATCGTTCGCCTTCTTGAAACCGTCCACGTCGCAGTGCACGAGCCCGACACGGGTGCGCTCGACGTCGGCCTGCTCGATGACGCTCCGGAGCTGCTCGTCGAGCGCATGCCGGTTGGGCAGGTGGGTCAGCGCGTCCGTCGCTGCCGCGCGCCCGAGCCGCGAGGCCAGCTCTTGACGTTCTGCCACCGCAGAGACGACGAGCGCGAGGTCCATCAGGAACACCCGCTCGCGGGTTGTCACCGAACGCCCGGCGCCAGAGTACAGCTCGGTGACGAAGCGATGGCGCGGCAACGGACGTAGCGAGCCTTCGATGGACGGGTCGCCAAGGAGGACGCGGCTCTCGTCGCGCGCACGCACGAGCAGCGCCTCGGGGTCGGTGAGGAACCAGGCAGCGTTGGAGATGCGCGCGGTCGCGTCGCGCATGAGGTGCTCCCGCCGCGCGGCGCGCTGGGTCTCACGCAGACGGTGGAGGGCGAGCAGCTCGAGCCCGATCCCCAGCGGCAGCGGCCAGAGTGCGGTGAGCAGCGAGGCCTGCGACTGGGGAGCGACGAGGTACACCCCGACGAGCGTCACGACCGACAGGGCCGCCGAGGCAAGCAGCAGCAGAGCGATGCCGCTGACCCGGACGCTGCCGGCCGCAACCGCAACGTAGGTGATGACGACAGCGACCGCGAGCAGCAGCAGGGGTCCGTCGAGCGGCCCCGGCACCGCCTGCATAGATCCTGGCAGGTCGCGGACGACGAGGTCGGTGCCCAACCACAGCGCGGCGCGCAGCGTGAGGACGGCACCCGCGACCACGACGTACCACCGGACGGGTGGGCCGGAGGTGTACGCCTTGGTGGCAGGCAGCGCCACGATGACGACCCCGGCCGAGAGCTGCGCGCTGGCGAACAGCAGACTCGTCGCCACCACCCCGACGGGCGCGAGGAGAAGAGTTCCGCTCGCTGCGAACCCGAGGGCCAGGATCCCCGACCAGGCCAGCGTCCACGCGGCACCGGCAACCCGCAGCTCACCGCGCCACCACACCCATTCGAGCACGCAGAAGCCGCCGACGAGCCCGGCCGCAAGAAACTGCAGCGCGGCCGCCCACATCGCGACAGTTCCGTCCATTACCCACACATCGGCCCGAGCCAGGGTGAAGGTGAGCCAGCAATCGGGTGAGACCCGCGGTGGACCGGTGTGCAGAGTGAGGCGGCGAGCGAGTAGCATCCGGCCTCGACAGACATTCCTTTAAGGCCCGTCCAGTGAGGCGGGGAAGGAGGTCGCCGGATGAGTTCTGGCACCGGTGCGCCCGCTGGCGGCGCGCACGACGAAACCCTTGTTCTTGGCGTACCCGAGATCGCGCGAGCTCTGACGCGCATCGCCCATGAGGTGCTCGAACGCAACCGTGGCGCCGCCGACGTGGTCCTGCTCGGCATCCCGACCCGCGGTCTCCCGCTCGCGCGCCGACTTGCCGCTCGGCTGGCAGAGGTCGAGCCGGCCCTGGACGTCGACGCGTTGCTCGGCAGCCTCGACGTGACCATGTACCGGGACGACCTCGCGCACCACCCCACGCGATCGATCGGTGCAACCCACCTTCCGCCCGGCGGCATCGACGGCAAGGTCGTCGTGCTCGTGGACGACGTCCTGTACTCCGGTCGCACGATCCGAGCGGCCCTCGACGCGATCAGCGACCTCGGCCGCCCCCGCGGGGTGCAGCTCGCCGTCCTCGTCGACCGCGGGCACCGGGAGCTGCCGATCCGGCCCGACTTCGTCGGCAAGAACCTGCCGACTGCGGCCGCCGAGCGTGTCAGGGTGCTGCTCGACGAGATCGACGGCCGCGACGCCGTCCTGATCGAGGGGGCCGTGCTATGAAGCATCTCCTGTCAGCTGCCGACCTGGACAGGTCCGAGGCGATCGAGATCCTGGACACCGCGGCGCAGATGGCCGCGACCCAGTCGCGGGAGATCAAGAAGCTCCCGACCCTGCGCGGCCGCACCGTCGTCAACCTGTTCTTCGAGGACTCGACGCGTACCCGGATCTCGTTCGAGACGGCGGCGAAACGGCTGTCGGCCGACGTCATCAACTTCTCGGCGAAGGGCTCGAGCGTCTCGAAGGGCGAGTCGCTCAAGGACACTGCTCTCACGCTGCAGGCGATGGGTGCCGACGCCGTCGTCATCCGACACCAGTCGTCGGGCGCGCCGCACACCCTCGCGTACGCGGGATGGACCTCAGGCGCCGTCATCAATGCCGGCGACGGCACGCACCAGCACCCGACGCAGGCCCTGCTCGACGCGTTCACGATCAGACGCCACCTCGTCGGCGACAGTGGGCGCGCGGACGTCGCCGGACGCGACCTCGCAGGGCTGCACGTCGCCATCGTCGGCGACGTGCTGCACAGCCGCGTGGCCCGTTCGAACGTCCAGCTGCTTCACACGCTGGGGGCGCGCGTCACCCTCGTGGCCCCGCCGACGCTCGTCCCGGTCGGTGTCGGCTCGTGGGGAGCGGACGTCTCGTACCACCTCGACGAGGTGCTCACCGAGGGTCGGCCCGACGCGGTCATGATGCTGCGCGTCCAGCGTGAACGCATGTCCATGGCGGGCGGGGGGTTCTTCCCGAGCCCACTCGAGTACACGCGCGGCTACGGGCTCGACGCCCGTCGGCTCGCCGCACTGCCCGACCACACGATCGTCATGCACCCCGGGCCGATGAATCGCGGCCTGGAGATCTCGGCGGATGCGGCGGACTCGCCGCGCGCAGTCATCGTCGAGCAGGTCTCCAACGGCGTCGCAGTTCGGATGGCGGTGCTCTACCTGCTGCTCGCGGGGGAGACGACGAACATGAAGGCGGTCGGCGAGTGACGACGACGAAGTATCTGTTGCGAGCGGTCGCGCCGCTGGGCGGCGAGCGGGTGGACGTGCTCATCGCGGACGGGGTCGTCGCCGCGATCGGCGCGGACGCCGGAACCCTCGCGGGCAGCGATGCGACGGTCGTCGAGTCCGCCGGGCTCGTCCTCCTGCCAGGTCTCGTCGATCTGCACACGCACCTGCGCGAGCCTGGCCGGGAGGACGCCGAGACAGTGCTGTCCGGCACCCGTGCGGCGGCGCTCGGCGGGTTCACCGCGGTGCATGCGATGGCGAACACCACGCCCGTCCAGGACTCTGCTGGCGTCGTCGAGCAGGTGTGGCGCCTCGGCCGCGATGCCGGCTGGGTCGACGTCCACCCCGTCGGCGCGGTGAGCGTCGGGCTCGCCGGGGAGCACCTCGCGGAGCTTGGCGCGATGGCCGGTTCGGCGGCGCACGTCCGGGTCTTCTCGGACGACGGCAAGTGCGTCCACGACCCGGTGCTCATGCGCCGCGCGCTCGAGTACGTCAAGGCGTTCGGCGGCGTCGTCGCGCAGCACGCGCAGGAGCCGCGTCTCACCGAGAACGCCCAGATGCACGAGGGCGTCGTCTCGGGGGAGATCGGACTGGCTGGCTGGCCGTCGGTCGCAGAGGAGGCGATCATCGCGCGCGACGTCCTGCTTGCCGAGCACGTGGGCTCCCGGCTGCACGTGTGCCATGTCTCCACGGCCGGTTCGGTCGAGATCGTCCGTTCGGCGAAGTCCCGCGGGATCGACGTCACCGCCGAGGTCACACCCCACCACCTCGCGCTGACCGACGAGCTCGCGCGCGGCTACGACCCGGTCTTCAAGGTCAACCCGCCGCTGCGCACCGCGGCCGACGTCGAAGCGGTCCGGACCGGCCTGGCCGACGGCACGATCGACATCGTCGCGACCGACCACGCGCCGCACCCGCGCGAGGACAAGGACAGCGAGTGGTCCGCGGCGGCGTTCGGCATGACCGGGCTCGAGACGGCGCTGTCGGTCGTCCAGGAAGCGATGGTCGACACCGGCCGGATGACGTGGGCTGACGTGGCTCGTGTGCTCTCGAGCACGCCGGCCGCGATCGGCCAGGTCAGTGACCAGGGTCGTCCGATCGCCGTCGGTGAACCCGCCAACCTCACGCTGGTCGACCCCGCGGCGCGCTGGGTCGTCGTCCCGCACGAGCAGGCCACGGCGAGCGACAACTCACCCTTCGGCGGTCGCGAGATGCACGGACGGGTCGTCGCAACCTTCCTGCGGGGACGGGCGACCGTGCTCGACGGCCTGGCACAGGACGACGCGGACGGGTCACGCCGGGCCGCGGGCCGGACGGAGACCCACTGATGCGCACACCGATCTCGATCGGGATCGTCCTCGCCCTCGGGCTGCTCGCAGTCTGGGGCATGTGGCGGGGGTGGCTCCGCCGCGCGGAGAGAAGCGTCGCCTGGGTTCCGGAGCAGCCCGCGGTGCCTGCCGACGGGAGCCTTGGGGCAGCGCGTTCAGAGCCTCTGACGGCGACCTACGTGTCCTCGACGCGGTCCGGCGACTACCTCGACCGTGTTGTGGCCCACGACCTCGGCGTGCGCAGCGCCGCCGTCGTGCAGGTCTTTGACGCCGGGGTACGCATCACTCGGATCGGGGCGAGCGATGTGTTCGTGCCCGCCGCCTCGCTCCGTGCCGTCGGCACGACGAGCGGCATCGCGGGGAAGTTCGTCGGACGCGACGGAATCGTCGTGCTCACCTGGTTCGCTGGGCCGACGGACGGGCGCGGCCTCGACACGGGTCTGCACCTGCGCCACTCCGCCGACCGTCCGCGGCTCCTGGTTGCGGCTACGACCCTGATCGCCGAACCGCCATCGCCGGCCGGACGCGCGACCACGAAGGAGCAGTCATGACTGCCGCAGTCCTGATCCTCGAGGACGGTCGGACCTTCGCCGGCGAGGCGTACGGTGCCACCGGAGCGACTGTCGGGGAGATCGTCTTCAACACCGGCATGACCGGCTACCAGGAGACGCTGACCGACCCGAGCTACCACCGGCAGATCGTCGTCATGACGGCGCCGCACATCGGGAACACCGGCGTGAACGACGAGGACTCCGAGTCGGCCCGCATCTGGGTCGCCGGGTACGTCGTCCGTGATCCCGCACGGCTCGCGTCGAGCTGGCGGTCGCGGCGAGCCCTGGACGACGACCTCGTCGCGCAGGGCATCGTCGGGATCTCCGGGATCGACACCCGAGCGCTTACCCGACACCTGCGCGAGCGGGGCGTCATGCGAGCGGGCATCTTCTCGGGCGACGCACTGCATGTGGCCGCGGGCGGCCGTCGCTCCGACGACGAGCTGCGCGCGAGCGTGCTCGCCGCACCCGCGATGCAGGGCGCCGACCTGGCGGGCGAGGTCTCGACCAAGGCTGCCTACGTGGTCGATGCGCTCGCGCCGGACGGTTCGACCCTCGCCGAGCCCGTCGCTGTGGTCGCGGCGCTCGACCTGGGCATCAAGGCGATGACGCCGCAGCGGCTCGCCGAGCGCGGCATCCGGGTGCATGTGCTCCCGTCCCGCTCGACGATCGAAGACGTGCTCGCCTGCACGCCGGACGGTGTCTTCTTCTCGAACGGCCCGGGTGATCCGGCGGCCGCGACGCACGAGGTCGAGCTGCTGCGGAAGGTCCTGGACCGCAAGATCCCGTTCTTCGGCATCTGCTACGGCAACCAGATCCTCGGGCGCGCGCTCGGCTACGGCACCTACAAGCTTGCCTATGGCCACCGGGGGGTGAACCAGCCGGTCGTCGACCGCGCCACCGGCAAGGTCGAGATCACCGCGCACAACCACGGATTCGCGGTCGACGTGCCGCTCGAAGGTGCATCGGTCGCGCCGTACGACGGTGGGCGCTACGGGCGTGTGGTCGTCTCGCACGTCGATTTGAACGACGACGTCGTCGAGGGCCTCGCGGCCCTCGATCTGCCGGCCTTCTCGGTGCAGTACCACCCGGAGGCCGCCGCGGGCCCCCACGACGCCGCGTACCTCTTCGACCGCTTCCTCGAGCTGATGCAGGGGGCCGGCGCGACGCCGGACCTGCCGACCACGAAGGGCGCTGACGCCTGATGCCGCGCCGAACTGACATCACCAGCGTCCTCGTCATCGGCTCCGGCCCGATCGTGATCGGGCAGGCGTGCGAGTTCGACTACTCGGGCACGCAGGCCTGCCGGGTCCTGGCGGAGGAGGGGATCCGCGTGATCCTCCTCAACTCCAACCCGGCCACGATCATGACGGACCCCGAGTTCG
Organism: Cellulomonas sp.; assembly: GCA_012927595.1. Lineage (GTDB taxonomy): Bacteria > Actinomycetota > Actinomycetes > Actinomycetales > Cellulomonadaceae > Cellulomonas_A. Next base: position 15,326 of record JABBOW010000075.1, read on the forward strand.
CCGACGCGACCTACGTCGAACCGATCACGACCGACGTGCTGACGTCGATCATCGCGAAGGAACGCCCCGACGCGGTCCTGGCGACCCTGGGAGGGCAGACGGCGCTCAACGCCGCCATCGCGCTCGACGCTGCGGGTGTGCTCGAGAAGTACGGCGTCGAGCTCATCGGTGCCAATATCGCGGCGATCCAGAAGGGCGAGGACCGCCAGCAGTTCAAGGAGGTCGTCGCGAAGTGCGGGGCAGAGAGCGCCCGGTCGGAGATCATCCACACGATCGACGAGGCAGTGGCCGGGGCCGACGTGCTCGGGTACCCGATGGTCGTGCGGCCGTCGTTCACCATGGGCGGGCTCGGCTCGGGTATCGCGTACAACGAGCGTGACCTGCGCCGCATCGTCGGCCAGGGCCTGCACCACTCGCCGACGACCGAGGTCCTCCTCGAGGAGTCGATCATCGGCTGGAAGGAGTTCGAGCTCGAGCTCATGCGCGACAAGGCCGACAACGTCGTCGTCGTGTGCTCGATCGAGAACGTCGACCCGGTGGGGGTGCACACGGGCGACTCCGTCACGGTCGCCCCGGCGCTGACACTGACAGACCGCGAGTACCAGCGGCTGCGTGACATCGCCATCGCCGTGATCCGCGAGGTGGGGGTCGACACCGGCGGGTGCAACATCCAGTTCGCCGTTCACCCCGACACCGGGCGCATCGTGGTCATCGAGATGAACCCGCGCGTGTCCCGCTCATCCGCGCTCGCCTCGAAGGCGACCGGGTTCCCCATCGCGAAGATTGCCGCGCGGCTGGCGATCGGCTACACGCTCGACGAGATCCCCAACGACATCACCGGCTCGACGCCCGCGTCGTTCGAGCCCACGCTCGACTACGTGGTCGTCAAGGTCCCGCGGTTCGCCTTCGAGAAGTTCCCCGCCGCCGACGACACGCTGACGACCACCATGAAGTCGGTGGGCGAGGCCATGGCGATCGGTCGCAACTTCACCGAGGCGCTCGGCAAGGCGCTGCGTTCGATCGACAAGAAGGGGTCCGTCTTCCACTGGGACGGCGACGTTCCCGAAGAGCTCGCGGCGACCGTCTCACGCCCGACCGAGCACCGGCTCATCGACGTCCAGCAGGTCCTGCGGACCGGCGCGAGCGTCGAGGACATCTACGAGCTCACGGGGATCGACCCGTGGTTCCTCGACCAGATCGTCCTCGTCAACGAGGTCGCCGCGGCGACCGCCGCGGCGCCGTCGCTGTCGCGCGACGTGCTCAGGCGCGCCAAGCGGCACGGTCTCTCGGACGCGCAGGTCGCGTCGCTGCGCGGGACCACCGAGGATGCGGTGCGCAACGCGCGCTGGGCGCTCGGTGTGCGGCCGGTGTACAAGACTGTCGACACCTGCGCCGCCGAGTTCGAGGCGCACACGCCGTATCACTACTCGTCATACGACGAGGAGAACGAGGTCGCACCCCGGGAACGGCCCGCCGTCATCATCCTCGGCTCCGGGCCGAACCGGATCGGTCAGGGCATCGAGTTCGACTACTCCTGCGTCCACGCCGCCGAGGCACTCAAGGGCGAGTTCGAGACCGTCATGGTCAACTGCAACCCCGAGACCGTCTCGACCGACTACGACACGGCCGACCGGCTCTATTTCGAGCCACTGACCTTTGAGGACGTGCTCGAGGTCTACGCGGCCGAGCTCGCCGCCGGCCCGGTCGCGGGCATCATCGTGCAGCTCGGGGGCCAGACGCCGCTCTCGCTCGCACAGCGGCTCGCCGATGCGGGTCTGCCCATCCTCGGCACGTCGCCCGAGGCGATCAACTCGGCCGAGGACCGTGGCGTGTTCGGCCAGGTGCTCGCCACCGCAGGCCTTCCGGCGCCGGCCTTCGGCACCGCGACGACGCTCGCCCAGGCGCGCGAGACCGCGCAGCTCATCGGGTTCCCGGTCCTGGTGCGACCGTCCTACGTGCTCGGTGGACGCGGCATGGAGATCGTGTACGACGACGGACAGCTCACCGAGTACGTCGAGCGCGCGCTCGAGGCGGCTGTCGACCACACGGGCCGTGCCGGTGCACTCCCTCCGCTGCTCATCGACCGCTTCCTCGACGACGCGATCGAGATCGACGTCGACGCGCTGTACGACGGCACCGAGATGTTCCTCGGTGGTGTCATGGAACACATCGAGGAGGCCGGGATCCACTCGGGCGACTCCGCGTGCGTGCTGCCGCCGGTGACGCTCTCGGTGTCTGAGCTCGAACGCATCCGCCGGTCCACCGAGGCCATCGCGCAGGGAGTGGGGGTCCGGGGGCTGATCAACATCCAGTTCGCGCTTGTCTCGGACGTGCTCTACGTGCTGGAGGCGAACCCGCGCGCGTCCCGCACCGTGCCGTTTGTCTCGAAGGCGACCGGCGTGCCGCTCGCCAAGGCCGCCGCGCTGATCATGGTGGGTCGCACGATCGCCGAGCTGCGCGCTGCGGGCATCCTGCCCGTCCAGGACGCGAGCGCGCTCGACCTGGATGCGCCGATCGCCGTCAAGGAGGCGGTCCTGCCGTTCATGCGGTTCCGGACCTCCGAGGGCATCGTCGTCGACACCGTCCTTGGTCCGGAGATGCGCTCGACGGGTGAGGTCATGGGGCTCGACGTCGACTTCCCGACAGCCTTCGCCAAGTCGCAGGCCGCCGCGTTCGGGGGGTTGCCGACATCGGGTACCGCGTTCATCTCGGTCGCCGACCGCGACAAGCGCTCGATCGTGTTCCCGGTCAAGCGGCTGGTCGAGCTCGGGTTCAAGATCCTCGCGACCGAGGGCACCGCCGTGGTCCTGCGCCGCAGCGGCATCGCGTCACGGACGGTGCGCAAGTACTCCCGTGGCGTCGGGCCGGGAGGCGAGCCGACCATCGTCGATCTCATCACCGACGGCAAGGTCGACATCGTCGTCAACACCCCGTCAGGCCAGGGCGGTCGCCGCGACGGCTACGCCATCCGTGCCGCGACGACCGCGGCCGACAAGGCGATCGTGACGACAGTGCAGCAGCTGGGTGCGGCCGTGCAGGGCATCGAGGCCACGCTGGCGGGCCCGTTCTCGGTCACGAGCCTCCAGGAGCACAACGCTGCGGCCGCCGTGCGTCGGGCCGCTCGGGAGGGTGCATGAGCGCCGAGGGATCGGGCCGGCGCGGGGGAGCCATGACGACCTTCGGAGCGCGGCTCGCAGCGGCCATGGAGGCCCACGGACCGCTCTGCGTGGGCATCGACCCGCACCCGTCGCTGCTCGCCGCGTGGGGCCTGCCCGACGACGCGAGCGGCCTGCGCGAGTTCACGTGCACCGTGCTCGACGCCGTCGGCGGCCATGTCGCGGTGCTGAAGCCGCAGTCGGCGCTCTTCGAGCGCCACGGCTCGGCGGGCCTCGCGGTCCGCG